>JAKABN010000209.1 GCA_021796895.1 Thermoplasmata archaeon | reverse complement strand
GTGTCGAAGAGGAGTTAATTACAAGCGTGGCACTGAGCGAATACTGGCCAGTCCCGATCAGACCGCCTTTGGGGAAGTTGACTGATACCTGATAACTGATGTAACCCGCCGTTCCGCCATACCCGTAAATGTTGGATGCGCTTCCGTTATGTACGGTTACTGTCTGCACGAAACCTCCGGTGCGTAATATTGTCCCTGTGCCGTTGAACTCCGCACTGGTGACGGCCGCTCCATTCGACCTGGCTATTGCAAGAGTCATGGTGGATGCACCGGTTATCAACTTGGCTGGTCCCTGATTGATTGTTACGTAGAACGAATATGTGTTGCCGAGCGCCATCGTGCTCGGGAGGTTGTTCAGGCCAATGGACTGTCCGCTCGCAGACGGCGCTGCCAGCTGTATGACCAGCACGGCAATTACCGCCGTGACTGCGATCGCGATGATCCCGTTTCTGAGGCCATTTAACAAGATAGAACTCCCCTTTCCAGTTTAGCTAATACAATTGAGTACAATTATATATATCTGTCAGCAACCGTTTTTTGATGTGAAATTGCGGTGCATGCTGAATAATCGCATGGATGTGAATCCAATGCCAGCGTGCTGTATGGTTGAACAATTCTTGGATTGCCGCTAAAGCATTTTACGACTGGTCGCTGCTTTCATGGAACCGGGAAACATCAGTCAAACCTGTTTGGTCGAGTCCATGGATACTGCGCCTGGATATGTTTATATCCACACTGCTCAAAATGGGGTGTGATTATTATTAAAGTTCATGTGACGCCGAATTCAAAGTTTTCTCAGGTGACCAGACTTGACGAATCGAATTACGATGTGAGGGTGGATGCAAGAGCGACGGACGGCAACGCCAACATGCGGCTCGTAGAAATTCTGTCAAATCACTTCGGTATTCCAAAATCGGGCATATTCCTGATCCGAGGAGCCAAATCCAGAGATAAGACAATCGAATTGATTTTCAGTAAAGGCGACAGTCCGGGAAAACAGCACACCAATTCTGCCGGGAAGTAAAACGGAGCATTATTAAATTCGGTTCGGGCAAGTCACTCCAGGATTCTGTGAAACAATTCTCAGGACATGTCATGCCCGGATTTACACAAAAGTGCATATCATGTGAAATGGCAATTGAAACCAGGTGTACAGTTTCCCCGTGCATCAAAAAAGATGTGCCCTTAACAGGCAATCCGGGACAGTCCTTCATGCGATACTCCCTTCCCGAAAATGTAGTTATATCCTCTTTACCATCTCCGTCCGCGGATAGCCACACAGCTACGATCAGTAGAATGAATCAGGTAAATGGTGATTATTTGATTAACGGCAGATTACTAATGGCCATAGTAAGGCTGTGGTCACTCGCCGGCACAATTGCCGTAATCGGTCTCGTTTATCTTCTCGTGGAAAACATTTACAGGCGTTACTACGGTTTCTATGGCATCAGCCCGCGGTTTTCGGGCCGCTGCTGTTCATTCTTTTCTCTGGTTTAGTTGCCTCCCGTGCGCTGCTAGCATACAAACGGAATCTGAGCCATTCGTTCGTCAGATCCAGAGGCACCGTGAAAAACATCATTCGCGGCGAAAGGGCACGGATCGAGGTCAACGGGTACTTCTATATTGCCACCGCACAGGTCCCGTTGTCAAGAGGGGACACAATGGAAGTGGTCTCCGTGGAAGGATCACGGCGCAGCGATATGACAGTCAGGAAAATATGGATCCATCTGCACATGCAGTGACCCAGGCTGTATTCCGCGTGCGGTGTACGCATTGCCCCATGCAGGTCAGAGCTTCATGTCGCCTCCGGACGGGCGGATGTGATGCTTCGCACAGGCGCTTCTGCGGAGCGGACAAAGAGTCAGCGCATCATATTATGCCGATATAGCGCGCGAATCTCTACGCATACTCTCGGATCAGATGTGACGTTCCTGTTGATGAAAACCATTCCGTCTTCTATGGAAGGAACGAGCCGTTCAGCATAGTCCGGATCTCCCAAGATCGAACATCCAGGCCGTACGGGGTTTCATTTGCGATATGCACCGCTTCGTCGTCACCGGAGAACTTTTTCAGGACAGCCACCGGTCCGAATATCTCATCGCTGTACGGCCGTTCCACTTCCGCTATGACCGGAGTAAACAGGTTTCCGCTAACATCACCGGTTTCATGCACAGTGCCGATGGTTCTGAGTTCTCCGACATGCTTCTTCACAATTTCCGTCTGCTGTGAGGTGGACAGTGGTCCCAAAAAAGTCTTTACATCCATCGGGTCTACCACAATCACCGATGAGAATTCGCGTTCCAGAGTTGAGCGGAAATCATCGTAGATGTGTTCGTGCACGATGAATCATTTTGAGGCGATGCAGTTCTGTCCGGCATTTTGCAGACGTCCCAGCGTTGCGTGCTTCGCGGCTTTCTCCGCATCCGCGCTTTCGAGCACTATGAACGGGTCCGATCCTCATATCTCAAGGACGCTTTTCTTGATCGCCCTGCCTGCCCTTTCACAGATCATCGCTCCGACGGATGAGTAACCTGTGAACGACACGTCATCGACAAAATCTACCGCCTCCAGCGCGTCCGGACCGCTCGCGATCACAGAAACGAATGGAGGTGTCTCCATTATTTCATGAATCAGCATACTCGTTCCGCTCACTATTGATGAATGCTTGAGCAGAATGGCATTCCCTGCGATGAGTGCGGGAATCGCCTCTCTCATGACCTGCCACAGCGGATAGTTCCAGGGCATGATGAGTTCGACAACTCCGATCGGGTCGAAACGGATATAGCTTTTCATTGCCTTCGTACCAACGGTTTCCGTCTCAAAGTACTCAAGCGTATTTTCCGCCATGTAGTCAAGCATGGTGATGCATTTGCATATCTGTGCCACGCTCTGGTTTATGGGTTTTCCCGTCTCCGAGGTCATGGACACAGACAGCTCATGTTCCAGTCTCGCCGGGTTGCGCCTGACTGTATTCTTCGGATAATCGATTCTGAGGTCGATATACTTCTTCCACTCTCTCTGATGGCTCCTGAGGCTTGTCAACTCTGTTCCTTATCTATGTTATATTCTCCGATGTTTAGGGATTGATTGTCTGCACAAGTATGAAATCGCCTTTGCACTGTGATGCGAAACGGTGTTAATGATGTTTAGTGCAATTCGGCG
>JAKABN010000208.1 GCA_021796895.1 Thermoplasmata archaeon | reverse complement strand
ACAAAATGGCAAAGATTCGGGACTATTGGATTGATTTCATTATCGGTCAACATATAATCACTAGCGGAACCGTTTTGAGGGCTTTAGAGAAAGTTTCTCAATCAATAGAATCGATATGAAGAGAGAGATGGGTATTACAAAGTCTCCATCAAACACCCCTCCTCCACCCCAAGGTGCGGTAACACGAGTGATTGACCCGGCATCGCTGATTATCCCTTCGGCAAAACCAAGTATAAAAGCCACTGGTAGCAATCTTTGCATTGTACCCCGGTAAACTCTGTACGCTAGGTATGCCAAGACTGATACAAAAGCTAACGAATTCAGTCCGGCACTGGATGAAGTGATCTTCTGAAGTGTGTATATGAAGGCAGAAATTATAAAAGAACTCAACAGAGAAATTGCCAATATGAGTTCGGGGCGACTCACTGACATGCTTGAAGCGTTAGCTAAAGATTGTCGTGGTCTGAACAATATTGGTATCAGTAAAAGTGAAATAATCAACGGAACTACGAAGCCAAAATAGTTGAATTGTACCCCCAAAAGGACAGGCGTTTGTTTGTAGAAAACCTTCTCATAAGCCACGCCGAAGAAGCTAAACACAATATCCCGAAGCACAACGATCACGAGTAGTAAACCGAGATACAATAGGAAAAACAAGATTGCGCGGCACAAGCCTTTCATATCAACAGTCATGCGGTATCCTCCTTCATGGCCGCGGTATCTAATTTGAAGGAACGGAGTATGCTAATCCTTCGAGTCAGCGGACTTCGCTTGCTGAACAAATGAGAGTACCATGTAATTACATGTTGCTGAACTTCGGTAGGTTCAACAAACAGATTCAAAGAAGGTCAATTTAACTCTCCTTAAAATCTACCTGAATCACCAACAAAATGCCTAACTCTCTCAAATCTTCATGAGAGGTATAGTGCATTAGGAAGCGTTCTGGCTGCGGTGCTGCCAAGAGCTGGCGGAATTACCATCAGATTTTCAGAAAGCACCAATCGGACAATTAAACCTATTTTCCGCACTTTGTGAATAGCTTATCTTCGAATTAATTTTGCGGCCCTGAGCGTGAGCTTTTCCATCTCAGATACAATCCCCTCAACTCTCCTCATGTTCTGTATCCATCCCGAGATTATGCCCGCCTGTGCCTCCGTGAGTCTCACAGTGACGGTTTTGCCTTCCACCCTCCTTGTCCAGTCATGGTATGGACCATGGAGGACCGGTGGCTCAGACATGCACCTGCAGCCGGCATGGCCGCACCTCATGTAGTGCTTCGTCACGCTTCCGTGAAGCACGAAGTCAATGTCCGCAAGCTTCTCTGAAAGAGCTCGGATGCGCTTCCTAAGCCTGTCCATCTCAACATCAGCAGATTCAGGCATTCACGTGAGTAATGGGCTGTAAGGATATATACTTATAGTCATAAGTCAATTACCCGGCTGAATGGTCGCAAGACATGGGCATGGCAAATTCACACTCGTCACTGAGAAGATAGGGCCGCTTCCAGTGCTCGGCAGGTATATTGAAAGACTGCACGTCGACAGCATGCTTTCGAAACACATACCGGCGGGCCGTTCCAGCATCCCGCCCGCACAGTGCATCTCGCTGCTTGTCAGGAACATAATAATGGAAAGGGAGCCGATGTATGGCATAGCCGAGTGGTCTTCGGCATACATGCCCTCCCTCCTCGGCGTCACGTATGGGCAGAGAGCCTCACTGAACGACGACAGGATTGGAAGAGCACTGGACGCCCTCTACGACGCAGACAGGGGAACAATGCTCACAGAACTCGTCGTCGGCGCGATAAGGGAGTTCGGCATCAGGATGGATGAGTTTCATAACGACTCTACGACGGTGACATTCTCCGGCAGGTATCTCGATGCCGACGGCGGCTACAGGAGAGGGAAGAAGTCTGCAGCAATCGCCTACGGCCACAACAAGGACCATCGCCCTGACCTCAAGCAGCTGCTCTGGACGCTTACTGTGAGTTCAGACGGATGTGTTCCTGTCCACTACATGGCGATGGACGGCAACACCGATGACACGTCCACCCATCTCGCTGTCTGGAATGCCGTCAGGGAGCTGAAGGGAAGTCCGGATTTCATCTATGTGGCAGACAGCAAGCTCTGCGTCGAGGACACGCTGAGATACATAGACGGGCAGAAAGGGAAGTTCATCACGGTGCTGCCTGCGACAAGGAGCGAGGACGGATGGTTCAGGCAGCACATTCAGTCGAACACCGTCGACTGGAAAAGTGCGGGTGCAGCGGGCAGGGACTGTTACGGCATCCCCATAACATTCAGCGTGGCGGAATCGCCGATACCGTCGTCAGAGGGCTTCCGCATAGTCTGGGTATGGAGTTCGCAGAAGGAGCGGAAGGACATGGAGATAAGGGAGGCGGCAATAGAGAAGGCCGTATCCGCGCTCAGGAAGCTCGACAAATCACTGAACAGCCCGAAGTCGCGCATCAGGAAGAGGGAAACTGTTGTGGAGAAAGCCGATGAGTCCATCTCCGGCGCCGCCAGGTATGTCTCATACGAGATTGCAGAGGAGCATGCATCGAAATTCAGGCAGCAGAGGAGGGGAAGGCCGGGCAGGGACACCATCTACACAAAGACGGTGACATCACGCTTCCATGTGAAGGTGAAGATGCTCGAGGAGAACATACGGTTCGATGCAAAGTGTGACGGCATCTTCCCGCTGCTGACGAACTGTACAGAATTGAGTGCAGAGGATGTTCTGGACAAGTACAAGCAGCAGCCAATGCTCGAGAAGAGGCACGAGCAGCTGAAAACGGTTTACGCAGTAATGCCAGTGCTGTTCAAGAGTATTGCGAGGATTGAAGCATTCCTGTTTGTCTATTTCATCGCAATGCTCATCCAGGCGCTCATCGAGAGGCAGGTACGCCTTTCGATGAAGAAACAGAAAATAGCATCGCTTCCCATATATTCCGAGGGGAGGGAATGCATATCGCCGACAGCAGACAAACTGCTGTCTGCATTCTCAGAAGTGATGACACACCACCTGCTTGACAGAGAAAGCAAGATTGACGTGTTCGAAACGCAGCTCAATGATAAACAGAAACTGCTGTTGACACTGATGGACGTGTCGCCAGCATCATATGACACTGCCGGATAAATTCAAGGATATCACGTTTCAAAACTGCGGAAAATAGGTATTAGAGCTTCAATGTTCTATTTT
>JAKABN010000207.1 GCA_021796895.1 Thermoplasmata archaeon | reverse complement strand
GGGCAGATTATAATCAGGGACATGATGTACTTCACCGTTGCATGCGATCACAGAATCGTCGACGGGGCGGTAGCGGCACGGTTCGGAAACAAACTAATAGAATATCTCGAACACCCGTTTCTGATGAAGCTGGAATTCTGATGGACAGGTACGATGTTGTCGTGATTGGCGGAGGTCCTGCCGGTTATCCGTGCGCGATAAGGCTCGCACAGCTTGGCAGGAAAGTCCTGCTCGTCGAGAAGGAAAACGTAGGCGGCGAGTGCCTTAACTTCGGATGCATTCCATCCAAGACGATAATACAGGCGGCTGACACCATTGGCAGATTCAGGGCGCTGGGAGCAAACGGCATCGTGAAAGCGGAAAAGACGGAAATAAACATGCCCGGACTTCAGCAATACAAGGAAGGGATCGTGAGCAAGCTCACAAAAGGAGTGTCGGCGCTCCTCCGCTCAAACGGTGTCCAGACGATGCACGGAAGCGCAAGGCTGCTGCGAAAAGGGGAAATTGAGGTTGAAGGACACGGAACCGTCGGCTGCGGCATTGCGGTAATCGCAACCGGAACAGTATTCAGCGAGTTGCCGTCCCTCCCTTTCGACCACAGTTTGGTCATCGATGCAAGGGATTTCCTGTCGCTCGACAGGATTCCAGGCAGACTGCTAGTCGTGGGCGGGGGATACATAGGGATGGAACTCGGTGTTGCTGCGGCTAAAATGGGGAGCAAGGTGAGCATTGTCGAACTCATGCAGCAGATTATGCCGGGAACCGATCAGGAAATGCTTCGCGTAATTATGAAGAGCCTTGAGAGACTCGGAATATCTGTGTTCACGGGTTCGACGGTGCAAACGCTTGAGCGCAGGAAAGGAGGAGCGAAGGCTTCGGTGAAGATGCAGGACGGCAGTCTCATTGATATTGAAGCGGATACAATCCTTGTAAGCGTTGGCAAGCGTTCCGTGGCCGGTACGCTGGGACTGGAAAATGCGAACGTTGCAACGGATGCGAAGGGATTCATAACCGTTGATGAGCAGTGCAGGACAAGTTCCGACTGGATCTACGCAGCGGGAGATGTCACGGGTCCGCCGTTCCTCGCACACAGGGCAACGGCAATGGGACGAGTTGCGGCCGAAGTCATATGCGGTATTCCCTCCGCTATGGACCAGAAAGTAATGCCTGTTGCTGTTTTCACAGATCCGGAGATTTCGGCGGCAGGCATGTCGCAGGAGCAGGCTGCCGCGGCAGGCATCAGGGCAAAGACAGCAAAGTTCCCATATGCTGCATCGGGAAGAGCACTCTCGCTTGGCGAGACGGAGGGATTTGTACGGCTCGTGATCAGTGAGACAGATGATACGGTCATTGGTGCCCAGATTGTCGGAAGGGAATCCTCCGAGCTGATAAGTGAAATCGCACTGGCCATAGAGATGGGAGCCACATCTGAAGATATTGCGCTCACCGTGCATCCTCATCCCACGCTTCCAGAGATGCTAATGGAGGCGGCGGAAGTCGCTGAGAAGAAGCCGACGCACATTTTCGTGAAGTGATGCAAAAACCATGAGGAGCGAATATGCCGAGAGTCCGGTTGAATTCCGGAGAAAATGCAACCTCCTGACCATAGGCCTGACCGATTACGCCTATGCGCTGGAACTGCAGCGAAAACTCCTCACACTCAGACAGAGTTCATTGATATATGATACGCTGATAGTTACCGAACACAGGGCCGCAATCACTTTCGGGAGAGGATACAGGGGGGAGCTGCCCGAGCTCAGCGTACCCGTGTTCGCCATAGAAAGGGGAGGGGAAGGAACATACCACTGTCCCGGACAGCTCGTAGCCTATCCCATACTCAACCTCACTGAGAACGGAATCGGCGTGAGGAGACTCGTGACAGGAATGCTTGAGGCGGGTGTCGAGGCGCTTACATCGTCCGGTATAGACGCAGAGGCGAGACTGGAGCCGGTTGGAATCTGGATCGGCGACAGAAAAATTGCATCGCTCGGCATTGCGGTGAAAAGATGGGTGTCCTTTCACGGATTGGCCATAAATCTGAACAATGAGCTTGACGGCTTCAGTCTCATCAATCCATGTGGCATGAGCGCCTCGACGATGACATCTGCCAGGAAGATTCTGGGTCATGAGGTGGACTTCCAGAAAGTGCAGCGGGATTTTATAGACGCATTCATGAGAGAATTCAGTCTTGAGCCTTCCCCAAGGACGCTGAGCGATTTGTCTGTCGAATGAAAGTCATTTCAGTCACCGGTTTGAAAAGCCCGAGCTGCGGCAGAGATTGCGAAAGAGCAAATGGACCGGGATGCCGGCAGCAGACAAAAACAAAAAGTCTTAAGAACTGGAAAGAATTGAGCGAGTGTAATGTTTCCGCTTCCAACTAAATTTTTCGTGACCTGCGGCAAGGCTGTAAGCAAAGTTTCTGACCTGAACGCTTTTGATCAGGCATTGATCCTTGCAGGGATAGGAGAGCAGAATCTGGTTTCGGTGTCCTCTGTTCTTCCTGTAGGCGTCAGAAAGATGCCAAGGAAGGAGCTGCCCAGGGGAATGGTGACACACTGCGTTCTTGCACAGATGCGCGGCGGAGAAGGCGAGACTATTTCGGCGGGCGTTGCCTACGGTTTCAGGGCCGACGGCCAGGGCGGATACGTAGCGGAAGGACACATGCACGGCACGAAAAAGAACATGACACAGATACTCGAGTGGAAAATGGACGAGATGGCCAAGCTGAGGCGCATAAAATTCAAGAAGATAACCTATGTTGCGGAGGAACTGGACATACCTCTGGACCACTATGGTGCCTGTCTCGCTTCCGTCGTGTTCACATTCGATGACTGACGGCGGAATGCCAGTTGCTGCAGGTGATCGCATGTCCGCGATGCGGCATGGCTAAGATTTGTTCTGCAGGCACTGCTTCCACACGATGTTCACACTGCAGCAAACCGATTCGCATCGAAGGAGCGGTGGTACACTACAGCGGAGAGAACAGGCAGAAAGCTGCAGAAGTTGTATTTTCCATAAATGCCAGAGCTGTTGAATTTACTGCGACGGACGAATCAGAAAAAGGCACCAGGAGAGGGAAAGTGCGGCGAGACGAAGTGCGGCATTCCGGGAAGAAGCGCGGAGTCGATGAATTTCTCTCGGAGCGGAGTGTGTTTTCTGCGCTCGAGCTTGCCAGCGGCATGTATCTGAAGGCCGATGAAGCCGAAACT
>JAKABN010000206.1 GCA_021796895.1 Thermoplasmata archaeon | reverse complement strand
TCGGTGCTACAAGGACGACGGGAGAGACCAGGAGGGCAACAAATCTAGAACTCTGGGCCAGCCCGGATGCCGTGCCGGCGACAGCCAGCATGGCTTTCCTGTTGCCCGCAATTACACCGCGCAGGCTGCCTGTCCGCACGAGGTTGAGCAGGAAATAGAAGAGGCCGGCGGTAAGATATGCTACCAGTGCACCGTCAACCGGCAGCGGAGACCGCAGATCGGCAGCCCTTATCACAACAACGGACATGCCGACGAAGATGGCCGCGAGTAGAGCAAACAGCAGACCTCTGCTGTCGAGCTTCTTTCCCCTGTCGTTTCCCGTTGTGACAAGCACTGTACCAAAGAAAGCGAGTATCACGCCTGCGCCCGCAAGGAGTGTCAGCGGCTCTGAAATCAGAAGTATGCCGAAGAAGACGGCGAAGAGGCTCTGTGAGGATGTGATCGAGCTGCCCCTTGACGGGCCCAGTAGAATCATACCGGCATAGTTGAGACCGCGGCCCAGTATGAAGTTCAGGACACCAGCGAGCATGAAGAGGAGTGCAGGATAGACGCCGAGTTTCCAGATGTCGAAGAACTGACCCGTTGCCAGAGATACAATGAATATCACGAGTGATGAGAACAGTATTGTCGTCAACACTCCAGCGGACATGTGACCTGAGCTCATGCCCCTGACAATGAACATGTTTGACACTGCAAACATGAAAGCTGAGAAAATTGACAGAAACAGTCCAGCCACCATATCTGACATGGTTACCAGCAGCTGTGCTCGATCAGGTTCGTGCCCGGGAGCACGGCAGGCCGGCAGGACGCGTACATCCGTGCAACAATATTCGATGCATGCAGCCGGAAGCATGGAATTCATCATTCAAACTATTTTCTCTCTACGCCCGTCCTCGTCCGAAAGCTTCTTGTTGACTTCCGGCCAGCCCGGTATCTTCCGTACTTCATTCAGCATGAGTATGCCTTTCTTATTCACACTGGCGTTGACGAGTTTTCTGACGGCATCCCACTGCCATTCAATCCAGAGACTGTTCCCGAGAGGAAGTACGTCTGCAAAAGCATAATGCGCCGGAAGATTAGGTTCACTCAAGCGTTTGAGCAGCACATTCAGCACGGGCCTACTGAAGTGTTTCGCTCCTTCTCCTTTTACAATTTACTCAATGCATTGAGTAATTTTACTCAGTTACGTGAGCACTTTGCACAAGGGTCGGTTTACACCACCCATACAGACTGGAACCACCCCGGAACAGAACCATCGAGCTGAATGAAAGAGGAGTCAGGGGGGTTTCTCACCACAAAGAGACAGATGACAATCTTGCCTATTGACACTGTCTCGGTCAATCTGCAAATCCCGCGGAAAGACGCAAGTAGAAAGGATAATTGCGGTAGAACTTATATAGTCATAAAGTACTTTCGTACTTATGACCGAAACTCTCAAGGTCGATTTGGACAGTCAGTTGGTAAAGAAATTCAAGAAGAAGGCAATGGAAGTTTACGGCTACAAGAAGGGGTCTGTGAAGAAAGCGATGGAAGATATGCTCAGGCAGTATACGATGGAGGGGAAGCCCAACTGGGATAAGCTGGTCGGAGTTCTGGATTACCTGAAGGAAGATTCCGTCGAACTA
The DNA here is from genome assembly GCA_021796895.1 of Thermoplasmata archaeon. Taxonomy (GTDB): domain Archaea; phylum Thermoplasmatota; class Thermoplasmata; order Sysuiplasmatales; family Sysuiplasmataceae; genus Sysuiplasma. The sequence continues at coordinate 1,591 of JAKABN010000206.1, read as the reverse complement.
CAGCACAAGCTGTGGAAAAAGATAAGATGATACTCCTCGATACAAACATCTTTCTTGAGATGTTCTTGAAGCAGGATAGAGCGGCACAATGCGAGCGCCTTTTGAACAGGATATCCGAAGGCGAATTGGAGGCTGTGGTAACAAGATTTTCCGTGCACGCAGTAGAAGCGATACTCGGCAAAGCGGAAACAGTATCGATATTCCTGCGGAACCTGGAAAGAAGCTCAGGGCTTGTAGTCTACGACACCGGAAATACCGATGAAATCGCGACAACTATTGTTCAGCGGAAAACAAAGCTTGATTTCGATGACGCCTTGCAGTACTTTGTCGCCAAGAAGCTGGCAGTAGACTACATCGTTTCTTTCGACAGACACTTTGATGATCTAGATATTGAACGAACAGAACCAAGTGTGTTGCTCGGAAAAGGAAATTGATACAGCACCGTTGTTCAACAGCAGTCCCCTATATACAAAACGACATAAGAGCGGCGCCTGTTTCTTTTCCTTCGGTGATGCTGAAATTCTCTTTGTTACTGAAATGTGGAATCAGGCAGAACCGGTTGCATTGCCATGACTCAACAGAGAATTTCAGATTCTCCGGGAATGCCTGACAACGGGATATGTTAATTTCCTCATCGATTGTCTCGGATATATCTAATATTTGTTAAGTTGCGACGTTGATTTCGAAGCACGGCACTACGGGTGGTTTCACTCCACAAGTCAGATTGACTGAAGATATTGTGAGACCGGCCAAATCAAACTAATGCCAAGTATGCACTATTCTTCATCCTCAAAGAGAGAAACAGAATTAGTGCTGACTTTTTGATACAAAAAGTAAGTTACACAGAGGTCGAGGAAAACGTCAATGACACCATATCCCGGATTCAAACTCAGGGCATTACAGCAAAGTGGCCTATTCCTTCCAGGAAGGAAAGCAGGGAACTGACTGACCTGTACCAGCTGGAATCGGAAAATAGCAAGAAGGCTGTTTAACACCATCTGCATCGACAGTGAACTTGAATAGCTTGAGGATTGTGTTTATCTCAGCCACCAAGAGCTATTGAGTGGTTCTCCCGTTTAGTCCAACCGCCATCTTCTTATAGATATTTTGTTATAGTTTAGTATGTAAAAATGAAGGAAGAAATTGCTCTGACAGTACTGGCGAGAATATTCAATGGAAGCTATTCTGTTCGCGAGCTTACAAGAGCGACGGGATATTCGCCCAATACCGTGGTCTCCTACCTGAATGAGCTCGAAAGCAGGGGTCTTATAAAGAAAGAGAAAACAAGGAAGCTCTCAAGGGGAAGGCCACCCGTTATTCTGAGGGGAACAGCACAAGGCATTAAATGGTACAGAACTGCCGCAGATGCGTTATTTTACAAACTAAACTCGGAAAAAGGCGTCCTTTGGGGGCCCAGAAGTTCATTTGCCAGATTGGGGATAGTCTTCGTTGGATCCGAGGATATTCTTTCCAGGAAGCCTGTAGAAACAAGAGCGTTCGAAGTCGTTGTTGGCAGATCGCCCTTGCTTTATGAGAACCCGATAATAACCAAAGATGGCTCATTTATGTCGCCCAAAGGATTACTCTTGTG
>JAKABN010000205.1 GCA_021796895.1 Thermoplasmata archaeon | reverse complement strand
CACGGCGCTCAAGATTTTCCATCAGGGGACATGCATCACCCATGTACACAATCCGTTTGCCGCCGGCCTCTATGACTACAGATTGATGGCCCGGTGTATGGCCCGGCGTCTCAATCACATTCAGGCCTGAAGCTATGTTGCTGTCCCCGTCCACCAGCTCGAATTGCAATTCGTTGAAAAACTCCCTGACGTAGCCCCCTCTCATCCACCGATCAGGGTTGTTTGCATAATGCAATTCCTGTTTCTGGACAAAATATCTCGCTTTTCTGAATAACCTGTTGTTGCCGCAGTGATCCATGTGCAGGTGTGTGTTAACTACGATTGTAATGTCATCAGGAGTGAGGCCAAATTCGGAAAGACTTCCGACAATATCCATTTGCTTCGTGTATCTCACATGTTTCGCAAGGCTGTCCGGCAGTGGAGCTATGCCAGTATCAACAATGATGTTTTCGTTATCAGTCCTTACAAGCAGCGGCTTGAGCGCCGCCATGTACTTTATCCCGTAATAAGGTGTTTTCATGTAAACCAGCATTCCCATATCCAGTTCAAGATAGCCGTCCTCAAGAAGGTGAACTTCCTTTACGGGCATAATCGATCAAAACACAATAAACAGGCGCATAAATCAATCTTGCCTGTACCGCCGCGTTGTCGGAGGAAGGAAAGACAACATGCTGTTAATCCTCTCTACTCAAGCACGCGCAGACTTCAATCTCTTGCGTGCATATGACGACTACGTTATGGCGCCACTTCATGAAGCCTGAAATCGCAACGCCAACAGAAGGCGAGTTTGGAGCCGACGCTGGTGGCAGCGGCAAGCGTAAGTTCGATGAGAATCACTTGGATTCCCAAAGCACAGGCCTTGCACCAGAGGTTATGAAAAGGATGTGTGCTCAGACGCACTCAAGTGCTACGGAAAAAGATTGATGGGAAAAGCGATAAGAGATCTGCACTCGCACATCGGCATTGTGATGGAGAGCATGGACACTCATGCGCATCATTTGCATATTCAACAAAGCACAGAGAGACAAGATTATAAATGTTGCCTGAGCTTCCAGCAAGCTGATTAATGCCAAACAAGGAACAGTCTGATGTACATCATAAGACTAACATCACGTTAACTGGTGACACCTATGCGTTTATTTGTTTTGCTTGGAGCCCTCATGCTCATGACTACGATCGTTGCTCCCGCTCCGCTATCAGCGTCGACCAATTTGCATCTTCACAATCAGTCCATTGGTCTGTCACCGGCTACGCTCAAGGCGCATTCAGGAAATGTGATTCGTTCGGGTGTTATGAATAGCTCATTCACAAACATCACAGTCGGTTCGATACCATTGTCGATCGCATTCGACCAGTTCAACGGTTATATTTACGTTCTTGACCTCTCACAGCAAAACTTTGTCGCAAACGTCTCGGTTATAAATTCGACTTCTAATAAGCTGATTGCAACAATCTCAGTAAACAATGTATTTGGAAGTCAGAGCAGCTTCCAGATACTGTACAATCCATACAACAGAGAAATCGAGGTTATGACCGGCTATACACTCTATTTTATCAACTGTTCTTCCAATTCGATCTCTTCGTCCCTATCTATTCCCTCTTACCCACGTGGCATGGCGGTAAACCCGGCAAACGGCGATACCTACATTGGCTATATCAATGGCAACATAACTCTGATCAACGGAAGTTCTAACGGAGTTTCAGGCACGTTTTCCGATTTCCCGGAATTAGACAGCATTGCGTATGATTCAGGCAATGGTGAGCTTTATGCAGCGAGTTTCACTCAGAGCAAAATCTATGTTGTAAATGTCTCTTCGTATAAACTGGTTTCGAATATAACCATTTCAGATGCGGGGATACTATCATGCAGTCCTCTGAGCAACGAACTCTATGTCCTTGGGTCCGGCATCATTTACGTTGTTGATACGTCCACAAACACTGTCATAAGGACGATCAATTACGGAATGTCACAACCTTTCAGAACCGTTCTTGATAATTCAAGCGGAACACTCTTTGTTACCGACGGGTCGAATACCACTGCTATTTCGACAAATAGCAACTCTGTACGTTTCACGATTTGCGGATTCAACGCCATGGCTTATGTTCCCGGTTCAATGTTATATGGGGCTGCCGCAAATTACTATAAAAATGCAGTGACAATGATTCATGTAGGTGAGACTGCTCATTCCAAGGCTGTCACATTTGTGGAAAATGGACTGCCGCCCGGTTTCACGTGGAGTATATCCCTCGGGGGACTCGAGGAAATCACAGCGCTCAGCACGTTGACATTTTTTGAGCCAAACGGAAGCTATTCACTGGAAATAGGCCCCACCCCTGGTTTTAATCATACACTGACACCATCACCTGTGACGGTTGACGGTACGGATTTGACAGAAACGGTGACGTTTGCACCGTTCACGTACGCTATCTCATTTATTGAAAGCGGGCTGAAAAGTGGAACAGGCTGGTCAATCAGTATCAGAGGTCTGTATGTCAGCAGTCTCAATATCACGTCGTCCTCAAGGACACAAACCATTTCATTCAGCCTTCCCAATGGATCGTATTTGTACGAAGCTCTGCCTGCTCACGGATATTATCTTATCCAGACTGGTGGTCTGTTGAACGTGACCGGTTCAAACAACACGATACACCTGTCATGGAAAAGCATCCCTGTGGATTTTCTCACAGCGAATGTTCTTGGTGTGCCTTTCTTTGTATGGCTGCAATTTATCGAGGTTACCGCCATTGTTGGTGGAACAATCTTGACAGGCAGGCTGGTCAGAAAAATGCGAAAGTGAAATCGCCCTGGAAACGATCGGCCCATTAGGGTGGCCACTCCAAAGTAGGGCAGACCTATTTTCGCACTCTGTTTTCACGCTGCTGCCTTCTTCCTGACCTGAATTTTAGCGTACAGCACCGTCCAATGGAATTCTAAGCAGGATCGTGAGGGAATTTCGCTTCGATTTGCAGTGATGGACACATGATGGGTGAAGCGATGTGTGGGACAGTACTCACGCTTCGATACCCTGATCAGGCACAGAAGGTATGTGCGTCCGCCTCCGCCGATGAGTAGTTCAACGGCTCCAAGCAGAGTCGACAATTAAATAAGAATGCCCGTTCATACGGCTGCCGGGATGCACGTAGATGGTCGAGTCAGCAGAGTCAGCATATTCTACACATTTTGCCGGTCCTGAAGAGGAAGCACTCGGTATTGTGT
>JAKABN010000024.1 GCA_021796895.1 Thermoplasmata archaeon | reverse complement strand
GTACGGAAGGGTCGTCAATGCGCTCCCTGAGATCTTCCCGGGATGCCTCCATTTCGACATATCCCATGTTGCCTTCCTTCATCAATCCTGAAAACAGATGATTTACAAAATGTATGATGCCGTCCGAACTCCTGAAATTCTCCCTGAGGTATATCACGCTGCTCCCGTCTCCGTCATCAAGCGCATCACTTTCAGCCCTTGCGAACAGCTCCGGTTTAGCGTTTCTCCACTCGTATATGAGCTGCTGAGGATCACCTACAAAGAACTGTTTTCCTCTTTCAGAAATCATGTTCACGATTTCCAGCTGAAGAGCGTCTGTGTCCTGGAACTCGTCCACAAAAACGTAATGAAACTGCTTCCTGTAGCGCTCCCTTATGTGTCCGTGCTCCTTCAGCAGCCTGTAAGTGTAGTAGATAATGTCGTCATAGCCAATGACGCTCTTCTCCCTCTTTTCCAGTTCCATCAGTCTCCAGTATTCCGCGAGGTACCTGCAAATGAGCGCCACCGAGCGGCCGCACTCATCTATGTAAGACTGTGTTTCGTCGCCTTCGGTACTGCGCTTCCTGAGCCAGTTGGCAAAGGAGGTCTTCCTCCTGTCCAGTGTCTCAAGGCCCTCTTCAATGTCGAGTCCCCCCGCTCTCATCCATTGGTACACAGCCCTGACCATTTCCTCGAAACCCGAATTCCCTACCTGTCCTCTCGCTTCAAACCCGTACTTTCTTACAAAATCGCGCAGTTCGGAGTCTTTCAGTATGTTCTCTCCGGCAATCCGGTGGAGCAGCTTCTCTCCGGCGTCCGCCATTTCGTATTCCTCTGCTATCCGGTAGTCAGGTGAGATGCCGGCTTCGATGATGTTCTCCCTGAGAACACTGTTGCAAAAAGAGTGTATCGTCGATATCGTCCTGTTCGTCAGTGCCCTTATGTTCCCTCCCGTACCTCGGAATACGTCACGCTTCAGTTTCACGGCAGCCTCGTTTGTGAATGTTATCGCCAGCAGGCGGTTGAACGGGTCATCTGTTTTCTCCGATGCCTCTATCTCCTTCAGTTTATCGATGTAGGCATGCACGAGGGTGGTCGTTTTGCCGCTCCCCGCGCAGGCCTTCACAATGACTCTTCTTCCTTTCCTGACCGCTTCGAGCACCTGGAGCTGGGAGTCCGTCAGTTCTGCCCCGCGGCCGTTAATCAGCAGAACCACCCCAGTTTCTGCAGAAAGCCATGAAGCCGCAGTTCTCGCATTCTCCCTTTTCCGGTGTCACCGTGAACCTTCCTGCGCGTATGTTTCCCGCAATCTCTGTCACCGACGTCCGGTACTTCTCAAATATCTCTTCCATGCCGTTTGCCGAAAGCACCGAAATCTGGGTACTCTTCCTCTTCGGAAGGTCCGGTATGAAATACACAGCCTTGCTCTCCTCGACGAGTCCTGCCCGATCGAACTTTCCGCCTGATTTTTGAAGCGAATAATACAGCGCGCCCGCGATGCTGTGCCCGAGCACGTCCTTCAGATACAGCGAATAGACGGGCAGCTCAAAGTTCAATGGTCTTTCCGTTTCAGAATTGAAATGCTTCAGCCTGAGTTTGCCGGGTTTCGTGAATTTGTAATCGAACAGCACAACATCGCTCGATCCCCGGCGCAGTGCATCCACCCTGTCTATTTTTCCCCTGAACTCATACTCCCCGATTTTCAGGGGAGCTCCTTCGAAACCGAAACTCTTCTCGATCATCAGTATGTCTGTGGAGAGAGGCACCTGAATTGCCCTCTCCTTCTGCAGGAACTCCTTCAGCACAGAGGCGAGCGTATCCATCCCCAGAACCGCGACAAGATCCGTCATGCACTGTTCGCCGTATTCTTTGCTGTAATGCTCTGCCACTTTTCTGTCTACTTCGGCTGAAATGGATTCGTCGCTCTCCTTTCGGAACTCCTCCAGTTTCCTCTCTGAGAAATAGGATTTCAGAATTTCATGCGCATCTGTTCCCCTGCCTCTGTAACCGAACACCGCTTCCGGAGGATGGAGCTTGAGAACGCGCTTCAGGTAAAAACGGAAAGGACAGGCGGCGTATTCATTGAGATCGCTAGCTGAGAGACGCGATGCGAGCAGTTTACCCGCGGGATTTTCGCCGGACAGTTCCCAGGGAAGCGGCGCCCCGTTCATCCTCCTAAGGGCATTCATAAACACGCTCTCCTCCGGCAGGTTGCAATTTCTCCAGAGTTCTCTTTTTTCGTCGTTTGTCAGTAAACTGCTGTTCTGCCGGAGCCCGTCAGCAAGAATCATGCGCATCTCTCCTTTTGACAGCACCTTTTCTCCTTCGTCCGGGAAAAAATGTGCGGCAGGTATGCTGCCGCGATCCAGCATCTCCAGCCTTTCTCCCGCATCCACGTTTCCAGCACAATCCTCTATGATGAATTGCGACGGAAGCATTTTTCTTCCTTCGGAGTCGCTCGTAAGGTATGACAGCGTTGTCTCGCCAGACAGGCTTTTCGCACGTCTGTAGTAGTATGATTCCGTCGAAGAGTGATATGCGGTGCTGCGCCTAGTCATGAAACCGGATCGGGACATCGCATCAATGACCGATTGTGCAAGAAATGCCCCTTCGACAGGTTCGGCGGGAAAAACGCCATCGTTCATTCCGAGAATGAAACAGTGTCTGAATTTTCTCAGATATACGATTCCTGCATCGGTCAACAGCACGCCTTTTCCGCGCATGGGCGCGCCAAGCGTCTCCGCCGAACAGAAGCGTTCCAGGAATGCGGTGAATTCAGAGAGCGACATTTCACCTTCGCTTATTGCCGCGGCAATCGGTGTCGACAATCCGGACATTTCACGGATGGCCTGAATGAATCGCCCTGCATCCGCGCTGTCTTGAGCATCTGTGCGTGCCAGCGACGCGACCTTTGTCAGCATTTGCATCCAAGCAGGGAACGTGATCTTTCTTCCTGTCGCAGATCTCAGTTTGAGTACTGATTCGATGAAAGAGGTGTCCAGACTGCGGAGAGCGCGTCTCTTCGTTCTTTTCAGTGTATCAGGCGCATTGCTCCACGCTTCGATATATTCAGGCATGAGTTCCAGCATTTCTGAAACGGCTCTGCTCTCCTGCCTGCCTGCAGGCGAAAGTTCGTGCATTATCAGGCGGCGCATATCTTTCCCGGAAGCATCCTGATCGAAGCATCGCAAGAATCTCATGACGAATTCAAACAGGGCCGTGTCAGCAACAGTGCGCTTTCTGCCTCCGTCCACACGGATGTCATATCCGTCGAATATCTCCCGCGCTGTTGTGTCGTAGTCGGCAATGTTTCTGGCGAGGACCGCGAAGTCTGATTCCGCGACACCTCCAGCTGCAATTTCGCTCCTTATTCTCCTTGCGACTTCAGTAAGCTCTCTTCTCATGTCCGGCGCACCGAAGAAGGTCACCACAGCCTTTCCGTTCTCTGAAGGCGCATCATCGACGGCGTGTTTCGGGTCAAGCGCGGATAATAGCGACTTGACGGGTTCCAGTTTCTGCATGTCGCCATCGAGAACTATGACAACCTCAGCCCTGGTAGCCAGCGCCTCGATAAACGATATGATCGCGGCATCTGCATACGTCAGGAAGAGGAAGACGACCCTGTCAATGCCTGCACCCCTGAGGAAATCCGGATTCTCCGATGCGATTCTAATGAGTCTGTTCCTGTCAAGAAAACCTTTCTGCTCCGCCTTATTCAGCCTATCCTCGAAAAGGGCCGAAAACTCCTCTATGTACTGAACTCTTCTGGCAACAGTATCGTCCGGAGGCACAGTGCCGCTTCCCGCCACAATTTCAGAAAGCCACTTTCTGCCTGCGGCATAGAACTGACGGACTGCAGTATAATCCCTCAGAATCGCGTCAGAAAAGGACAGCGGCAGCTGCCAGCCCTGTTTTCTGAGCGATTTCAAAACATCTCTCGCCATGATTTCCAGAAGGCTGTCGGGCAGAGGCTGCGCCTGTCCCGCCGTGACTCCACGCACTATCATGGATGCCAGCGACTCAGGCGTCAGAAACTGCCTGCCGTTCACTGCCCGCAATCCGTTCAGCAGAAATCTGCGCGCTTCCGCTACGCAGACAACATCCGGGAACACATAAACGGTGGACGAATCCAGAGCGCAGTTGCGGCTGTAATCGCTTCTGAGAAATACACCGGCATCGGACGAAACAAAATTTACACCAGTCATGTATATGCAGCAACCAGTTCACAAATTCGACTCAGGGAACGGACGCATCTCCCTTTCGCGTGTAATCCACAGCAACAGATAATAAGTGTTTTCCCCGGTATGTCGTTTCGCTCAGGCAGGGTGTGCGGGCGATGCCCGCATCTGGTGTTTCACATCAAGTTTGAATATCGGCGGTGCTTGTATGTGTCCGAGGACAGTGATGATGTGAAAGAAGAGCGGATGACATTGAACGGCGTGGATCCTAAACAGTTATACGAGGACGTCAAGCAGCATCTCGGCTCTGAAGGACTCACCGTGATACTCGACGAGGCAAGGGACGGTTTCTATGATATCAAGGCCCACAAGAGCTCCATCCTGAAGGCGGTAATGGGCGCAATCAGGGAGGCGGAAGTCATGATAAGCGGCACTCCGGGCAGTTGCGACGTGACGCTGAGAACGGGAGCATGGGGGAGGGATGTCGCCATACCGGCGGTCGAAGGTTTTGTGGTCCTCGGCGTGATAGGTGGCGTAATCGGCGCAGGCGCCGGCTACTACATGGCTCACGAATTCGAAAAGAAGTTCTGGAACTGGATAAAGGAAGATGCACAGAGGATAAGCTCCGGCACGGCCAACCTGGGCTCCATTTACACCCCTCCAATGCTGCCCCACGACCAGAACGCTTATTCCAACATACAGACTGCGCCACAGGGCCAGACACAGAACTTCTGTCCGAAGTGCGGTTCACAGACCGTTCCCAGGGCCACGTTCTGCCAGGGATGCGGCGCAAGGATTTCCTGAAGAACACCTGGTGGAGAGCATATCGACACGCGGAGGGTCCGGCTGTAGTATCTGTTCAGCAGGCCATCAGAGCCATGTACCCAGGCCCTGCTTCACGGCCCTGTCAAAGACGAATTTTCCCACCGACACGTCCTCCAGAGCAATGCCCAGAGATTTGAAGAGAGTGCGTTTCGTGGTCGCGTGTGTATTGGGCCTGATCCTGCCGGACAGAGCTTCCCATGATTCGGAAACCGAAGACCAGTCGAAGCATCCTCCGGAGGAAGCAAGGGTCAGATCACCGGATTCTATCTTTGCCTGGGCCAGGGAGTCCACAACAATTGCACGCGCTGAGCATACTGTCTCAGGCTCGAGTTCGTTCGAACCAATCCTGTTTGCGCCGATTGCGTTAATATGGCATCTATCTGAAATATGTGCATCCGGAATCACCGGGTGCGACGAGTTCGTCGCCGTTACTATTATGTCCGCACGCCTGAACCCGGCGGTGCTGTCCACTGCCCTAATATCAATACCGAGCTTCCTGCTCATGGAGGACGCAAAAAGCTCTCTCCTCTCCTTTTTCCTGCTGTAAACCAGCGCACTGTCCAGTTTCCTGACGGTGGCTATGGCCTCCAGCTGCGTTTCTGCCTGGTACCCGCTCCCGGCGCATGCGAGCATGCTGCAGTCCTTCCCGGCCAGCACATCGGTCATGAGACCGGACACTGCTCCGGTCCTGATCTGGCCGAGCCTGTTTGCCTCGATTACGGCGAGTAATTTTGGGTCAGATGTCGAAAAGAGCAGCACAACAAACGATATTCCCGATCTGTTGGCGTAATATGTCTTCGTACCGGTAACTCCGAGTGTGTTTACTGTTGCCCCCATCATACTCAGTGTTCCCAGTTCCGTCGGTATCCTGTACCGCGGCAGCACCACGGTGCTTTGCTCTGCCTGGATTCCGAAAGCTTCTCTCAGCACCCTGATACACTCCTTCATGTTGAGGAGTTCAGACACTTCCCCTTCTCTGATATACAGGGGCATCAGAGGTCTCCCTTACTTCTTATTCGACAGGGCAGATCTTCCCATCTGGTCTCTCAGCGCGTAGAGTGACTGCCTGCTGAGCTTGTTGGCATCCACGCTCCTGAATGCCTTAGTGATCATCCCTTCTCTGTCCACAACGCAGACATATTTCCTGGGCTTCTTCACCAGTATTCCGTCCATCGCCCCGAACTTCCTGAAAACTTCTCTGTTGTTGTCAGGGAAAACAGGATACTGCAGTCCGTGCTCCTCGTGAAACTTTCCAACCTCCTCCTTTCCCGCATTTATAATCACAACGACATTCGCCTTGAGCGCAGAAAATTCATTAAAATCATCCCTGAAGTTGTCGACCAGCTGGCCTGCATCCGGATGCGCTATGTTCGGAATCAGTGTGATAACTACCGGTCCTGACGCAAGAACGGTATGCAGATTGACAATGCTCCCGTCGGGGGAGGTCAGCGTAAAATCAGGTGCCCTGGTGCCGCCTATCAGTGGTTTCACTTTATTCACCGCAGGATCTCTCGGATTGGTTATATCACTTTAAACTTGTCGCAGGGGGGAACGTGTCAGCGCGTGCTAGCACCGAGATGCACGGTGATGCATGACACCAATTGTCATGTAAATCAAGGGAATCGCTGTTTTTGTCACTCTTCCATATACAGCCAGCTTTCCTTCCTGTTGACAGTAGACATACTCCAGCTTCTCCTCCGGAATCGGGTCAGTACTCCATGCCAGCACTGAAATGTTCGGTCTGCACAGTAGCATCACGGACTACAAAATGTTTAAATCAACACGGTCATTTTGAACCTCCGGGCTAAATATGACTACAATAATGGAACATGTAGTGTCCTCAGAAGAGGAAGATATGCCTGACTTCGAACTGAGTCCGAATGCCAGGTTCAATTCCAGATCAGAGGCATGGAGCGCGCTGAAACATCTTCTTACGGAAGATATGAAGCCGCTGAGAGTGACAATGAGTCTGTGCCCTGAATGCACGGCCGACAAGAAATGGGACACGATGAAGGTCCCGGCGGTTGTGTATGCCCAGAGTGGACTGGTCAACATGGTGAAGGAATGCAAGGAGCATGGCACCATACAGGACAAGTACTGGGAAGATTTCGACATGTATATTGCGGCGGAAAGGCACAAGGATCCGGGTATTAAGCTCCTCAACCCGCAGGTTGATTTCAAAGCATCAAAGATTGACTGCCCGAAGCACTGCGGTCTCTGTGTTAAACACAAATCTCACACCGGGCTCGGCAACATTGTAGTAACAAACAGGTGCGATCTTGCCTGCTGGTACTGTTTCTTCTACGCCAAGGAGGGTGAGCCGATCTACGAGCCCACACAGGACCAGATACGGAAGATGCTTCTCAAGATGAAAAACGAGAAGCCGATCGGCGCGAATGCCGTCCAGATCACTGGCGGAGAACCAACGCTCAGGGACGACATCATTGACATAATCAAGATAGCGAGGGATGTCGGATATGAGCATGTTCAGCTGAACACCGACTCGGTCAATTTCTCAAGGAAGCCGGAACTGGTCAAGGCCGTCAGGGAAGCAGGCTCCAATGTGGTTTACATGAGCTTCGACGGCGTGACGCCTGAAGTGAACAGGAAGAACTACTACGAAGCACCGCTCGCGCTCGAAAACTGCAGGAAGGCAGACCTTGGCGTCGTGCTTGTCCCGACAGTCATCGGCGGCGTGAACGATCACCAGCTCGGCGCGATCGTGAGATTCGGCTCCACAAACAGCGATGTTGTCAGGGCCGTCAATTTCCAGCCAGTGTCTCTTGTTGGAAGGATGCCCAAAAAGCAGAGGGAGATGCAGCGAATAACCATTCCCGGATGCATAAAGAAGATCGAGGAGCAGACAAACGGTGAGATTGGAAAGGAAGACTTCTTCACAGTTCCGTCTACGACAAAACTGACGAACTTCATTGAGGCATTCACAGGGGAGGACAAGTACAGGCTGTCCATACACTTCGCATGCGGCGCTGGAACGTATGTGTTCAGGCAGGACGACGGCAAACTCGTTCCGATAACGCGGTTCATCGATGTCGATGGCCTCTTCGACTATCTGCAGGAGAGGGCGGACGATATCAACAACGCTAACAACAAGAAGCTGGCCAGGGCTAAGGCGGGCCTCCAGATTATCTCCAAGATAAGCTCGTTTATCGACTACGACAAGGTGCCAAAGGAACTGCATATCCGGCGGATGCTGCTGAAGGCTCTCATGAGCGGAAACTACGACGGCCTGAAGGACTTCCACAAGAAGTCGATATTCCTCGGCTTCATGCACTTCATGGACCCGTACAACTACGATGTGGACAGGGTCGAAAAGTGCGACATACACTACGCGATGCCGGATGGCAGGGTCGTTCCCTTCTGCGCATTCAATGTCATACCTGAAATGTACAGGGACAAAGTGCAGAGGAAATATTCGATACCGGCCAAGGACTATGAGGAAAAGACTGGCAAAAAGCTCAGGTTCGATAAGTTCAGGAGAGATTACACCGAAGAGTACAAGAAGCAGATTGCCAACAAGTACTACATAGACGCCCTCGGCAGGGAAAACATCCCCACCGCTTTGCCCGTAATCAGGGCAAAGTAAAACATTTAGTGTTTCGGCACTGTCTCCGCCTCTTCCACGAGATACACCGGGGAAGAAGCGGACTTTATGATTTTCGCCTTTTTTATCACGAGCCTCTTTCTGTGCATTGGACTGTCCAGAGTGAGCGTTTCGTACTCCCCGCCCTCCCCGCACGGATTTATGCCGTATTTCCTCCGCAGCTCCAGCGCCGTCTCAATGAAACCTGCGTCTATGCGTCTTCCCAGCATTTCCTCCCCCATTCCCTCTGCCGCCACTTTTACCACGATTGCTTCAATACCGGATGCTGCAATGTCTGAGAGCAGCATCATCTGGCTCTTCCTCCACAGGGGAGAATAGCACTTCAGACCGTTCTCGAAGCAGACTCTGTCTATTCTGGTGAACTGGTAGTCAGAGAGTATTGCGCCGGAGGCTATGCCCTCGGCGCCATGTGCCGCTGCCTTCCGCACAAGTTCGCTGACAGGGACAATCTCGTCGCCAGGGCCTGATCGCACGACAGTAAGCGGAATATCCATGCATTCCGCAGCCGCCACGGTCATGTCTATATTCGGCGTGTGAAACATCAGCGAATCCGGATTGCTCGAGGAAACAGTGAGCAGCGAAACTATTTCATGCCCGGCCTGTGACAGGACGTATGCTGCGTACGTCGAGTCCTTTCCACCGGAGAACAGCACAGCTATCTTCAACGGTTTCAGTCAGCAATCCCTGCGTAATAAAAACGATCCTGTCGGCTTTTAAGGGTATCACTCCACAATCCCTTGCAGGTGATAAACGGCTTCGTCACTCTTGCTCCTGCCCGGGTCACAAGGCAGATTGGGTTCCACGGTGGCACTGTGTTCCTTGATGCGTTGACAGAACCAGCAGATGCTCTGAGTGCATTGACTGGTCAAGGGAAAATTGGCCGGTTACTCAAAACAATGCTTTTATCAACGGGCTTCAGGATTCCTTGAACCATGTACTGTCCGAAATGTGACAAGACTGTGGACGATTCGAAATTCGAAGAGATTTCTGAAATGCTGAGCAGAATCGGCAACACACTTCTCAAAAATGGGAAATGCCCGGTGTGCTCCACAGATCTCATAAAGCCGCCAGTCCGGGGCGATGCCGGAAGCACTTGACGGAGTTGTATTCATTGACGCAGATGTTCGACGAGTTAAGCTTCGAGACGCTTGGTGCAAGAGTGGCAGACGACCCCGTTGTGTTTCTTCCGATTGGTGCAACAGAAGAGCATGGCAGGCATCTTCCGCTGGGTTCAGACACCTTCCAGGCCGTGGATATGTGCAACGCGCTGGCACAGCGTGTCAACGGCCTCGTTCTTCCACCGCTTGCATATGGTGTATCCACCTCTCTCAGGGATTTTCCCGGAACCATCTCAATAAGCCACCAGGCGCTTAATACCATAGTCAGGGAAATACTGAGCGAGCTGGTAAGGAACGAAATAAGAAAGATTGTAGTCGTCTCAGGACACGGTGCCCAGGTTCACATGTCCGCCATCAAATCGGCATGCGAGGAGATATCAGACGCAAGCGATGTCAGAATAATCGCTCTGTGCGATTACGACGTTGCTTACAGGCTGAGGGGAAAGCAGGGAATACCTGCCGCCGACGGCCATGGCGGTATGATCGAAACCAGCCGGATGCTCGCTGTCAGGCCCTTGCTCGTCTCAGATGACAGACCGTCCGGTCAGGACACGACGCCCGATTTCTTCATAGCAAGACACAGAAAGCGGTACATGACCGAAGGCATAATCGGCGACAGCACGAAGGCCACCGCCGCGCTGGGTCAGCAGATAAACCTGTACATCGTCGAGGAACTCGTCAAGGCGATACGCGCGGTGATGTGACTGCAGCCTGCTGACGTCGACGGGCATCGCAGGATTGCCGCTGAAGCTGCAGCGTCGGAGAATGTGGGAGATGGCATGGTGGTAGGTCTCGGAACAGGAAGAACGGCCGGTCATGCAATACGCAAACTCGCATCCATGGCCTCTTCGGGCCTGCGCCTGATCTGTATTCCAACCTCCGACGCTACAGCCGCTCTTGCAGGAAAGCTCGGCCTCACTGTTTCGACTATGGATGAGTATCCCGACATCTCTGTGACTATAGACGGAGCAGATGAGGTGGACCCCTCCCTGAACCTGATAAAGGGCCGGGGCGGAGCATTGCTGAGGGAGAAGATTGTCGCTTCCGCAAGCGCTAAGGAGGTCATCGTCATCGATGAGGGAAAGCTCGTGCGGTTTCTCGGCGCTAAGGAATCTCTGCCGGTGGAGATGCTCAGATTCGGGTACAGGAGCACTATGATCCATCTTATTGAGCTGGGGTGCGAGCCCGTGCTTCGGGAGTTGGACGGAAAACCGTTCATCACGGACAGTGCAAACTGCATCGCGGACTGCCGTTTCGCCAAGATTGACAATCCCGCAGATCTGAGCGCAAAGATAAACTCCATACCAGGCGTAGTCGAGAACGGTCTCTTTCCTGGAATGGCATCCGTCGTCTATGTTGGCAGCGCAAATGGCGTCAGAATAATGAGGAAATGATGCACAATTCGTATCATGATTCTGCCGTCAGATTCCGATCCGGGGCTTTACTGTGTCATGCCTCACTCTATCTGTTCAGCGTGAGCCGAATTCCCTCAGATTCTTCAGATTCGACTCGATGCTCTGGATCCTCTTGGATTCCTGTTCTTCTATCTGTTTGATGATGGCTTCAAATGACATCGCGAGCCTGTAAGAGTGAACGGGCCTTCCCTTGCCTTCCTTCTTGATATCCCTTTTTATCACCCATTTGCGCCTTCTCAGTTCCTGCATGGCTATCGAAACTTCCGGCTGTCTCAGTGCCGTTGACGTCTCAATCTCCACTGCGGTGGTTTCATTTTTTCTTCTCAAAAATATGAGTGTTTTCGCTATGTTTTTTGCCATGCCGGTGTTCACTAAATTATCGACAAGCTGTTCATCCTGTTTGCTGAAACCTCTACTCGGCATTGGCCTCACCGAGATTTAATGAACTGCTGTTATAAATCGCTTTCTATATTCACAATCGCTTATATGTGGATGCATCGGTGGGCTGTTTGTGTCCTGAAATCGGAATGGTCATCATCAGTCTGCATGTCTTAATTCATATGCGCCCCTTCTCCACACCAGAACGATTCTAACTGCGCTGTGCCTGTCACTAGGATATCGCAACAGCTGCACGCTGCCTCCCGTGTCCTCGAAATCGATAATCATTTTATATACGATGAATTTATGAACACTCCTAACGAAGAGGAGCTGTCTGCGTTGAAGATGCCGAAGATTATCAAAGCTTACTGTCCATATTGCAAGGGCCATACGCCTCATGATGTCGAGAGGGTAAGGAAGCGAAAAGCTTCCGAAATGCGTGCAGGGCAGAGGCGATTCAGGCGTGTTACAAGTGGTTACGGAGGTTTTCCGAGGCCTAAACCCGAGGGAAGGGAGAAACCGACAAAAAGACTGGCTCTCCGGTACAGATGCAAGACATGCAAGAAGGCGTATCCGGTATCAGGTATCAGGGCCAGAAAGTTTGAGCTCACGGAGTGATTTTCAGAATGCAGGAAACGAAGAAGAGAGCAAGATTTGTGATTGTTAAGTGCCCCGACTGCAGCACGGAGCAGACTGTGTTCGAACGGGCATCAACGATCGTCGCATGCAGGATTTGCGGTAGCACGCTCGCGACTCCAACCGGCGGCACGGCCAAATTCAGAGCCCAGATACTGAGGTCCGCTGACAATGCCGTCCAGTCCTGAGTATCCCGAAGAGGGAGAACTGGTAGTTTCCACCGTCCAGGGTGTAAAGAATTTCGGCGCGTTTGTCGCACTGGATGAATATGACAACAGAGAGGGCTTCATACACGTCAGCGAAATCGCAACAGGCTGGGTCAAGTACATACGCGATTACGTCAAGGAAGGGCAGAAGATTGTCTGCAAGGTCGTCGAGGTGGACAGGAGTAAGGGACACGTAAACCTGAGCCTCAAGCAGGTAAATGACCATCAGCGAAGGGAAAAAATACAACTGTGGAAAAACGAGAACAAGGCACGAAAGCTTCTGGACATACTCGCGGAACGGATCGGCGAAGACCCGAAGAAATTTCACGACGACGTCGGGTTGCGCCTGATAGGGGAATTTTCCTCCCTCTATTCTGCACTGGAGGCTGTGGCGGCCGACCCTTCCGTCCTGAAGAAGGGCGGTTTCACAGGAAAGTGGGTAGCGCAATTCGAGCAGATGGCTTCAGAAAACATTTCGCCCGCATCCGTCAGAATCGACGGCATGCTCGAGATCACATCCACGAAACCCGACGGCATTGACGACATAATGAGCGCCCTTTCCGAGGGAGTGAGGACAGGGGAGGATTTCGAAATCACGATTCAGTATGTCGGTGCCCCAAAGTACCGCCTTCTCGTTACGGCAGGAGACTACAAGAAGGCTGAAGATGAAATAAAGAAGAGTGCAGATCACATCGTCAGGGCAGTGACAAAACTGGGCGGCAGCGGCAAGTTTACAAGGAGCCAGTGACTGGCAGCCGCAATCACTGCGAACGGCCGGAACATCAGAAGTCAGGTAGATTAAAATAGTTCAAGCTGAGTTAGCACAAATCTGGCCTGCAATACACGTCCTGTGCAGCCGGAGCATGTTGATTGATGTGAGGAGCCTTATCTTGAGATGTCCGGCATGCGGCATATACACAATGTCAGATATTTGCCCGAAGGATGGCCAAAAGACGAAGAGTTCAATACCGATGAGATTTACACCGGATGACAAGTACGCCAAGTACAGAAGAGCGCTTCTGGAACGATCATTAAAGGAGGAATAGACATGGATGACATACTCGTTAAGTTGATGGAAAAGCCGCAGTTGAAAGATCCTATTTTCATAGAGGGTCTTCCGGGCGTAGGAAACGTTGGCAAACTCGCTGCAGAACACCTCATTGATCAGCTTAACGGTGTGAAATTCGCCGAAATTGTATCAAAATATTTTCCCCCTCAGGTGCTTGTCAAGGATGACGGCCTGATAAGACTGGTCTCTAACGAAATGTTCTACGTCAAGCGGAATGATTTCGACAACGATCTGGTTTTCCTGGTAGGCGACTATCAGGGCATCTCTCCCGAGGGACAGTATATGCTTTCAGACAGGGTTCTTTCGATTGTCGACGAGCTGGGCGTCCGGCGCATATTCACGCTCGGAGGGTACGGCATAGGAAAGATGGTCGAAAAACCAAGGGTGCTGGGAGCGGCAACAGATCAGGAACTCGTTGAGGAAATGAAAGCCCTCGGCGTTGTTTTTTCAAGAGGCGAACCGGGAAGCGGAATCGTTGGTGCCAGCGGCCTGCTTCTGGGTCTTGGTCTCAACTACGGAATGCGCAGCGTCTGCCTGATGGGTGAGACGTCGGGCTATCTCGCAGACCCAAGGGCTGCGGAAGCAGTGCTGAATGTACTCGTAAAAATCGTGAAGGTCAAGATTGATTACGAATCACTGAGGCACAAGGCGCAGCAGATTGATCAGATCACTGCCAGAATCAGAGATATCGAGAGTCAGCAGGGGCAGGAGCATCAGGGAGAGCGCAGAGAGGACCTCGGGTACATAGGATGAGGTGCCCGCTTATTCCGCTCGCCTGCTTCGTTCCAGACACGCCGTAAACACAGCAGTCTGCATTTTTCCGCAGTCGCATCGTCATATCAAACTATAGTGCGGTTACAAAAAAAGAAAGAGGGAAGCCTGAGCATAAATCTGAGTCCTGTCAGAGCGCATCCCATCCCTTCTGGCCTCAAATCTCCCTCTTTTTCGGGTCCCTTTCACTTCGCAAGGAACTTTCTTTCAAATTCCTCCATCTCAGCGAGTGTCTTGTCGGCCTCGGACAATCTTTTGAGCTTGTCCATCACCGTGTCGACACGCTGGTAGATCATATCTCTGACCGCACTTCGAATAGCCTCCGAACGGGAAGGGAAATCGTCGACCTTGACCAGAAAGTCAAGAGCCTGAAGATAGCGGGGGGGCAACCTTATTGTGATTTTCTCCAAGTCCTGTTCGTCCGTATTATCACCTGTGGGCCTGATAGACCTCTTCTGTCAGACACTTAATACAAGAGTCATATTTAATAATTTACACGATGAAAAAGAGCCTGATAATTTAATGGCCAGGAAGCAGAGGAAGAATGATTCATGTGAAACTTCGCGCCACATCTGATGCAGCAGTCGACACTTGCGAATGGATGTAGTCGTGTGGCCGGGCAGTTTTTCAGATTTCTCTGGCGAGGCAGATTTGGAAACAATTAAGCCGATTCAGGCGTTCAATAACGTCTCATGGCACAGACTATTGATGCTTCGGCAAAAGAGCATCCCTTTCCGGCTTATTCGACACCAATAATCACGTGGAGGGCGCTGCCGCTGGTGCTGTTTCCTGTCACAGCGCTCCTGATTGCCATTATGTCAAACGGATTTGTCCTGCTCGACTATGTTCATGTTATGACGGGCAGTCTGTGGACAGGTATCGATATCTTCATGGGTCTCGTCATCGGCCCCATCATCGCACGTATGCCGGCACCGGCAAGAGCGGATTTTGTCCGGAAACTCGTGCCGACGATGCTGTTCCTCATGCCCACGATTGCATCTGTGGCAATTACGAGCGGCATGTATCTGGCCACGAGAGAGGGATTGTTCAACCTGAACTATACGGCAATTCAACTGTCCGGGCTGTTCATAATAATTCTGTCTGCTCAGGGATTCGGAATATTTCTCCCAAATGAAGTGCGCATTGTGATGGAGCAGCGCAAGGCATTGCCCGATGTTGTGAAGATAGGCAGGCTCGGACTCCTGAACGCACGTCTCGCGGGCGTTCAGGCGCTCTTCCAGATAGTGCTGATATTCGTTATGGCAAATCTTGCGGGGGGCATTGTGAATATCTGAGCCGATATGGCGCCCGTCCCCTGTCGAACAGACCTTACATTTATGAAACCAAACAGTATCTGATGCTTTGGGCAGACGGGTAAACATTATGTCAGTCGAGTCAGGGAAAAAGGGAAATAACGGGGTGTTTCCACCCGATTCTCTGGAAGTAAAGGGAACTAAGGACTATCTTCCTCGAGAACAGCTAATCAGAGAGTCGATAGCCAGTGTCATGAGATCCAGTTTCATGAAATACGGGTACGGTCCGGTAGAGACTTCCATACTGGAACACTACGAAGTGGCTGCAAGCAAATATGCAGGCGGAGCGGAGATACTCAAGGAAACTTACAAATTGCGTGATCAGGGAGGAAGGGATCTCTGCCTGAGATACGAGCTGACATTCAAACTGGGAAAACTGATCGCCATGAATCAGAATCTGAAGATGCCTTTCAAGCGGTATGAGATTGGAAAGGTATTCAGGGACGGACCGGTCAGACCTGGAAGACTCAGGGAATTCACGCAATGCGATGCAGACATAGTTGGCGTGAACGGCGTGGTTGCCGATGCAGAACTCATACGGATGACATTCGACATATTCGACCAGCTGGGATTGGACGTATCCGTTCACGTTAACGACAGAAAGCTTCTATTTGATATTTTCAACCACTGTTCGATACCGCACGAACTGCACGCTGAAACGGCCCTTGCGCTCGATAAGCTCGTGAAATTCGGCGAAGAAATTGTCAGGAGTGAACTGGCGCAGAGAGGCATCCACGAAGCATCGGCAGACAAACTCATGTCGCTGCTCAAGGAAGGACTGCTTGCCGGTAATTACAAGGAAAGGCTGGAATTCTTCAATCACATCCTTTCGGAAGACAAGTACAGCGAAGGGATAAGGGAACTGCTGGAACTCTTTCGGCTCCTGGAGCATTTCGGACCCTCAAGAGACGTGGTCTTTCTTCCGACGCTTGCCAGAGGGCTGAGCTATTACACGGGACCGATGTGGGAAGTGTACGCGAAGGAGGGCGGGAGCAGCATCACCAGTTCGCTTGCAGGCGGTGGAAGGTATGACGGCATGGTTGCTCATTTCGCCGGCGGAAACAAGGTGATTCCCGCCACAGGAATGACCTTCGGCCTCGACGTCGTCTATGCCGTCCTGGAAGAACGAAAGTTCGAGGGATTTACAGCCATGCTGCCTCACGTACCCTCAGTGCTCATTGTCCCGCTGAAGACGCTTGACGACTGCCTCGGCATGGCGGACGAGTTGAGACGGCGCGGCATAAGCTGTGACATCGCGTTCGAAAAGAGCATCGGAAAGTCGTTTGAGTATGCGGACAGAAACAGCATACCTTATGTAATAGTCGTGGGCGCGAGAGAACTGGAGACTGGAAAAATCACACTGCACGATATGGATTCCGGAAAGGAACAGATTCTGAGTATCGCGGAAGCAGCCGAAACACTGATGCCTGCAGCACGTCGTGCCTGAGGCCGGGCATCCCGGGGTGCATATAATCGCCTCATGCGCTTCTAGCAACAAGTAATTAATAATTATTGCATTTTCAGAACAGCCCGACTTAGCTCAGACTGGCAGAGCGGCTGACTGTAGTTGTGTTATCGGCATAGCCGATATTGGCCGCTGATATCAGCAGGTC
>JAKABN010000204.1 GCA_021796895.1 Thermoplasmata archaeon | reverse complement strand
ACGCAGTCCTGAAGAGATCAATCCAGATGGTGCCGTACGCCTCGGGCGAGAAGAGAACCGACGCCATGAGAAGCAGGATCCTCGGAACACTCTTCTACGAACCTTCGACAAGGACACGCCTGTCGTTTGAAGCGGCGATGTTAAGGATGGGAGGATCGGTCATGGGTTTCTCTACTCCTATGGGGACATCGGTGGAAAAAGGGGAGACGCTCTCGGACACGATACGCGTGACGGAATCGTACGCTGACCTGCTGGTCATAAGGCACCCGCTTGAGGGCGCCGCAAGACTCGCTGCCGATCTCAGCACAAAACCAATCATCAATGCCGGAGACGGGGCGGGCCAGCATCCAACACAGACAGTGCTCGATCTGTACACGATGATGGAGGCGAAGGGAAAGCTGGATGGACTCAACGTGGTGCTGCTGGGGGACCTGAAATTCGGCCGCACCGTTCACTCGCTCGCAGAGGCACTGTCGATGTTCGGTGCAAACATAACGCTTGTCGCTCCGCAATCTCTCCAGATGACAAGGGACGTAATTGCCCAGATCGAGCTTAACGGAGTGAAGCCAAAAACCGGAATCTCACTCGAGGATGCAGTGAAGGATGCGGACATACTGTATGTCACGCGCATACAGAAGGAGCGCTTTCCGGATGCAGCAGAATATGCAAAAGTCTCGGGAAGCTACAGGATCGACATGAAACTCCTGGCGCGCGCGAAATCGACGATGTCTGTTATGCATCCGCTCCCGCGCATCAACGAGATTTCACCCGAAGTGGACGCCACCGAACACTCGCTCTATTTCAAGCAGGCCGCCAGCGGTATACCGGTCAGAATGGCAATTCTCTGCATGCTGATGGGGATCGAACCATGAAGGAGCTCAAGATACAGCCAATACGTAACGGAACAGTCATAGACCACATTGAAACAGGGATGTCTCTGAATGTTCTGCGGATTCTTGGCATCACCGGAGAGAACGTCAACAGCTCGATCAGCGTGGTGATGCACGTCCGCAGCAAGAAGGAGGAATGGAAGGACATAGTGAAGATAGAGGACAGGGAGCTGTACGCGAAGGAGGTGGACAGAATTGCTCTGATAGCCCCGCGCGCCACTATAAACATTATCAGGGACTACAATGTGGCAGAGAAGAGAAAGGTGAAAATACCAGAGCTTGTCAGAGGCATTGTCCGCTGCGCCAACCCTAACTGTATAACAAACAGCAATGAGCCTGCAGAGAGCATCTTTTCCGTGCACAGGGAGAGGCCGCTGACGCTTAAGTGCCACTACTGCGACAGGGTTCAGTCAAGAGTGGAGGAATATCTGACGTCCTCCCAGGACTGAAATCGTGCGATTCCCGCCCGGTCCAAATTTTTTCCCATGCTAATCTTTGCAGGGATGCATATGGCGGGTGCAGAGTCCTTCAATAAAATGGAACTGTCGGCCTGATGCTGTTATAATAGAACTGATACTTTATCTGCTAATCTTGCGAAGCCTTATCGTCTCCTCATGTAAGATTTCCACTTCTTTCTTTATGAACTCGACAAAAAGTGAAAGTTCTTCGTCAGTGTAGGAAGATGCCGCCTTCTCTATTTTTTGCTCTAATGAGAGAAAGACCTTTCTTCTTATATCCTCCTGGCTACGACTGAGTTCGATAATGACAGATCGCCTGTCATTTGGATTATCTGTTCGTTTCACATACCCTGCTTTTTCTAATCTGTCTATTACCCCAGTTATGGCGCCAGTTGTAAGACCAGTCTGTTCTGCAAGTTTCCCTGCTGTCATTGACCCAAGGCGAGCAATCAAATCCCAGCATTTATAATCGGTAATATTGAGATTTAATGTATCCGCGACTGACTGATGCAGCATTATCTGCTGTGTGCTTAGCATTCTCATCGCCTGAAACAACTGTTTTTTCTCATCAGTTTTTGACATGGTACCAATTTATCTTACAATCTAAGTATCTTATCTACTAACACATATATATATGATGCGTATAGCTTTTATTGTGATTATATGTCAAAGACTTCTGAACTGAACCCTGACGAACCGTTCCTTAAGCCGATAGAGGATCCTGATGATCCTAGCGCAAAGCAGGCATACGCAATGATGCGCCAGTACTTTGGCAAGGTAATTACACCTGCGAAGGTAATCAATGCACGATTGCCCTGGGATTTTTATACACAGTTTTATTCGCAGATTTCTCAGCTGGATGGAAAATTAAAGCTGAAGCCGGAAATGATAATGCTCATACGCCAAAGAGTAGCCGAGCTGAATGTTTGTCTATTCTGTATAGATGCCAATAGGGCAGGCACCATACTCGCGAGCATGAGCCAGGCAAAATTCGGTGCACTCGAAAAATACCGTACAAGTCCTCTGTTTACGGAAGCCGAGCGCGTAGCGTTAGACTATGTTACTGAGCTTACTAAGGAAAAGAAGATTGACCCAGAGACATTCAAGCAACTATCGAAACATTATTCAGACATTGAAATTTGTGAGATAGTTTACTTGGTTGCAAGCGAGCACGTATACAATATAACCAATATAGGTCTGAATATACACTCTGATATGCTATGTGACATCGCCAAAAAGAGAAATTCTACAACGAGCAAATAGGTCTCTTAACTCAGAGCCGGAAAGAGCAAGGAGCACCGGCGCAACAGGGTGAGATGCCAGAAGACCAGGAAGAACTACGTCAGCATCGCAGCTGACGGGCTACGGCTCTGCACCATACTGGGCATCTTCATCGCCCCCATAGCCGGATTCCCCGCCGTGAAGCTAGACGGAACTGAAATTTTCCTCGTGAAAATTAGCACCACGTTCTGTACCAGGCTGTCGAACCGAACACGCACATGGTTATTGCGGACAGTCCGGGTTAGGTAAAGACGGGAGCTACGAAAGCTTTTGTGGCGGGAGCCGGCCTGAAATGCGGCTTGCATCTTTTGATAATGGACTGGAACGGCGAGGTCGCTGGTGCGATTCCTGCAAGCTCCGTCTCCCACCCATGCTGCAGAGCCGGATTCACGGGCTTTCTCGATCACTTTGTAAAACAATCAATCAGTTAAGCCACGGCGCTTCTTTCCTCAATCTCGCAGCGCCATCGTCCATCAGCCTGATTACCTTCTCCCCGACTTCTGCCTCCTTGGTTATGCCCACGAGGATGTAGTTCGAATTTATCGGGGTGAAAACAATCCTGCTGCTGTCAAACGATGCCACTATGTTGGTAACCCTGCCGTCCTTGACGT
>JAKABN010000203.1 GCA_021796895.1 Thermoplasmata archaeon | reverse complement strand
GTTCTTCGACGGAGTAACATGTGTTTGACACTTCGATGCTTCTGCCGTTGATCTCCACATTCACACTGTCGAGGCCCCGAACCGATGATGCGTCCATCGCCTCCAGTTTTTCTGCGACGGTGCCTGCGTCCTTCCTGAAAAGCGGACCGAGCTTTGCCCTGTCGGCCTTCACTCTGATGATCTTTTCGATGTGCACACTGCCTCCCTTTCTGAAATGACTCAGCTCCACACCGGATGTCGTCGAATGCGATTTAAGATCAAAATCGCCCCTGTCGGCAACGCCGGTCACTTCGGTCCAGCCGCTGCTCAGCAGTGCCTCCAGATCCCAGCAGTCCAGGGCATAATGCGCCAGTTCGTCCTTCGTGTGCTGCCGGTAGCGCAGACGTGCGGTATCGAGCCCGATGGCAATGGCAAAGTTGTACGTAAGACCCATGAAATACGCGTGTGCATCGCTCTTGAGGAGCCCCGCGCCCACGGCATCCCTGAAAAATATGCTGTGCGTCTTTCCGTCCCTTGATAGGAAATGCACTTTCCTGCGGGAAACGGGTTCGGCGGAATGCCACTTCTTCTCCTCCGGGTCCAGGAAGACTTCTGCCTCCATGATGTTAAATTCCCTCAGACGCAAGAGTCCCTGTCTCGGAGATATCTCATTTCTGAATGCCTTTCCGGTCTGAAGGATGCCGAACGGAAGTTTCTCCCTGTAAAAACGGCTCAGATGCTGGTAATTGATGAAAATTCCCTGAGGCGTCTCCGGACGCAGATAAGCGCTCCTTCCCTTCGATGGACCTATGTGCGTCTCGAACATGAGGTTGAAAGGCACGGGTTCGGTGAAATCCGCCGCCCCGCATCGGGGACACTTTACGCCATCTGATTTAATCAGTTCTCCCAGAGCCTGCGGCGCGAGGGAGCCGATATCAGTCGTTATCAGGTGATCTGCCCTGAATGCGTCGTGGCAGTTCCTGCATTCCACCATCACGTCTGAAAACGACTTGAGGTGACCGGAGGCACGAAATACAGCCTCTGGATTTATGCAGGGGGTGTCTATCTCGAAAAAACCTTCTGCGCGGTAGATGCGCCGCCATATCTCTTTTATATTCTCACGCAGCAGAAGGCCCAGTGGACCGTAATCATAGAATCCGGCCTGGCCGCCATAAATTTCGAAAGACGGCCAGACAAAACCCCTCCGCTTCAACATGGAAGAGAGTTTTTCGGCCCTTCCGGCAGTCACCGTCCCGCTTACCATACTGTTCCGCTTTCAATAGTCAGGGCCAAGTTATCAATGTTTTCCTTAAGGGCAGAGGGCGCCAAAGACTCCGGGAAACTGCTTTTAAGCCGCCTCTCCATTCACGCTCTGACGAAATGTCGATGAGGATGCTCAGGGTGGAGCTTGACCTTGAAACAATCAAGCCGCTGGACAGGCTGCTTTCCAGATTCTTCGTTAACAACGAGAGCATAGAGGTAATGCAGACGCTTTTTGCATCGGAAAAGACGATGGTGGAAATGGTGAGGATCAGGAGACGCGCCAATTTCTACACGCCGGGTGACGTCGCAGAGAAGAGGAGCGAGCTTTCAAAGAAATACGGCCTGATCGACTTCGAACTTCTGGATGCAGATGAGACAAGCGGAACGTACAGGGTAATAGTCAAACACAGAACACCGCGGAAGCTCTCGCCTCTGCTGAGAGATCTTGGGGATTCCGTCTTTCTGGCTTCCCCGCTGAAAATTGAAAGCGGAAAGGTTCCGATGACGCTGTTCGTGGAAGAGGAAAAACTGCAGAAGGCTGTGGAAAGACTCGGTGAGCAGAATGTCAAATTCAGCATTTCCTCCGTCAGAAACGCCGCGGTCGGTAAGAAGAAGACAGGCGGCATGACGCCCGTGCAGCTGTCGCTTGTCAGAATGGCACACGCAATGGGATATTTCGAGGTTCCCAGAAGAGCCAATACGGAAGATGTTGCCAGGATGGCGGGCGTAACGGCTCCCGCAGTAAGCAAGGCCATCAGGAGGGCAGAACGGCTCCTCGTTGAAAAAATGCTGGAAGAAATAACCTCATGATCTTATGAATTTCAAAAATTCGTCTCTTGTCCTCGGTGTCATCGTGTAATTGCTTTCCTTCTCCTTTCCGATTGTCGAAGTGGGAGTTTTACCGTAGTCGTGGCCCGGAAAAACAATCGTGCCATCCGGAAGATCGCGCAGTTTTACAAGCAGGCTCCCGTACATGTCGTCCGGGCTGCTGTCCTCCAGGTCGACGCGACCGCATTCGCCTATGAACAGCGTATCGCCGGTGAAGACCTTGCCGTCCATGAGGTAGCAGCAGCTGTCCGGAGTGTGCCCCGGTGTGTGTATTGTCACAATCCTTGCGCTGCCCAGGGGAATCGATTCCCCGTCCCGGAGAGAAATGTCTGCCCTGATAGGTGAAGCACTGTGAGCTGCGATTTTAGCTCCGGTCGAGGACGCCAGGTGTTCTGCTTCCTGGACATGATCGAAATGATGATGAGTCAGCAGCACGTATTTCAGCGACAGATTTCTCCTTCTCAGCTCATCGCTGACCGCTGTCGTATCGAATGAAGGATCGATGACTGCCGCCTCTCCCGTCTCTCCGTCCCAGACAAGATAGGAGAAATTAAGCATTCTTCCGACCTTCACCTGCAGGACTTCTGCCATGTTGCCGATTACCGTCAAGCTGGTACAAGGAACTTCTGATTGCGATTGACTGACGCGCCATCAAGAAGATATGTCTGTGTGACCAAGGGTTTGAGCGGGTGCAGTATCAAGATTCCCCTGCAGCCATTCGGCGAAGTCGAGCACCGAATAGTCGTCGAAACGACAGCCGCTTATCATCAGGCCCAGCGGCAGATTGTCGATCGTGCCGGCATTTATGGATATCGAAGGTGCAAGCGAAATGTTGAACAGTTCGGTCCTTCCGAGCAGCGGATCTCTGTAGTCTGTCTCCCTGCCTGCGACATCGGATATCTTCGGAGCGACGGTCGTCACTGTCGGCGAGAGTATCAGATCGACGGTGGAAAAGGCATCCTCATATTCCTTCCTTATCTTCGTCATGGTCCCGACAGCGTCAATGTAATCAACACCCCTGGTTTCCAGGCCGGAGAACAGAACTTTTCTCACATCCGGGAAGTATAACTCAGCCCTGCTTCCCAGCCACTTTTTGTGATATGCCGCGGACTCCACGGCGGAGATGACCCTCCGTGCATCCCTTCCCTTTTCCTCGAGCAGAGGAAGAGAGACTGTCTTCA
>JAKABN010000202.1 GCA_021796895.1 Thermoplasmata archaeon | reverse complement strand
TGAGCCTCTCGACTCATCCGGCTCCCATCAGACCAACCCCGGAAAGATACCCATCTGCCAGTGTGCAAACAGTGACGGTTCACGTCTGGCAATACGCCCGAGCCAGTGTGTCGCGCGTCTCTGATGCCTGAGCTTTCTGTACTTGCGTCTTGCCCAGAGCACCAGTGCCCTGTTCAGGTAGCTGAGCACAGGATAGAGTTCAGATTTGTAGAAGCGGCCGTAGTAGTTCAACCATCCCCTGACAGAGGGATTGAACATATGGGAAATGTCCTCAACGCTCCTGTCCGGTTTCAGATGCATGCGCCAGTCATGTATTGTGCGGCGCATGTCTGTCTTCGCTTCATTGATGACTGCCGGTGTGAAGTTTATGAAGCATCTGCCGTATCTGTCCTTTGACTTTCTGGGACGGAAGGTGTATCCGAGAAAATCAAAACTCGTTTCCGGGTAGTCGCCGCATCTGTTATCGTCTTTGCAGTAGATGATACGTGTCTTTGACGGATGCAGTTCCAGTTTCCATTCACTGAACCTCCGTTCCAGGCTGTCACGCAACTCCTGCGCCTCTTTGAGGGTGCGGCAGTGTGCCACACCGTCGTCGGCATAGCGGGCAAATGGCCTGTCCGGATGGTTCTCTTCCATCCACATGTCGAAGGCATAGTGGAGGAAGAGATTTGCGAGCAGCGGGCTGATGACACCTCCCTGCGGTGTGCCTTTCGTTCTCTGCCGCAGCGTTCCGTCCTGCATCTGCATGGGTGCAGTGAGCCATCTGCCGATGTAGAGCAGAATCCACGGCACATTCGTGCGCCTGCGGACAAGCTCCGTCATCAGTTCATGGTCAATGTTGCCGAACAGCCCTTTTATATCGAATTCGAGCAGCCAGTCGTATTTCCAGCATCTCTTTCTCGTCGCCTCCAGCGCGTCATGAGCAGACTTGCCCGGTCTGTATCCGTATGAGTCATCGTGGAACATCGGTTCCACGGACGGCTCGAAACAGATTTTAACGACCATCTGCGCCGCTCTGTCCGCCACTGCCGGCACACCAAGAGTGCGGCTGCCTCCGCTCCTCTTCGGTATCTCCACCGTCATAACGGGTGGAGGGAAGTAGCTGCCCGAGGACATCCTATTACAAATCTTGTAGAGATTGCCCTCGATGTCCGACTCAAACTTATCGAGGCTGATGTCGTCCACTCCTGCCGCTCCCGCGTTTGCCTTTACTCTCCTGTATGCATCATGCGCCACCTGCATGGCGTCTCCGGGAGGCCCTCCCCCATCTTCAATCGAGCATGGAAACGGGACATGCGGCCATATCCTCTACAGTGCCCGCAATAGGGCGCTTTATATCTGTTCGAATACAGTTACATGTTTTCCATTTCCTTCGTGGCGCACAACCATCCGTGAACCAGTAGACAGCATCATCTGACACCAATTTTTGTACATTGTCAAAATTTCTAGAATTTGCCGCATTTTCATATTTTTCATAAATTCATTCAAAGAATTGGAAGTCATATTTTTCCTTAAATCTGTAAGAAAATCGAGTACTGATAAATTCACTCAATTTATGAAACAAAATGTTAGTAAAGGAAAATGAACAGTCATCTAAAGTAAAAGAATTGAACCTTTCCAGGGTCTTATCCTCAAAGTTATATACGCATATGATATGTATATGTATTATGACAAAACCTGTAACACTATCTAACGCGGCATATGAAGCGCTGAAAAAAGTTAAAGGGAAAGATATGTCGTTTTCAGACGTTGTATTGAAGTTGGTAGAACACTGCAACACTAGACAGGATTTTAATAAATTTGCCGGTGCTCTGAAGGCACAGGCAAGTGAATTGGAAAAGTTTAAGTTGCAAATTGAAGAAGATCGAACAAGAAACGTTGAGAAGATGTGATTTTTTTGGTGGTACTTGATACGAATGTGATTATAGACTACTTAATAGGAAAGGAGGACGTGGTAAGAGAAGTTAACAGCTACAGAAAAGATGATCTGTCTACCACGTTTGTTAATGAATATGAGTTATTAAAGAACGCCAGTAGAAAAATTATGGAAGATGTGATACAAAACCTTCGATTATATCATTCCAACGACCTGTCGGTAAGGGCAGCGGCGAAGGCATATCAAGAGTTAAAGTCAAGTGGAAAGATGATTAGCGATAATGATCTTCTAATATTTGGAATATGCGTTGCCAACGATGAGGTCCTAATTACTCAGGACAAAGCTTTCGCGTACCTTAGAAGCAGGAACGTTAAGATCATGAAATGATTGCTAAATCCAAAATTAAACCGTAACTCCGTCAATTATGAATAATAGGTATCTCCAGCTTGTTTATGATCTCTCTTGTCTTCTTCGGTATCTCCGTCATTATCCATTGCCCATCGGCGCTGAGCATCTGTACCCTTGACAGATGCTCGAGCACGTCCATCGGCGAATACTTTTTCAGCATCCCGTGTGAAACAAGCAGGTTGTATATGCGGTAGTAGAGTATCATTGCAATGAAATTGACGAACAGCCAGCCGTTCAGCTGGCAGTCGTCGCGCATGTACGAGCGGTCTGCGTGTATAGTGTTCTTGAATGTGTCATAGTGCTGCTCTATGTCAACCCTGTGTTTCAGCAGCTCGAATACGCGTTCCCCGTCCTCATCCAGGTCTGTGAGCACTGCAATCATGCCCATCCTGTGCTGTGCCTGGAAGTAATCCTTCATCGCCAGGTTCTTCCCCCTTCCCTTCTCCCTGTTCCATACGCTCGAGACCTTGTATAGATAGTAGTTTTCGCCGCGTATGATCACATGCGTTCCTTTCGCCCTGTGCTTCAGCACCCAGTCGGGATGAGTCATATTAGGGAAGTAAATAATATATCTACTGTATTGATCTTTCCATCCAACGAAGGAAAATAGCTTCAAAAGGAACCTATTATGCAAGAACCGACGGAGTTAAGGTTTAACGGAAGCAACATTTTCCGGCGATGGCGTTTTTCAATGCTGATTGGTGGGCTCGTTGCACTTCGCAGCCACAATCAGCTACACACGACAGGGCCACCCGTCTGTGCCCCGGGAGAATGAACCGCAGGATGAACGATATCAGACGGTACACCATACGGACGGCGAAGAATCAATCGTAGTCTGTCCTGGAAATTGTGCGACTGTAGAAAATGGCAAATGTCCAGTCGAATAAGACACCGAGCTTGCTTCTCAGCGTGCTTATGAGTGCTATGTGTACGAATCGCCATATTGCCCAGCCGAGGAAACCGTCGATTACCATCCCGCTGCCGA
>JAKABN010000201.1 GCA_021796895.1 Thermoplasmata archaeon | reverse complement strand
CGGCACACCGTTCAGAGAAGCTCACGAAATCGTCGGAAGAGCGGTAAGAGAGTCGCTGGATACTGGCAGGAGTTTCAGGGAAACGCTCAATGCGCACGGAATAGCCCTGCCGGAGGATGCATTCGCGGCGATTGAAATCAGATCATCCAGGGGAGGCAGCAGCAGCACGAGCATTGCACATCAGCTGAGGGACGCATCGGCAACGCTTTCGGCGGAAGCGGCGTGGGTCAGACGCGAAACTGGCAGGCTGACCGCCATCGAGCGCAGACTGTTGCGATGATGCCTGTGCTACAGATCGTTACACAAGAATGATTAGAGGATACGCCGTTTGAGTGTCCGGATTACCATGGTGACACTCGAATGTCTTCAGTGCGGCATGTCTTTCCAGAAATATGAAGGATGGATGCTTCACGGCGCGGTGAGACATCTGTCATGTCCTGCGGACAACGTTTCATTCAAGACGCTGGACGAAGCAAGAGAGCACGCATCCTCCACTCACCACGTAACCCTGTGAGCCGTGGACAGAAAATCGGCAGTGCCGCTCATTGCTGCATTGCGCCTTTTCCGCAGTGTCGCGCTCACTTTTTCTGATTTCCGGTCAGGTCCTTTCTTACAATTTCCGACTTGAGAAGCTGGATTGCGAATGCAGGATCGACTCCCTTGGGGCAGACAACGGAGCATGCTCCAGCGAACTCGCAGTCCCACACGTCCTCCAGCCTGTCCACCATGTCGAGTCGTGTTCCGCCGAGCTCATCCCTGGAATCGGAGTAGTATCGTTGAACCTGCGACAACGCCTGAGGGCCCAGGAAGCGCGGATTGACATTGACAACGGGACACGCATCGACACACAGTCCGCACATGATGCAGTATGAGAAGGGAAGGTATCTGGAGAGTTCCTCCTTGGTCTGCGGATATTCCTTTTCGGCCAGATACTTCTCCTCTTCATCCTTTCTGACGATGTGTGGTTTTATGCGTTTGTGCCGCGCGAAGAAATCGTCGAAATCTGTGACAAGATCCTTGAGTAACGGGTGTCCCTGCATGGGCGAAACTTCAATCCTGTCTTCTTTCAGGTTCTGCAGTATGTTTGTTTCGCATGCCAGAACCGGTTTACCGTTGACAACCATGGCGCATGATCCGCATATGCCCATTCTGCAGCTGTAGCGCATTGAAAGCGTATTGTCCTGCTCCTGCTTGATATCAATCAGCGCATCGAGCACAGTCGAGAAGTGATGCACCCTCGTCCTGAAAGTGTGGTCGTCCATAGATCCTGTGGAGGGATTGAATCGTCTGACCAGAAGCTCAACAGTCCTCGAACCTTCTCCCTCTGCTGCAACGCTATGTCCGTGGTCTTTCGGCTGTCCCTCCTTCAGTTCAATAAAGTTGGCAGGTCTTTCATTCTCAAGAAACACGTCCCTGAATCCCATTACGCCGAAGACTATCAGGCCGAGCATGATGAGCGACAGCAGGATTCTGGACGACACATCTGAGTGGAGGAGCAATGCCGCCAGGTACAGATAGAGCAGAACTGGCACGCCCAGCATTGGAGCGTACACAGTTGCAATTGAAATCCACGATCTCTTCATGTACTCACCGATCCCGGTTTCACAGCAACACCGCCGCGAATATGATGAAGCCAATGACCCAAATCAGCAGCACCGCGTAGGGAATGTAAACTCTGAGTCCGGCATCCGTGCTGCCTGCCCTCATCGAGCTGAGATATGATTCATTCAGTCTCCCGAACGCTATACCGCCGCTGCCGACCAGGACGAACGCCTTTGCAGACTCGAAAACCTGCGAAGTGAGGAGAAGCCATACGATTACGAGCATTATCTTCCATGAAAGTCCGAGCGCGTGGAAGCCGAGGCTCAGTATGAACAGAGCGAACGTTATTATCGAGGCGATTATGAGGAGTCTGTAGAATATGAGGTGATAGAATGCCTCCCTGTCAAATGCGGTGAGCCTGCCGAGATTCCCGATGCTGCCTCGGGCATCATACGTTTTCTTTTCCATCTCAGTACACCCTCTCCTGCGGTTCCCACCTTGTAAGCGTGACCGGAATGTAAGTGATGGCTATCTTCCGCTTCCCCATGGATGCAATTGTGTGCTTCAGCCAGTTGACATCATCCCGTTTAGGATACTCCACCATCGAATGGGCGCCTCTGCTCTCCTTCCTCATCGCGGCTCCTTCCACGACGACCTCAGCCAGGTCTATCAGATTTTCCAGCTGCAGAGCATCCCTGAGGTTTGTGTTGAAAGTGCTTCCACCGTCCGATACACGTATGTCCGTGTACTGTTTCTTTATATCCCTTATTGCGACGGAAGCTTTCTTCAGATCCTCTGAAGTTCTGTACACATAGACCAGTTCATCCATTGTGCTCTGCAGTCTTGTCTGCAGTTCATACGGATTCACTGATCCGCCGCCCTCAAGCAAAGCATTGATTCTCTTCTCCTCCGCTTCGGCCTGCTTCTCCAGCTCCCTGCCGTCTGCTCTGATGCCCTGGCTGTTGATGTAATCAGGTATTGCCTCGCCGGCAAATCTCCCCCAGACCGAGCACTGACTCAGCGAATTGCTTCCTAGCCTGTTTGAACCGTGTACGCTTACGCAGCCGCACTCCCCCACAGCCCATAATCCGCCTGCGGCCTTTCCAGTCGCTCCTGCCATGATCCGTCCGCTTGTGTCTGTGTGTATTCCTCCCATTGTGAAGTGGGCCGCCGGTCTTATCGGCAGAGGTTCCTTATGGGGGTCTATGTTGAGCGTTTTGATTGCGAGCTCCTTTATCATCGGGAGGCGTTCATCGAGCAGTTTCGCATCGAGGTGTGTGAGATCGAGGTGAACGTATTTCATTCCCGTCTCTTCATGAGTATAGCCGTTTCCCTGCCTGATCTCAGTAACAATTGCCCTCGATACGATGTCCCTCGGAGCAAGCTCCATCTTGCTTTTCGCATACTTCTCCATGAATCGCTCGTTCCTGTTATTTCTGAGATACCCTCCCTCTCCTCTCGCGGCCTCCGTAATCAGTATGCCGCTGGGAATCAGTCCGGTGGGATGGAATTGAACAAATTCCATGTCCTTCAGCGGCAGCCCGGCTCTGTAGGCGAGCGCGATTCCGTCGCCCGTGCTCGAGTGAGCAGTGGTCGTAAAGCCGTATATTCTCGCAAAACCGCCTGTCGCTATAACACAGGCGCTGCCTCTGAAAAGTTTCATGCTGCCGCTTGAAAGGTCTATTGCTAACAGGCCGGAAAACCGCTGTCCTTCCATGAACATCTTCGTGGC
>JAKABN010000023.1 GCA_021796895.1 Thermoplasmata archaeon | reverse complement strand
ACGCGCATGCGGTTGGATGCCACGAGTTCCCTGAAATGAGTCCTTATGCCCATGTCCCTGGCAATCTGGAACCAGAAAGCGCTTGTCCTGCAAAGGGCATCACCCTTGTGCGGAACGGTATTTGGAATGATTTTGTCAAAGACTGATATCTGATCCGTGAAAACGAATTCGAGCCCGTCGGTGCCCGCCTCGTACACTTCTTTGACTTTTCCCTTTCTGAGTAATTTCAACAGCATCACCGGAAAGACACTGACAAGGTCCGGAAGCGACCATAAAATTAGTGGTTCTTAACAATTGCTCTAGTGCCGGATGTATTGCGTGAGTGAAACGGCCAGCCGCACATACCACACGACAGGTGATAAAGGGCGACGGTTCCTCGACGTGCCGAAAAGCAACGTCGTAACATTGCAGGTTTTCGGGTGCCGGATTTCAGTTCAGGCTGCGCCGCGTGTTTTCAGATTCCTCTTCAGCTTCTGTATCTCCTTCTCGGTCATCCTCCTCAGTGGAGGTTTGACGAATCCCGCATCTATGCCTCTCATCTTCAGCGCTTCCTTGATGGGCTGAACAGGAGGACTCGTTAGAAGGCTCCTCATTTCGGATATTCTTGACTGAATTGCAAGAGCCTTTCCGAGTTCGTTGTCTTTGAACAGCTTATAGAGGTGCACGTAGCTCTCGGGAAATGGATTGGAGTACCCGCTCACGCATCCGTCCATTCCCGATACGAGTCCGGCAAGCAGGAAATCGTCGGAACCGCAGAACACGGTTCTGTCCTTTGGCTTCATGCTGATGAGCTGCAGCAGATTCCTGAAATCGCCGCTGCTGTCCTTTATGCCTGTAATGCCGGAGTGCTCCTCCATCATTTCGACAGCGGTTTCGGGTTTTATCTGCACTCCCGTCATGGGAGGTATGTGGTAAATGAAGAGTGGAAGATCGACGAACGACGATACCATTGAGTAGTAATGCCTGACGGCGTCCTCATCGGGTTTGTAATAGCTGCCGGGAACAGCGGCTATGGCGTCCACGCCGGTGTCCTTTGCATGTGATGCGAGTTCCCTGACGTTTTCGATGGAATTGTCTCCCACATGGACAATCAGTTTTGTATTCTTGTTGCACCTGTCACGGCATATCTCGGCGAGCCGTTTTCTCTGGCCGACAGTCATCAGGAGTCCCTCTCCTGTCGTGCCTGCCGCATATATACCGTCCACCTTCTTGCCTACCAGGAAGTCCACCAGCGATGTCAGGGCGGCTTCGTCCAGCTCCCCTTTTTCATTGAAAGGTGTGACCATTGCGACGAACACGCCCGAATAATTACCACTCATTGCAATCAAGGAACGTACACATTTGCAATATAATTCTGTTTGTGGCAAACTGTCAACATTGATAAACAGGTACGCAGTTCTCAGAGAACGTGCTGCTGGAAGTAATGCTGTTCGCCCAATACAGGGAGATTGCGCGGACCGGCGAAATACTGCTGGAATTCAACGACGAAGAATCGCTTACAGTGGGCGAGTTGAGGAAGACAATCGGCCGCCAGAACGGCGCCCTTTCGCCACACATGGGCAGTGCGCTCTTTGCCGTTAATGAAGAGATTGCGGCGGATGACATGCGCATCAAAAATGGGGACGTGGTGGCGGCCATGCCTCCGGTGAGTGGCGGACGATGTTCATAGAGATAAGAAACTCTCCGATTTCGGAAGAGGAAGCACTGGCAAAGCTGGAGAAGGGAGGATGCGGTTCAACCGTGCTGTTCTCAGGGATCGTGAGGCCCGAAGAGGGGGGGAGGAGAATATCGGCTCTGCATTATGAGCACTATCCTGGGATGGCCGAACGTATGATTACAGTAATTGTCACGGATGCCATGAAGAACTTCCGCATCAGTGATGCGGCTGTAATACACAGGACAGGGGACGTCCCGGCCGGCGAGATCAGCGTCGTCGTGGCAGTTTCGTCTGAAAGAAGGAAAGAGGGTTTCCGTGCATGCGAGGAGATAATAGACAGGCTGAAGACAACGGTTCCCATCTGGAAGAAGGAGATTGGGGAGGTGACACAGTGGCAGTCAGAACGGTTGCAGCAGAGGGAAGAGCGGAAACAGAAATGATTGACATTTCTGCAAAAGACATCGTGCGGAGGATAGCTGTGGCGGAAGGCACCATACACCTCGCCAGGAGGAGCATGCTGCTGCTGGAAAGAGGTGCAGGCAGGAAGGGATCTCCCTTCCCTGTTGCAGAAATTGCAGGAATAAACGCAGCGAAGAGGACGCATGAACTCATTCCACTCTGCCACAACATACCGCTCGATTACGTGCGCATAAGGCTCAGGAAAGGGCAGGAAACCGTCACTGCCAGATGCGAAGCGGCGGCACACTGGAAGACCGGAGTGGAGATGGAAGCGCTGACGGGCGTATCCGTTGCGCTCCTGACTGTCTGGGACATGGTCAAGTCAAGCGAGAAGGACGCTTCCGGACAGTACCCCGATACGTCCATAGCGGACATCAGAGTGCTCAGCAAATCAAAGGGGGAGAGGAAACGTCTGTAGGCGAGCACAGAAAGACATCCCCCGCTTCGGCATCATTCTGTGTAGTAACAGTAAGCGACACAAGGACCATTGAAAACGATGCATCCGGAAATGAGATAGTGCGCGCGATAGAGGGCGGGGGGCATTCGGTTCTGTCCAGAAGGGTCGTCAGGGATGATGTGCAGGCGCTGAACGATGTGTTTGACGAGATGATGGGCACGGGCAGCAACGCAATTATATTCAGCGGAGGAACCGGAATAACTTCCAGAGATCTGACGTATGAAACAATAGCGCGCCGTCTTGACAAGAGAATAGACGGTTTCGGCGAACTGTTCAGGTATCTCAGCTACGCGGAAGTGGGAAGCGCGGCCATGATGAGCAGGGCATTCGGCGGTCTGTCGGCGGGAACGCTTGTATT
Source organism: Thermoplasmata archaeon (assembly GCA_021796895.1). GTDB lineage: Archaea > Thermoplasmatota > Thermoplasmata > Sysuiplasmatales > Sysuiplasmataceae > Sysuiplasma. The sequence continues at coordinate 14,442 of JAKABN010000023.1, read as the reverse complement.
TTGCCTGCCTGGCTCGCCTGACGGAGCCGTTCTCGCAATGGAAAAATTGATCCTTCCGGAAATAGGCCACCTTGTCAGGGAAGCGAAGAGATGAACTGGAATTACGTCTCGCTGAAGGACGCGATAAAGACAATCGAAAACAATACAAAACCTTTCGACAGTGCGGAGGTATGCGACATAGACTCCGCTTATGGAAGAATACTTGCAGATACCGTCAGGGCAGAGGTAAACGTACCGCCGTGGCACAGGTCCGCCGTAGACGGCTACGCGGTCAGGAGCGCAGATCTGAAAGGACGGAAAAAAGTGACGCTCGAACTGCAGGGAAGAATACACGCGGGTGAGTTCCCTGGTATGAGAGTGTGCAAGGGTCAGTGCATAGACATTGCGACCGGCGCACCCTTGCCGGAAGGGGCCGACGCGGTCGTCATGCTGGAGTATGCCGATGTGCACGCCGACAAAGTCACCGTACCCGGCGGCACGGCGAAGTGGGAGAACATCTCCACGAAAGGACTGGATATTGTCGAAGGTAGAGTTGTTGCAAAGAAGGGGGTGCGCCTTACCGCGGGGATCATCGGCAGCCTCGCCTCACAGGGCATCGCCCGGATACCGGTAATGGCAAGACCGGAAGTGGCGGTGATTCCGGGCGGCGACGAGATTGCAGCGCATGGCAGCGAAGCCGAAAAGGCACAGATTTACGATGTGAATTCACACGTGGTTGCGGCGATTGTTTCCGATGCGGGAGGAAGGGCTGTGGTGCACGATCCAGTGCGGGACTCTGCCCGTGACGTTGCCGATGCGCTTGAATGGGGTGCGGAGAAGGACATCTGTGTGTTTGTTTCAGGCAGTTCAGTAGGTGAGCGCGATTTGACAGCCGCGGCCATAGCCAGCAGGGGGAAGCTGCTGTTTCACGGTGTCAGAATAAGACCGGGGCGCCCGACTATGTTCGGTATAGTGGACGGGAAACCTGTGTTTGGACTGCCGGGATATCCCGTTTCCTCATTTGTCGGGGCGCATCTGCTTCTCCGCAGGTGCATAATGCGCATGATCGGGGAGCGTATTTCCGGCGGCAACGTTATCATGCGCCAGTACAGCGGAAGCGAGCGGGCGGCACGCGAATTCATGAGCATCATTCCGGTGCGAATTGAAGGGAAGCGCGCATATTCAGTTTTCAAGGAATCGGGTGCGATAACAAGCATGGCGGCCGCCTCGGGCATCGTGATGCTCCCGGCAGGAGCGGGAATAAGAAACGGACAGACCGTCGAAATCCATCTGCTCTGAGGGCGCGGCGCTAAACCTCGATGAGCCTGAGATCCTCACCGGCCCTGCAGTTCACCGCTCCGGCGTCCCGGATGACCTTCTGTTTTGGCCTGCGGTAACCGGCAGGGAAGCAGAGTCTGTAGCTGGGACATCCCACGTGGATGCAGGTGCGCTGGTCCGGCGATATTATCGAGCCTACGAGCGCCTGACGCCTCCGGACGGCAATAAAATGGCTCTTCTCCTCCACCCTGACAACACGAACGCCGCCATCGTGCACAGCGCATTCATCATGATGCTTCGGTCTGACTTCAACTACCGTGTAACGCTGCCCCGGTTCAAGATTCAGGCATGCCACTTTGAGCCTGCAATCCCTGCATTCCGGAGCGCCGCCGTTGAATATGAAGCTCATACCCGCCTTTGCAATGTGTTCTCCTATGAGAGTTATACCGGGCATACGTCTCACCAGCCGTCCGGGAAATACGGCAACGACTTCAAGTAAGCTTGCAACAATACATCGCACCGGAGGGGACTTGTCGTCATCATATTACCATCGTCTTGCGGGCGAGTCTTCGCGCCGACTCAGATGTCAGTTTTTTCTTTTCGAGGATCGTGTATCTGTCTCTCCGCAATGAACGGGCCTTCAACAATGCGCGTATGATGTCGTCCTCAGTGACTCCCAGCCCTTCGGCTGTAACAGGACATTTCAATTTCATCAGTGAGGAGCGTATGGCTTTCCAGTCGCCGTTGTGCAGCGCTGTCATCATTATGGTTCCGACGCCACATTTCTCGCCATGAAGCGCGGATCCTGCACACAGCGCATCCAGCGCGTGCGAAAACAGATGTTCCGAGCCGCTTGCCGGTCTTGACGAGCCTGCGGCACCCATGGCCAGACCGGATGCGATTATCGGCCTCACTGCAAGCCATGCGGATGTTTCGTCATTTCTGCTGATTCTCGAAGCCGATGCCATTACCGACTCCGCAGCATACCTGGACAGCGAAGCGGCAGTCGTGCTGAAACTGTCGCGTCCCGCCCTCACTGCAAGTTCCCAGTCCAGGAGGGCGGTGGAATTGCTGATGACGTCTGCGCAGCCGGATGCCAGCATCCTGTAGGGTGCCCTGGAAATGATCCGGGTGTCTGCAATTATCGCGACTGGCATAGATCCTTCCATCGAAAGGGGGGAGCCTCCGTCTTTGATGGATGCCCTTGGCGATGCTATACCGTCGTGCGAGGCTGACGTAGGTATACTAACAAAGCCGGCGTGACAGCTCTTTGCGGTCATTTTGCCAAGATCAATCTTGCTGCCTCCTCCCACACCAAGCACTGCCTGGGGCTTCCATGACGCGGCCGTGGCTTTCAGACGGCTGAGATTTTCCATGTTAGCGTCCTCCGTGATTTCCATGCGCACTTCCATACCCAGCTTTTCCAGCATGGAAAGGACCGTCTTTCCGGCTATTGATGAAGTACGGCCACCGGTGACAAGAAGAATTCTTCCAGAGTAGCCCAGCTCATCGACAACGGAAGGCAGGCTCCGCAGAACGCCGTGTCCTGCGAGAACCTGTCTGGGGAATACCATTGCCTTCGATTTGGTGAAATGTTCCTGCATCATCGCAATCAACAATCAAGTATCCGCATATTGCTTATCAGCGCATCCTGTATCTGAGAGCGGCCTCGTCGATTCTGGCCGCAAGTTCGAAGTCGAGGCTGCTTATGCCGCCGAGATCGTGAGTAACAAGTGCAATTCTGACTTTGCTGTAAACATTTGACAATTCCGGATGATGGTTCATCCTTTCTGCCTCAAACGCAATTGAGGTCATGAAAGAAAACGCATCAGGGAAGCTCATGAAATTCAGCGACCTGCATAGCTTGCCCTCCTCGATCTTCCACTGAGGATGTGCCGACAGTCCGTTATTTATCTCATCGCCGGTCAGCTTTCTTCTTTCTGACATGTTCCACAGAATACCCGCATCGTTCATTCAGCCGTAGAACGCGGGTTTTTCCTCCTTGGGATCTTTTCTGTCGTTCTTTTCCTGTTTTATCACATCAATATAGAAGACTGAGTTGCACGTAATGATGCGCACTGTCCCCTTCTGCTCTCCCGCCGTAAGTCTGACCGAGATAGCGCTTTCATCTCCAAACGGAACATATCCGAGGAACGCGCCTTCCGTCTCAATCTGTGCATCGGAATTGCCTGCGCTCACAATCCTGTAAACCGACCCCTTGATAAGGGAATACGTCTCTCCTTCTTCCTTCTTCATTTTTTCATCCCCGTGAGTTTCTGTATGTGGTCCACGGTCTTCCTGTAGGATTCCATAGCCGCCTGAATATTGGACTCGGTAAAGTTCCAGGCCTTGCTGATGTTTCCGTATCTTATTCTGTACCCCTTTTTTCTCTGTCCTTCCTTCTCGATGTAAACTTCCTCCAGTATGTCCAGACTCTTAAGCTTGTTGATGTGCCTGTATATTGTTGCCTTGGTCGCTCCTGTGTCCACGGCAATTTCATCCACAAGCCAGGGGCGTTCCGATCTCATGAGAAAGTAGTCCCTGAACATCCTGAATGGTATACTGCTCTCGACGTCGGCCGCATCATTCCTTGGCGTGTACCCTGGAGAAATATAGCCAATCTCTGCAAGAAATATTGATAGAACTTCGTCCAGATCATTCAGGGGGGTGAGAGGGGTGTTCGAAACAACCGATATTTCAAATGACATCTATAATGACTATATCAATTAGGTATAAAAATTTAATAACTCCGTTTGAGAGCATTGAGCTGGATATCGCCCGTCCCAACCAGCTCAGGCCATGGCATCGCATAAGCCGCTGCATGAGAGGAGTCTTGCGGAAGTGCGTGCGGAAGGTGCAGTGAAGGCGCTTTCAAAGGGATCAGGCTTCCTCCACTCTCTTCAGCACGGACATCGCTGTGAGCGTTATCCATTTGCTTGGCTTTCCGGTCTCCTCGAGCGCAAACGGCGTCGGCTCGGCCCTCAGGCCGTATTTTGCACCATATCCAAGATCCGGATGGACCGCGTCAAGAGCCCACCTCCCGTCGCTCATCTTCCGATCAAGCAGCAGTTCCAATGCTGGACGGAGCCTGCGATCGTCGCTGTACCCGAGGGATGTGAGAGTGTCGAGACCGACCAGCACATCGTAGTAGTAATGCACCGGGTAATGGAATCTGAACCACGGCGCATATTTTCTTCCCTCATTGAACAGTTTCCTTTCCAGGTAGAACTCGGCTCCCCTTTCAACTGAACGTTTCAGTCTTCCGTTCCACTTCCTGCGTGGAATTGAGGCGAAAGCGGAAAGCGCCTCCCAGCAGTCAAGCGTCCCGCCGCCTGAGGGAAAACAGTTCCATCCCCCGTCTTCCTTCTGCGTTTCCAGCAGCCAGTCTACCAGCCTTCTGACCCGCATTTCCTCGCCATAACCGCACTTTATCAGCATCCTAGCGAGGTTGCCTACAACGCATACCTCGTATTTGCTCTCACTGTGGTCCGGCTTGAGCCAGTTACTGAAAAAGAGGTCGCAGCCGAGTTTGACGCCTCTGCATTCAGGCGTCAGGCCAAGGTCCGTGAGTATGAGCATCATCCAGTTTGTGGCAATATATTTTGGATAATAGAGGCCCTGCTCGCCCTCAATCCATGTCCCGTCATTTCTCTGCTTCCGAAGAATGTCTGCCACCCATCCCTTCCGGGCAATATTTCGTCCGGCGATCCTGACCTGTTCGTCCCCGGCGGGAAGATCGCAGAGTTCAATGAGTGTCTTGTGCCTGACTGCCGGCTGGTTCTTCTCGAGCAGCCATTCCATCGTTGCTGGGCATTTCCGCATTAATTTTTCTCATGCAGCATGCGCTGGTGGATAATTAAAATGATCTGCGGTTATTGGCCCCGTCCCGCCGGTGGAGCCAGATTTGACCGGAAAAGGCAACGTCAATGACGTGCTTCGTTGTTGGCTATTCCATCGACTGCCGCGCCGCGGAAGTGTCAGACAAATGGTAGACGATCGTCTGAATCTTCCAATGCGCTTATAAACAGGAAACGCATTCACCGCAAGCGGGATGCACCTTGATGGCAATCAAAGGTAAAGGGGACGAGTGGGTCTATGTTTATGCAATACGGTCAGACGGACCGTCGAAAGTAAGGACAGTAAGCATAGTGCGCGACAAGATATTCTGCGACTGTCAGGCGTTTGACAGAATGGGCACTTGCGAACACCTGGAGAAAGCATGGCAGGTGCACTCCAGACAGGAATCGAGAAACAAGTATCTCGGACTCGAGACAATACCCAAGAAAGAATAATCTATCTGTCTGAGTGACAAGGCGCAGTGGCGCTATGCCATATGTCGCTCTATTGCAGACTTAATCATTGGCTTCGGGACTGCCCCCACAATGGCGTCAACCTGTTTGCCGCCTTTGAAGATAAGCAGCGTTGGGATGCTCATTATTCCATATTCCATGGGGACGGCGTTATTGCTGTCCACATCGAGTTTGCCGAAAACAACTTTTCCCTTGAGTTCCTTCGCCAGTTCCTCCACAGCCGGCGCAATCATCTTGCACGGCTGGCACCAGTCCGCCCAGCAGTCGACAACGACGAGCGGATTCCTGCTTATCGTCTCCTTGAAAGTGCTGTCCGTCACCACTATGGGTTTGTCTATCGAATTGTTATCGGCCAATTAATTCACTCCCGTATTGCCGGTTTAACCTCCGTTGCCGTTAATTAACCTTTACCCGGAAAAGTTGACAAAATCGGGAAATTACAGTCACCCGATGATATACCGGGCTGACGGTGCTACGAAAGCGACAGTTTCCCGTTTCTCTCCCATTTGAATTTTAGTCTCCTGCGTCCGCGATGCAGGCCGCGCTGCATGGCATAGGACGCTATCAGAGGAAGGCTGATGCTCGCCTCGACATATGCCGTTGCCGTAGTGGCCTTCTTCTGAATTTTGCCCCAGGAACGTGCCTCGTCCAGCGTGCTGCCGCTCAGTCCGCCCCAGTGGGGAACATCCGTGGTGAGCTGAAGAGCGTAGCTGTGACCCTTGATGTCTGTGTTGAAAGCATATCCGGCCATGACCTCAGCGTCGTTTATCCAGTTCTTGGGCGTACCGCCCCCTATATACAGGACACCGGTCTTTTTTGATCTGAGAATTACCTCGACGATCTCGAAGTTGTCTTTTATGGAATCCAGTATGAAGTGTTCATCATTGTCCTTCTGCTTCACGTGAAGGAGAGTGAGTCCTATGCCGATAGAGCTGTCATTCAGGGCAGGGCTGAACACTGGTATGCCCCTTTTGTACGCCGTGCGCAGGATGGACTCCTCGTCGGAGAGTTTTGCGGACAGCGTCTGAATCACTTCCCTCGATGAATAGGAGCCTGCCTCCATTCGTTCAACGACGCTGGAAATATAACGGTCTGTTTCCTCGAACTTCAGTTCGTCCACGTATGTATCGTATATTCTGTCTATGGCCAAATCGCGCAGAACGGCGTCGTCTGCCATCGGGCTGCCGGCATAATGCATGTATCCTCTCGCCTGGTACATGTCCTGATAGAGCACCGCGCCGGTGGAAACTATGACATCGACGAGGCCGAGGTCGACGAGGTCCCGGATTACCTTGCGCAGGCCCGCTGCAATGAGCGGGCCGGACAGGCCCAGAATCACCGTCGGCCTGTCTCTGTCAGTCAGCATGTTTTCATAGACCTGTGCAGCCAGACCTATATTCCTTGCCTGTATGGAGGTGCCCTTGAAGGCCTCCACAAGATCGCTGACGGTCTTTATGCTGTTCAAATCCAGGTTGGATACGGGTTTCGACAGGAGCGACTTCCTGGAGATTCTTTCTTTTGCCATCTTATCAGTCACCGAATATTGCGGCATAAATAAATAAGCACATACTGCCCGCCGGCCTATCTGCTCTCACCGATCCTCAAATCCCGGAATCGTGTCCGGTCGGCGAATCGTGCAATTCCGTTTCATGTGCATATAACGAACCGTGATTTTAATGCCTGCACGGATTTGCGCGTGAATTCCAATAATCGGAAGAGTTAATATATGGTGAAGGCGAAGCACATCGGAGGTGTCGGTTGAAGAAGGCCTCTGCAGTGAATAAAGACGCGGGGAGAAGGAAGCTTCCGGGCCGGGACACAAAGCCGCTCAGGAGGATGACCGAAGCGAAGTTGCCCACCAGATTTGGCAGCTTCAGGATAATCGCATACGAAGATGCCAGGGACGGGAAACTGCACCTTGCGCTGGTCAAGGGGACAGTCTCAGGAAAGGAAAGGGTTACCGTAAGAGTTCACTCGGAGTGCCTTACGGGCGATGCACTCGGTTCCATGCGATGCGACTGCGGCGCGCAGCTGCAGGCATCGATGCGCATTATTGAGAGGAAGAAGAAAGGAATCGTCCTGTATCTCAGGCAGGAAGGCAGAGGAATCGGCTTGCTGAACAAGATGATTGCCTACCACATGCAGGATATGGGGGCGGACACCGTCGAGGCAAACTTGATGCTGGGATTTAATCCGGACGAGAGAAGTTACGATACGGCTGCGTTCATTCTCGGCGACCTCGGTGTCCGATCGGTAGTCCTGCTGACCAACAACCCGGACAAGATTAAGGGACTGAAGGCAATGGGTGTCGATGTCACCGGCAGGGCGCCGCTGGTAGTGGGACTGAACGAGACGAACCGTAAATACATGACTACCAAGAAGAGAAAACTGAATCACATGCTTGACCTCGGTGGAAGCACCTGAAGTCTGAGTGAGACAGCCTCTGTTTTCAGATGAGCCGCATGATCTCGGCGGCGTGACCGTCCGGCTTTACCTCAGTGAATATCTTCGTGATGATCCCATTCTCGTCGATTATGAACGTGCTCCTGCGTATGCCGATGCTCTTCTTCCCGTACATGTTCTTTTCGACGAGAACGTCATATTTTCTGCACATCTCGGAATTTTCGTCTGAAAGCAGCAGGAAATTGAGGCCATATTTTGACTTGAATTTTTTGTGTGAATCGGTGCTGTCCCTGCTCACGCCCAGTATAACCGTGTTGCGGCCGGAGATGTCCGGCATCGAGTCCCTGAAGCCGCACGCCTCGGTGGTGCAGCCGGGGGTGTCATCCCTCGGGTAGAAGTAGAGTATGATTTTCTTTCCTCTGAAATCGCTCAGGGTGTACTGTCTGCCGTCATCTCCCCTGGCATTAAAATCCGGCGCCCGGATTCCCTCTTCAGGCATGCATGAAACATGCACTCCGCCATAATTAACTCTCGCCTTTCTGTTTATTCCAGTGTCCGGCATCTGTTTCCCCTTCTCCGGCACATGGGTGCTCAGCCAGCACCTTTTTTAGACAGGAGGACTTCTTACGTCGATGGACCGCAGACAGCGGTCAGGCTGACGAAGAAACAGTTTCGCTGGAGCATGGCACATTGACGCTTTTACGGCAGAATGAAATGGAGGAGAACTGGAAAAACCGGAAGGTCCATCTGGAAGGTGCCTTAAAGGGAAAAATTGCGGACAGCATCATTGAGCGCACGATGTACGCAACCAACGCCGGCAATTTCGAGCTCGCTCCGGTAGCCGTGATCATACCCGAAAACGAAGAAGATGTGATGACCACCGCTTCATTCTGTGACAGATATGGAATACCGCTGACTCCGCGAGGCGCCGGAACAAGCGTTGCGGATGCAGCACTGGGAAACGGCATAGTCATCGATTTAAGCAGGAATATGAATTCCATAATCTCCCTCGATGTAGCGAATAACGAAGTTGAAGTTCAATCAGGCATAACAATAGAAACACTCAATGCAACGCTCCAGAGATACGGAAAGATGCTGCCGCTCTTTCCTTTCAAGGGCCTGACGTGCACCGTGGGAGGCTGCATCGCCATCAACGCCGGCGGCATTCTGTCCGGAAAATACGGCAGGGTGGAAAGACTTGTCATTTCACTCAGAACGGTTCTGACTGACGGGACCGTATTCGAATATCCGACCGGGAATGCCGGTCTGCCGGATCGTCTCAGCGAAGCGCTCGGAAGAGATGCAGTCACGGCGCAGGACAGCAATCCGTTCGCCGGGTCGGAAGGCAGCCTCGGCATAATCACCTCAGTAAAGTTGCGCATAGTGGATGTGCCGGAAAAGACGGAGGTGAAAGTATACCACTTCAGGCAGTTCGGAGACGCCCTGTCATCGACTTCCACCGGTTCCTTCGATTTTGCTCTGACTGCTGTATTTGCCGACGCGCTTCTGCTGAGCGCGCTGTCTTACAGGCTGAAGGGATTTTTATATCCGAGAGACGCCGAAGCTTCGCTGATAGTGATGGCGGCTGATGGCGCGACATGGCCGGAGCCGATTGAGCTGAATGCGTATTCGGCAGGCAGTATCAATGTGACCGCCGAAGCCCTCATCTCAGCCATTGTGGACAGCATACACACACTGTCCCGGCCTGTTCCCAACGGCAGGTATACAGTGTGTGTCGAGGGTTTTCGTGTGGGCCGAGATGTTCTGCGGTCATTTGCCGGGGAGTGCGAGCAGGAGGCAATGAAATCCCGGACAAGGTTCATACTATTCGGAGAAGCCCTTGGCGGAACCATCTACTTCCGTCCCTTTCTGAATATGAGAAGGGATGAGGACAGGGAAAAACACAGAAAACTGCTTGCCCTGGCTGTTGAGGGTGCAGTGAGAAGCACGGGCATGCTGACCACGGAGAATGGATACGGCATACTGATTGAGTCGTCATCCTCCTCCTATGACGGCCTGACCCTGCCCAGGCAAATCGGCCCGAAGAATAGAATGGGACATCGGGAAAAGCCGGCCGCACGCTCTTACTCGCCCGAAGAGCTTGAGTCGCTGTACAGAATGCGCATGTCACCTTCTCAGTCCAGGGAGAAGCCTATGCTGAACTGGAATACGCCTGACCTGATATCTGTCGCGGGCAGGGGAGCGCTGGAATTTCAGGATGAAGTGGAAGCATGTCACGGATGCGGCGAATGTAGAACCCTTTCATTCATGGAAACGCAGTGCCCGGTATACAAGGCGATGGGGGGTGAGGTGACTTCCCCCAGGGGAAGGAACAACATACTCAGGCTGATCAGCAGGGCAGGTGACATCCCCACAATGACAGTCTACTCGGACGAATACAGGCGCTCCGTTTACGACTACTGCGTGCAGTGCAAGATGTGTGTGCTGGAGTGCCCGAGCAACGTGAACACTGCAAAGCTCATGATGGAGGCGAGAGCCCAGTACGTCAGGAAGGCGGGCGTCAAGACAGTCGGAAGAGCGTCAAAATTCTTCTCTGATTATGAGTTTTATACCGTTGTCGCCTCCAGCATTGCCAGTCTGCTGAACAGGCTCATCAGATCTGGAAAGGCAAGATCGGTGCTTGAACACTCTTTCGGTGTGGACAGGAGGAGAAGAATACCGGAATTCGATCTTCGGACGTTCTCCGAATGGTTTGCCAGACACGACGGACCGGCCGGCAGGAAGGGCGATCTTGTTTACTTTTCGGACGTTTATGCAAACTACTTTGATTCAAGGGTGGGCATATCCGCAGTACTGCTGCTGGAGAAGATAGGTTATAATGTGCACTATCCAAAGCAGAGATTTACCGGCCTGCCGCTGATATATCTCGGTATGCTGCGCGAGGCAAAGCGTTACATTCTTGACAACATAAGCTACCTTTATCCTCACACATCGAAGGGTGTGAAGGTCGTCTGCACATCACCGTCTGCGGTGATGGCCCTCAGACACGACTATCTGAGCGTTGTGGATGACGAGAGATCAAGAGCACTTTCCAATTCTGTGGTGGACATAACGGAACTGCTGTTTGATGCGCTGAGGAGGGGGGAACTCAAACTGGATATGAAGCCGTTTCCCGGAACAATATACTACTTCCCGTGCTGCCATTCAAGGGCACTCGGAAATGACCTGAAAATGCTCGAACTGCTGCGATTGATACCGGGGGCCGAAGTGAAAACGCTCGGCACGGGATGCTGCGGAGCAGGAGGGAGTTACAGTTTTGCAAAGGAGACATTCGCCATGTCCATGGAAATGGGGACGAACCTGTTTGCAGAAGTCAGTTCCCTGGACGGCAGCAACAGCGTCGTTGTCACCGACGGCGAGGAATGCGCGCTTCAGATATTGCAGGGGACAGGTGTTGAGCCTGAGCTGCCGATGACGCTTCTTTCAAGGCTCGCAGGTTTCGCAGTTGATCGCGTGGTGAGAAAGCGTAACTGAATTCGTGAGCAGGGTGTCATGAACACATTGAAATGCCGCGAGACCATTTACGGCAGTTCGAAAAGAGGCTGAAGGATGGCAAGAACTGCGGTGTTCATAGACAGAGACAACACGATAATAGAGGACGGCCCGTACTGCAGCTCGCGCAACAATGTCAGACTCATGAAGGGAGCTGCCGAAGGGATACGCAAACTCAACGCCGCGGACATACCGGTCATAGTGATTACAAACCAGTCCGGTCTTGGCAGGGGATATTTCACAGTAGAACAGATGAAGGAAGTCAACGAGGAGATGGAGAGGCAGCTTGCGCTGAATAATGCGCACATTGATGCGCTGTTCTTCTGTCCCCACAGGCCGGAAGACGGTTGCGGATGCAGAAAGCCGGCTGCCGGACTTGTCGAGGCAGCCAGGGCCGCATTCCACACGAAAGACGAATTTGTGATTGGAGACAGAGACGACATAGACGGCGAACTCGCCAGACGTGTCGGATTGAAATATGCCATAGTGGGCGAGAAGACGCTGCCGGAGGTTGTGGACGACTATCTGAAGTCAGTTACGGGCGGAGAGCGGGAAAAGAGCCCCTAGCCGGCTTTCCTGAACTGTGATTCCGGAATGCAGATTTCAAACCGCACGCCGCTTCCGAACGAACCGTTTTCAGAAATTGTGAATCCGTGGAGAAAAAGAATCTGTCTTATCAGGAAAAGGGCGTGCAGCCTGTCGCCATCGGAAGGGGGAGCAAAAAGTCTGGATCTGACCGAAGGATCGATGCCCGTGCCGTCGTCGCAGTATATCACCTGGAGAGTGTCGCCTTCGACTTCGCACCTCACACTTATGCTTTGCACATGTTTTCCGTGACCGATCGAATTATAGGCGAGATTGTAGAAAACCCTCGAGAGCAGAGGATCGCACGGCAGTTCGTATCCGCCGTCATCTATACTGGCTTTCACTTCTCCAAGGGCAATGTCGGCCAGACCCGAACGGACAATGTCCTTCAGTCTGCGCCATTCAATCTTCACGCCACTGGGATTTATTGCACCCATGTTCCTGATGTATTTTGCCATATCCTGCACTATTGCGGATATTCTAGCGAGATGCTGATTCCGCACATCCGTTTGTTCGTCTCTCAGGCACAGCTCGAGATATGAGGAAATAGCGGATATGTGATTCTGTATGTCGTGTCTGGTCATGTTGTAAGACAGCTCAAAACGCTGCAGCATTGCCGGGTAGCTCCTGAGCAGTTCCTCATCAGCACTCTTCAAGCCTACAATCAGCGCATACAGATATTCGGATTTGCCCGGATTCAGACGCATCAGAACGATGTCGGACTGACTGACGTCGCGCGAGCGCATTTGCACTCTTCCGCGAAATTCGCCGTCTCTGAAAAATGTTTCCAGTATCTCCGAAGAAAGGGCCTCACCGAACAGTTCTGAAATAACGAGTGAGATGTCAGCACCCTGAGGGAGCTTCTCCCCGTCGTTGAACAGATCCTTCGCAGGGCCGTTCATATAAGAGAGTATAGGGGATGTCATTCCCTTGCCGCAGACGAAGAATATGGCCGGAGAGTTGCAGGCTTCAGCGAAGAGCTTCAGACCGTCTGACTGGATCTCAACAGAATGCCAAATACCGTTGAATCCGTCCGTCGCCGACAACTACCCTGACCTCCACTGCAGCCTTAACCACGGAAGTAACAGAGAATAGGATGCCAATATAACTTTTCATTCCCCTTCGGAGGTCAAACACCCGCTGAACGGGCGGTATGTGTCAGCGGCAGGCGTTCATCAGCGTATGTATGTTGCTCAGAAACGAAGGAAATTTACGCATAACATGCAATCCCGGCAATGTGGATGAAGAAAGAAAGAGACTGCGTATGTCGTTCGACGGAGATCCGGAAGCTTATGACAGGGCCAGGCCCGGCTATCCGGAACAGCTGTACAGCGATATAGTCTCTGAGTGCGGACTCGCAGAACATTCCAGGCTGCTGGAGATTGGATGCGGGACGGGAAAGGCGACCCTGGCTTTTGCCAGGAGAGGATATTCAGTGGATGCCGTGGAGATCGGTGCGCACATGGCGGAATTTGCGGCGGAAAAGACTGCAGGGTATCATGTAAACATACTGAATGTGCCGTTCGAAGAATTGAATGTGGCTGACAGCGCTTATGACCTGGTTTTTGCCGCCACTTCGTTTCACTGGATTGATCGGCAGACGTCGCTGACTAAGGTAAAAAGAGCGCTCACGCCAAGGGGACATCTTGCAGTGTTCTGGCATTCTCATCTGATTACCGGGGAAACCAGGCAGATGTTCGACACGCTGCAGCAGGCATATGACGGGAAGGCACCGGAAATATCACGCAGCACCGTCAGAAAACAGGCAGAAAGCTCTTCTCCGGAGTTTCAGGTCGCATTGCAGGAATCCGGCCTATTCGGGAATATAAGGCGGAGGAGCTACCGGTTCACTGAAAATTATGACGCGGACACGTACATCAGGCTCCTCTCAACCTACTCCGACCACATCACACTCGGAGAGCGGTCGAAAAGCAGTCTGTTTGCAGAAATAAGAAAATTAATCGGAGAAATGCCGGGTGGGCGCATAACGAAGGAATATGAAACGGTGCTGTTCATTGCAAGTAACATGGCGAAGGTCTGAAAATGTATCCCTGCGGAAGCGGAGAAGTGATGATTGCGAGCGGACAGAGTTACGCTGTTGTAGATCCGAAAGGTGCGTGGATCAGGAGGCTGGTTCTGAACACAGATGAGATATTGAAGAAGAGCGGGGACGGCAAGCCTACGCATGGCGGTGCCTGTTCCCTTATACCGTTTGCAGGCAGAGTCAGGAATGCGTCGTACAGCCTTGACGGCAGAACGTACACGCTTCCTGCCAATGACGGCGACAACAGCATACACGGCTTCACACGCAACTTGCCTTTCAGGACGGATGCTGCAGGCGACGGAAGCAGTGCCGTATTTCGCACTTCGGCCG
>JAKABN010000200.1 GCA_021796895.1 Thermoplasmata archaeon | reverse complement strand
CGGATAATGCGCCGGTAGCGGCAGCTCAGATTATCGAAGAAATGAAAAAGACGAGGAACGGCATGCTTCCCTCATTTTCAATCGAGGAGATAAAAGGCAGCACGGTTCCGATCATAGCTGTGCGTAACAGGGGAAGGGCAGTTGCACTCGACGTATCAATCGAAGTCAAAGGCCAGTCATTCAGCATGAACGACGCCGTCGGAAACATGAAGCCGGGCCAGGAGAGACATCTGAATATATCACCGTCAGCAACGGGAGAGGTGTGGGTGAATGTGAAGTCGCGCAGCCTCGCAGATGATGAGGAACGCGTTTCGAGGCAGCTGTTCAGGATAGACGGAAACTCCCTGATCAGAATCAGGGTATGCGCGCACTGCAAAGGCAGAATACGCGACGGACTGCAGACCTATACCTGCGGATGCGGCAGAGAATACCATGTCCCCTGTTCATCCAGACTCAAATCATGCGAATGTGGTCTCCCGGTACGCGCGTGAAACCTGTCAGGGCCAGTCCAAGAGACTCTTGATCCAATTCTCAGCATTTTTCAGAATAGAGTGGATGCAGGTCAGTCATTCTCCTCCATATTGCTTTCAGGTCCCCTCTCTTTAGACCCTTAAGCATCTCCTTCGCCATGAGCATACTTTTTCTCTCCTCCGACGTGTAGGCCCCCGGAACGGGTCCGAACGTTCTGAACGAGACTCCATGTCCAAGCATGAATGAGAAGAGGTACCTGGATCTGTTCACATGATATGGGCTGGTGACAATAATCACGCTTCCGTGGTTCATCCTTTCGAGAAGCAACGAGCAGAAGAATGCATTTCCGATAGTATCGAGGCTCCTGTTTTCGAGCACAGAGGGTATGGATGCCCGAGGATACATTTCCTCGTAGACACGATGCATGATGGCCGCCTCGCTGATCGTTCCCGCTGTCCTTCCTCCGGAGAACATCAGCATGCACTGTCCCTCCGCCATTCCGGTTGCGGCTTCGACACCGCATGCCACCCGCTTCACCATTTCCGGAGTCGGACTGTTTCCGTCAGGCCTGCAGCCGAGAACCACCACTGTTGTAAACATCAGGCGCCATTACGTGCAAACGGTAGAAAATACTATTGAAGAATTTTGTCCGTCATCGCACATATTGCGGAGGAGTCTTCAGAAGTTCGCTGACCCTTTTATTCATCTCGGAAACGAAATGTTCATCCTTTATGGACTCCAGATTGATTTCCAGATTCTCGCAGGCGCCTTTGAGCGCGGCTTCCGCCAATATCCCTCCAACGAGAGCGTCGGAACGGCTGTTTCTGTTCCCGTACTCCACCATGAAGCCGGCCATTTCCTGGAGCTCCGCGCATAAGTTCATGATCTCCAGCGGTACCTCAGTGGCTCTCTTCAGCGCAGTCTGTATCCTTTCGAAGCGCTTCAGTTTCTGAAGGTCGGTCTCCCTGGGCAGTGAAATGGCCTTCATGACAGACTCGAAGCTCCTCGCATCCATATCCGCGAGTTTGAGCAGAGTCCTGCAGATACGTTCTCCCCTCTTCCTGATATCGGCAACCTGTCCGCGGATGCCGGCATACGCCTGCTTTCCAATCGTGAGATTGCAATCCATGACAATCAGCGCGGCCGCCGTAGAGCCCACCAAAGCGGAGGCGGAACCGCCGCCTGGCGTAGCAGCGGATGACGAAAGCTCTCTGATGAACTCCGAGATCTTTTTTTCTGAATAAGATATCATTCGTCCCTACCTTCTGTCATCTCATCGAGCAGTCTGGACTCTATTACCTGGTTTCTATCAAACTCCATCAGCTTAAGTTTTTGCATTGCGATGCCTATGAACTCGGATACTGGCACCAGTCCTACAATTTCGCTCTCCGCCACTTCCGTGCCCTCCTTTGCCGCCTCTTCAGCGACTTTTCCGTACACTTCGCTCACACCACACTTCGAAAGATCCGTGAGATTGATTGAAACCTGCGCCATATTTTTCTCCTTTATCAGGAAGCCCAGCGCCTTGACTCCAGGCAATCCGCCGTCTCTCTCCCTTATCTTCCCTGCAATTCTTTTTGCCACAGAAACGTCCGGTGTGTCGAGATATATGTTATAGGCCACGAGCAGTAATCTTGCGCCTATGACCGTTGCACCAGCGGTCGGATGAAGCGCCGGTCCACCAAAATCAGGCCTCCTGCTCTCCTCGCTCAACACCGCTTTCCTGAGCCCCTCGTACTCTCCTTTCCTGATGTCTGCAAGATTTCTCCTTTCCGGTCTCCTTGCGGAGCGCTCGTAGAGATACGTCGGGATGCCGAGCTCGTCCGATATCCTTTTTGCTATTTCCTCCGAAAGCGCCACGCATTCCTCCATGCTCACTCCCGAAAGCGGAATGAGCGGCACAACATCGGTTGCACCTATTCTAGGATGTTCTCCTCTGTGCCTGTTCATGTCGATGAGCTCAGAAGCCTTCTTTACGGCAGCAAAGGCGGCCTCGGCGACGCACGAAGGCGTTCCTGCGAATGTCATAACGCTCCTGTTGTGGGACGAGTCCATCTCCGAACCAAGAAACAAGACGCCTTCAACGCCTCTGATGCTGCCTTCTATCAGTTCCACGACATGCGCGTCTCTGCCTTCGCTGAAATTCGGGACACATTCAATGAGTTTTGCCAATCAAGCACCCTTCCACTCATCTGCGTCTTCAGGCATAGCGATCATCTTGTTTCAGCAACGGTCTCTTCCGCTTTCCAGGCTATGGGTGCCATGGAAACTGTAGAGATTGACAGTATTCTGTTCCTGACATTTGCCACTAACCGCATGATATCGTCGCTGCTGTACTGCTCGATTTTCCCAACGTCGGCAAGCGCTGCAGCCTGAGGATCGAATGGAAGCCTGCCAAGCAGTTCAAGCTTCGCAAGCATGACTGTCTCGCTTCCATTGTCGTGGGGGTACATGTTCATTTCTTCACCGCAGTGCTGGCATTTCAGGTAGCTCATATTCTCCACCAGGCCCAGAACAGGTATTTTGGTCACTCTGGCCATGTCGAGTGCTTTTTCCACAATCATGTGAGCAAGCGATTGCGGCGTGGTGACGACTATAACACCGTCAAGCGGTATGGACTGGAATACGGTAAGCTGAGCGTCGCTGGTTCCAGGCGGAAGGTCCAGCAGCAGAAAGTGCAGATCCCCCCAGTCTGTCTGTGAATACATCTGGTTTATGGCTCTCGTCACGAGCGGTCCTCTCCATACCACAGCCT
The DNA here is from genome assembly GCA_021796895.1 of Thermoplasmata archaeon. Taxonomy (GTDB): domain Archaea; phylum Thermoplasmatota; class Thermoplasmata; order Sysuiplasmatales; family Sysuiplasmataceae; genus Sysuiplasma. The sequence goes on along the minus strand of JAKABN010000200.1, from coordinate 64 downwards.
GTGTCTGTTTCTCGAGTATGAGGTTCATGGAAATGACCTTGATGCCGGATGCGGTCTTTGCCGG
>JAKABN010000199.1 GCA_021796895.1 Thermoplasmata archaeon | reverse complement strand
TGGAAAACTCCGCTTACAGCAAGCTGAAAGCTGCAAAGAGGTCTGGAGAAAGCTTCTCCGATATAATTCATAGACTACTCGATAGAGGTGAACCATCACTGCTCGAATTCTCACACCTTGTGAGCAAAGAGGCGGCAGATCAGGTTGCAGACGCCGTAATGCGAATGCGTTCGGACGACTTGAAAGTACAGAGACAGAAAGAAGAGCGTAGATGACATGGCTTACGTTCTGGACACATCGTTTGTAATAGATCTCATGCGCTCCGACGGTGATGCCGTCAGGAAGGCAAAGGAATTGGATGGCAGGAGAGCCACCAAATTGCTGCCAGCACCTACAATCTATGAAGTTGTTGCAGGCCTCTTGTTCAGCCGTTCTAAGTCGGAGGCTGCCGCCTTTCAACGACTTGCCGAGGGATTCCAGATTGCACAGTTCGACGAGCAGGCAGCACTGAAAGCCGCTGAAATACGGGCAGAACTCCTGAAAACTGGAAGAGTGAAATCGCATGTCGACACCATGATAGCAGGAATCGCGTTTGCGGCCGGGAACATACTGATCAGCCGGGATGGGGATTTCAGAGCGATTCGTGATGTCTTAGGTCTTCAATTGGAAACTTATTGATAACAGATTTCTGGTGTGCCATCCCCTCGATGTATTTGACCATTATGCGACAGTGGAGACAGACCACAACCCATACACAGAACAATCCCATAACAAATCCCATGGGGCACTTGGAATTATCCTGAGTGAGCAGACAAGAGTGGTGTGGCATGAATCCACGACACGGCTACCAGGGAGTTGGTCTCAATAGAGCGTCATATCCATTTTCTTGTATCGCCTCACCCTTTCATTTGCAAGCTCAAGGTCGAAATCCTTCGGATCAATATCATCTCCCATCCATTCGATTGTTTCTTCATACTCTGGATGTTTTGGATTACGAATTATCTGTAGCTTATCGTGGTATCCCCAGACGCCACCAGAGTCTTCTGGCGGGCACGCCATCTTTCCTTTGATGCATGCTGGATATCTGACGCCTTTTTCCAGTGGAACAATACGTTCCAGCAGAACTTCATGCTCCCAGTTATCGCCAAAGTCATATTCATAGCGTATTGACTGCTGCTTTCCGGGGATCAGCATACTGCTAACGCGGACTTTTCTGGAATCTGCATAATCATCGAAAAATTCAGTATCCGGTATGATAAAATAAGCATCTCCTCGCCTGAAGGCATATAAATGGGAATTAGTCCAGCCCATCGAAGCTTGTATCACCAGATGAAGATCATGCAGAGTAAAATTGGATGGAACCAGGACCCTCCTCCAGACTGGCGGGCTGATTCGAAGTAACTTTATCTTCAGCTGGTAGAGCATGAGTTTTGCTGAAGCATGCTCTTTACTGCGAGCATCCTGAGTATTGACATGTTTTGAGGTTTTCTTCAATCTGGTCGCCGCGGAGTGAAATGGCATTCGTGCTTATTGCTTTAACGTATGGCTGTGGTCTGCCGAGAGATAGATTGCTTTTTGGACGAAAGAGTGCGTACATAGATACTCTTAAACCTAAAGCGCCATAAATTCAGGTACACCATCTGTTCCTTAGCATTCTTCTGCACTCATGCAAGTGCGTCAAGAAACAGCCAGCCATAAGGCTCAAAGATGACCCTTCCTTCCCTGATCCATGAGTTTCGCGAGAGCAGCAGTCTGCCTTTTAATTTGGACTTCACTTCTCCTCCATTCCTTGAGCAGAAAAAGTAGATGGAGCTGCCTGGCAGCTGTCTCTTTATCTTAATCACAGCCGAGGACGAAACTGCTTCGACTGTTCCGGTTCTCAGCCCCGGATTGTGCATTCTCATGTCAGAAAGGGGTTTGATTACATCTGCCAGTTGAGGCACAGTGTCCCATTTCATTGTGCCCCTTGCATCATCAGCTCCGCGTCCTTTCATCAGCATCTCGTCGCCGTAGTATATTGCGGGTGCTCCGGGCATTGAGAAAAGAATGGCGATAGCCATAATTACGGCATCCGTGTTGTATTCGAGTTCAGTGGCGACCCTCGAGGTATCATGGCTGCCCAGAAGATTGTACTGGCATAGAGATGCGGAAAACGGCATGTGCGCATACAGTGTTAACACTATTCTAACAAATGTTCCGGGATCCGACTTTCCGGCAACAAAATTCAATATGTTTTCTCTGAGAATGTAGTTCATTGTTCCGTCAAATATGCAGTCTTCCACCCAGAAGGACGGGTTCCGCCAAATTTCGCCCAGAAAGTATTTCTCACTGTTTGCGGCCACAATCCTCTTTCTCAAAAAATGCACAAAGTCTACGGGAAGAGATTCGGCCACATCGAAGCGAAAACCATCAACGTTCGCGTACCGTACCCAGTAGTCAAGGACACGTGCCAGATAGGCCCTGACTTTACGCTTACTGAGATCAAGTTTGGGAAGCGAACCTACACCTTCCCATGTCTCATATGAAGGCTTCTCTGCATCCTGTGATTTGAGGTCATATCTGTCCGCATAAATTCTCCTCTCGCCATGAGGGATGTACCATCCATTTTCACCCTCGAGAAATTTTTGAAAATGCTTGAAGGCCGTTCCTGTGTGGTTGAAAACCGCATCGAGTATGACGCGAATGCCTGAAGCGTGGCATGCATTCACAAGCGAGCGCAGGTCTTCCCCGGTTCCAAGCAGACTGTCTACCTTCAGATAGTCCTGAGTGTCGTATCTGTGTTCGGTAAGAGCGCTGAATACAGGCGTTAGGTAAATTGCACTCACGCCAATGTTCTTCAAATAATCTATCTTTTCTTCTATGCCTTTCAGGTTTCCGCCAAAGAAAACGCCATGGTGAGGTTCATCTGACCAGTCAGCAAGGCGCCTGTCCCCGTGCACGTAATTTGAGGACCTATTGAATCTGTCCGGAAATATCTGATAAAAGACAGCGCCGCTTACCCACCTCGGCCTGATCTCCGGTATTTTTTTGACAGCATACGTCAGCGTCTCTTCCGCTCCGTCGCGGTGCTTCACTTGAAATGTATATTCTCTTCCCAGCGATTTGTCGCCGGCCAGCAGCTGGAAATAGGAATAACCCCGAACGCTGCCGGATCTGTTCATTTTAAAAGCGGAAGTTCCCGTTCGTAAAATGACTGCAGTAACACCCGTTCCGACTCTTACTCTGATGTGGCAGAAACCGTTGAAATGGTCATAGAAGGACCTGTGATGCTGTGAATGATAGCAACCGCCGGACCTAGGGAGTCTGAGAATGCCCCTGCTGACGACATCATACTGGTTCTTCCTCACCACATACCTGTAAG
>JAKABN010000198.1 GCA_021796895.1 Thermoplasmata archaeon | reverse complement strand
TCCTGCCGCCAGGGACATGTCAGGTACTTCTTTAACAGTGGTAATTTTCCTTCGGACCGCTACCGCAGGAAGCAATCCTGACTGCAACGAATGTGCTCGACGACGGTACGTCGAAAGAGCCGGCACCGGGAGGTTCGTTTTTAGATTTTCCAAATAGCGGTCCCGAGTGAATGTGCGAATCCCTCTCGCAGATTGCAGGGGACTACTATTCCTGCCGAGAAGAGTCGCCCGCAATGCAAAAAGTTCGGCTTGTAAGGCAATTATAAGAAATTGAAAATTAAGAAAATGTTTAGCTGGAATCGTTCAGATTGAGCAATTTTGCCTGAATGTCTTCCAGACTGGTCTTCTCAATCTTGTACTTCCTCATGCCCAGGAAGCCGACTACTACACCAAGGACTGCGAGCGCGCCGTAGAATGAAAAGAGCCTTACCACATCATGCCCCGCGAACAGTATTGGCGTTATCAGCAACCCGATGGCACTTGAGAGCCTGTCTCCGCCCATTACGACGCCGCTCGCGAACCCCCTGAACTCTGTTGGGAAAAGCTCAGAGCCGAGATTTCTCATAACGGGTATGGCTATGAAGGAAAAGAACGAAAGGCCAAGAAGAACAGCCAGCAGCACCAGTGACTGGTGATAAACCGCTATGATGACGAACCCAAGGATGGCCTCCATGGATCCTCCGACGAGCATCCATCTTGTTCTTCCGAACCCTTCTATTGAAACAGCCACTATCATGACTGCAATAGCCTGGATTCCGAGGAACAGTGCGGAATAAAGCAGCGTATCTCCGGCCTTGATACCAAGTGAATGAAGTATAAATGGGTTGAGCGTGGAAAGTGCACCTGGGACCAGGTTGAAACAAAGCACGGCAATAAACACTGGAAGAATGATTAAGAAATATTTCATGTAATGTTGACGGATTGCCGTCCTTGGGCGATCGAACAGCGCCACTCTCGTGTTTGCGAGTTTCTCCTTGTCAAATGAAACACCTGACGCAGCCTTAATCGCCGCAGAAGCCTTGTCAAACCGGCTCTTCCTGATTAACCATCGCGGAGATTCAGGAACCGTTGTTCTGAGAACCGCACCTATGAATGCGGGGACGGCACAAGAACCAAGCAGTATCCTCCACTCGATGGGTGTTGGCCCTATAGTTTCGAAAAGAAGATATCCGAAAATCCATGCGGCTATGCCTCCGATTGTGAACCCGACCCAGACATATGTCAGACCACGTCCCCTAACCTTCGATGGCATGAACTCGGAGACGAGGGTCATTGCTGCAGGGTAATCAGCACCCGTCGCAAATCCAAGGAGAAAACGGACCACATTCAATTCTGTCGCATTTGTGACGAGTGCTGACAGAAGACCGAGTATCGCTGTAATTGACAGCGTTGAAATCAGCATTAGTCTTCTTCCGAGTTTGTCTACGAGAACACCCATCGAAAGAACGCCAAGAATTGCACCGAAGAACAGGAGAGACGCGGTAAACGCGAAGTTTGAACCGGTTTTCAGGAAATGCGGTATTATGCTGAAAGTGCTCGCCCCGAGCACCTGAATCACGTAAAGGTCCGTGAAAGCGCCTATGGCGCCTATGAAGGCCACTTTCCTGTGGAAACCACCGTACTTCGCATTGTCCAAAGCCATCAACGGCTCTTGGTGAATTGAGTTCGTTCGAGTACCCCCCCGATAATTATAGCCCATCGCAGGAAACAAATGAAATTACTAATAAGTTTCCATAAGTAAGTTTTATAGTTAATAGCCCGCCTGAATCCTATACATGAGCAACGTATTGGATTTCGTGTTGAGGTTGGTTTAGTCGAAAGTTTCGTAGTTTATATGTCCCCTTCTATGCCCGGAAATGTTGCCTCTTCTCCGAATGAAAAGAGTTGGATGATGGATGCGGTTGCATCGCCCATTCTCGTCAACTTCCTTGCAGCATGTATCTCATCCCCCTTCACGATGAGTTCTGCGACCTGGAGCTTTTCCAGTTCCCAGAGAGCCTGTTCAGCAGTCATGCCTGTGCCCCCTCCTCCATCACAGTCCACTCCGTGGGCGGACCGAGTGCATCGAGCAGCCTGAGTCCCTTCGGCTTCGATTTCAGGGCCGCGAGGAAGTACTCCTTCCTCCTCTTCCATGTCAGTATGTTCTTCATGCTCGCGTATCCCCTGTCGACGACACTGGGCACATTGGGAACGTTATAGCCTTTGAGTCTTCCGTTCACCTTCTTCAGTGTTTTCGCATCGTTCCTGTCGCCGGGAAACACCTCATGGCCGAGCAGCACACTCTTCTGGTCGAGCATGAACGTTATGAGTATCTGCCTCCGCTTGCTGACGCCGCCGCTCTTGCTCCTTCCGAAATGTGCAATGATGCGGCAGAGCGTACCTTCGAGTTCAAGAACAGTGGAGTCGATGTCAATGCGTTCACAGCTGTAGCCGAAGAGTTCACTTATCCTTTCATACAGTACCCTTTCCCATTCTGCAGTCTTTGCAGGCTGGAGGTAGTCGAGCGTGTTCAGTGCCGCGTCGTATGTCACCGCATCGTGAGGCATTTCCAGGGACCACGGCAGCGGACTGTGCGCATACCATTCGACGAAGCGCCATATGCTGCCGGGGCGGAGTGCCGCGTATATCGCAAACGCCAGCGTCATCTTTCCAAGGGAGGGGTCGCCTCCCTTTGCACCCTGTTCGTCAATCATTGCAACGGCATTGAGCTTCTGTGCAATGCACACAAGCACAAATTCAGGACCATATGAGCGCACAGTCCTGAGATCATATTCACTGAGCGACGGAGGCGGCGCAGGATAGCCAAGTCTGATAAGCATCGCCTCTAACTCGTGCACGATGGCACTGTCACCCAATGCCCTCACCTTCCCAATCTTGTCCTGCACCTGCACAGGGCTCAGGCCGTCGAGTCTGCCGAGGTAGAGCAGCATCTTCTTGCGCGGAATGTTACGAATACGTTCTGACGTGGCCACCTCCCAGTACTGGTGGCTGCGAACGGTGGCTGATGTGAGTATCACGACAGTGTTATTGTTAGGAATACATCAGATTGCATGCAGACAATTTAGAACAAGACTACCAATTACTGCGTAAGCAAGAGCCTAATCAAGGGGCTGTTTGAGTATTTAAACTACCAAACTTTCGGCTAGCATTCGTCCACTTTGGACTCGCAACATTGGACATGCAGAATTTGGTAAATTCTCCTTTAGTAATCAGTCGAGCAAATCATCCTGGGATTAAAGTATTCAGGGAACAACGAATTCCATCAACCAGCCAATCACCACTATAAGATGCGCAAAATTTAACCATCGCCCG
>JAKABN010000022.1 GCA_021796895.1 Thermoplasmata archaeon | reverse complement strand
CGGCGGCCCTCGATGGTGTCATTTACGGGGCAGGCGGAAGCACCCAGCTGTCCGGTGTCTGGGTGAAGATTGTGGATGACGCGAATGGTACGACGTATTATGCCAGGACAAATTCGCTTGGCGACTACAGTTTCTTCGGTATGCCGAACACCCAGTATACGATTTCAGCGAGTATGGCAACGCCCTGGGGCACTGCATCCTGTTCCACGACGACCACTACCGGCAGCGCGGGAAGCTCGGACGACAATTCGTTTCATCTCGCCGCCCGGATATACGGTGAGGTCACAGACTCAAGCAACGGATATCCTATTGGTAATGCCGCTGTTCACATTACTGCACCGAACGGTGTCGAGCACACGGTATACACCAATTCAAGCGGTGATTATTCTGTTTATACAAGCCTTACCGGCACCTACGGCATTTACGCAACGTTCGATGGATATGTGTCCCCCACATACGACCTCGATGTGTCAAGTGCAGGAAACAATTATGAGCAGAACATCCAGATAGGGATGCCAAGTGGTGGATGCGTTCTTAATGGCACCATGGTGTATCTGTCAGATTATTCCAAGGTACCGGTCCAGAGCCTGAAAGTCGGTGACACGCTGCTGGCATACAACATACTCTCTGCAACACTGTCAACTTCCAACATTGTCGATGCAACGGTTACATCCATCAATGTGAGCATCGTGCATCATATCGTCAGCATTGACAACGGTTTGCTGCTCGTTTCGGGCCTCATGGATCAGCCATTATATGCAAGACTCCAGAACGGCACCGTACGGCCCGTATTGCTAGGCATGCTCAACACAACGATGGAACTGTACGATGCGATTACCAGCACATGGATACCGATTACGAGTCTGCAGTATCTCAAGGGAAATTACACAGTATATGATGTGGTCACATCATCATCATTCGCTCTCTCTCAACCGTCGGCAAACAACTACATAACCGGCGTCGGGATAACCAATGTAGTCAAGACGACGTGAACCGGGAGGACGTCAGTAAATGGCAGGAGCATTTATCGCGTCGGTGAGGAAGTCGCGGAAGAAGAAAGCACTGCTCGCAGTTCTGGCAGCTGCGGTTGCTGCCTCAGTATTCATTGCTTCCTATTCCATCTATTATGATACGGGCTTTACTGTCTCGCATGCATTCTACGGGCAGCATTACAGCCTCGTGAACGGAAGCGCTGTCCAGTGGCTGGAATGGGGGAACGGCACAGGGCCCCGCAGCAATATGGTTGCCTATAACCTGACAAGCATCACATTCATGAACGAGACGCACACTTCATCATACTTCGAGGTTATCGGACTTGTTGGAGTGGGAAATTTCTATCCGTACGCTGCTGAATTATTCTTTTCAGGCTGGATCATCGGTCATATCGCTGGAAATCTAAGGCCATCTGCCATAAGACTGAATGTTAACACAATGGGCAACAACACGAACAACTACGCAGTGGGTGGCACATATGTGCAACAATATTATCAGAGCGGATACTTGTTAAACCAGACACTGTTTTATATTTCCCCATTCGGGTCATTCAATCAGTACTCTGGCCCAGTAAACGTGCAGAAAACACTGCCAGCCGCACTTTTTCCCAGCGGTCCCAATGGCACGGGTTCATTGAACGTCTTTTTGCCGCTGCAGAACGAACCGCTGTTCTCCTCCTCCTATTACAACTTCAGGACGCCTTTCAATGTAGTATCCGGCATGAATTGGAGAACAAACGCCTCGCTTGCGAGCCTCAACCTTAGCATTTTCGTCGATAACATCTATAACACTGTGCATTTCAGTGCCTCTCTGCTCGGTCTGAGCAGAAACGTTGAAATCAGCATTACCTTCCTGATAATTTCAGAAAATATAGTGGGAAATCCATAAGGGCGAATACTTGAGAAGCTGATGCGACGCTTTCCTGCTGGTACTCTTCGAACCCTGTGAAAGTGAAGAAGTGACTTTTGTCCCGCTCTGCAGTCGCACAAAGGTTTTAAGCTACGCATGTGCAATGGCTCGCACGATGAGGACTAATCCGGACGGCAGAATAGCCGGGAGGACGCTCGAGGACGGCCGCGTCACGTGGTCCCACAAGTATGATATGAACGTCGTATTCGAGCCTCCGGACGGGAATGGGAAATGTTCTGCCTGCGGATCCGGACTCGTCCTGCCGGACGGGAAATGGCATGGCGCAGAAGTGAAGAACGGCAAGTATTATTGCGAAAAGTGCAGCGCTTCTCCGTGATATTGATCAGCAGACGTGCGACTTTTCACCGAAAACGGTATTCCAGCCGTTCTCAAAATGTGCATGAGCTCGTGTTAGCGGCTTCCGGATGAGGCGATGAAGCGAAGTCAACCGGGGAGAAGAGTTTATTAGATACCTCAAAGTACGACAGGCTGAACCACAAAACAATCGGAGCAATGTATTCTGATGGATGTCGTAGATGAAGAAGACGAAGGCGGAGCTTGCCTCGATTCATGCTGTTGCGGGAAATTGCCCGCATTCGTACGCTTCAATTCAATTTTTGTCGAACCGGTATACGAAGAGTTGATGTTTTGATAGAGAACAGATTGCAATGGTGCATAGGCGGTGCACAGGGCAGCGGTGTTGATACTTCGGCGAATATATTCTCGCGTGCATGCGCGGAGGGCGGACTGTGGGTTGCCGGGAAGAGAGAATACTTTTCCAACATCAAGGGAGAGCACAGTTACTTCGTTGTGAGGGTGGACAGCAAAGAGGTACACGCTCTTCACGACGCGATAGACATGCTGGCGACCTTTGACGACGAGACTGTCGCAAGGCACTTTGACGAAGTCGTGAAAGGAGGAGCGCTGATATACGATTCTGCACTGGTGAACAAGAAGATAGAAGACATACCTACGCTGGAGAGGAGGATCAGGGAAGAACTGGCGAAACGGTTCCCGTCGTCTCCCCCCACAATAGGCACTCTCATCGAGAGCTGCAGAAGCAGGGGTGTTCACGTCTGTGCGGTTAATTACAGCTCCCTGCTGAACGTGATATCGTCGAAAACAGGCGAGAAGAGGATGAGTGTACTGGGCAGAATGGTCAACGTGATTGCCGTTGCCGTCTCATTCGCTCTGCTGAAGTACGACATCGCAGATCTGAAGAGTTCCATAGACAGGATATTCGGAGGCAAGAAGAACGTTGCCGCGATGAACGGGACGGCTGCCGAAGTCGCATATGAATACGTGAAAGGAAATTTTCACGAAGAAATCGATTGCAGGCTCATGAAGGTTCCAAGGGGAAAAGGGAAGCGCATGCTTCTCAACGGCAACCAGGCGGTGGCTCTGGGCAAAGTCGCAGGCGGATTGCGTTTTCAGACATACTACCCGATTACTCCTGCCGCCGACGAAAGCACTTATCTGGAACGATATGAACGTTTTCCGATGAAGGGAAAGGACGGGGCGCGCGGAAGCATCGTGGTGCTCCAGACCGAAGATGAAATAGCCGCTGTGACCATGGCCATAGGCGGTGCCCTTGCCGGCGTAAGGACCGCGACATGCACATCCGGGCCGGGATTCTCTCTGATGGCGGAGGGAATCGGCTGGGCAGGCATCAATGAAGTGCCTGTTGTTATAACCAACTATCAGAGAGCCGGCCCATCAACAGGGATGCCTACCAGACATGAACAGGGAGATCTGAAATTTTCGATGTACGGAGGCCACGGCGACTTCCCGCGCATGGTCATCTGCTCGGCGGATATGCAGGAATGTTTTTATGACGCAAATCATGCGTTCAACTATGCCGAGCGCTATCAGATGCCTGTCATACACCTGATAGACAAAGCACTTGCAAACAGCACGGAGTCCGTCCCGTACTTCGACCCGTCCGGTATGAACATAGATCGCGGACTGTTCATGGGGGACGGGACGCCGTTCGTGCTGAAGGAGGGTGAGGAATATGCACGCTTCAAATTCACGGAAAACGGTATCAGTCCAAGGATCCCTGTCGGAACTCCGGGCGCTGTCTTCTGGAACACTGGTGACGAGCACACTGAGATTGGCCACATAACAGAGGATCCGGTCCTGCGCAACATGATGATGGAAAAGAGAATGGGTAAGCTTGACCTCGCTCTGAAGGAGATACCTGCAGACGAGCAGTACCACTACTTCGGAGACGATAAACCGGACCTGCTCGTGGTGAGCTGGGGTTCCACGAAGGGAGCCATACTCGAAGCGGTCGATGGTCTGAGGAAGGAAGGAAAGAAGATAGGTTTCCTGCAGATGCGCCTGATACTTCCGTTCCCTGCCGAAAAGGTAAGGGAGTTTGCAGGCAGAGCCGGAAAAATTGCGGTCATGGAAATGAATTACGTGGGCCAGCTGGCGGACGTGATTGCAGAGTACACAGGCATCATGGCAGAGTTCCGTGTAGTCAAGTATAATGGCAGACCGATAACGGTCGACGAGGCGCGATCGTCGCTTCGCTCGATACTCGAAGGCAGATCAGAAAAGAGGGTGGTGCTTACACATGGCGCTTAAACTGACCGATTACAGAACAGAAGTTCACAACGACTGGTGCCCCGGATGCGGCGATTTCGGCATACTCAGTGCCGTACAGATGGCTCTTGCCGAGACAAAGCTGAATCTCAGCGATACGGTGGTTGTCAGCGGCATAGGCTGTTCGGGCAAGACGCCGCATTACGTCAACGTCACTGGAATTCACACACTGCATGGCAGGCCTCTGCCGTTTGCGACCGGCATAAAGATATCCAATCCGGGGCTGAACGTTGTCGTCGTAGGAGGCGACGGGGACGGCATGGGCATAGGCGCCGGCCATTTCGTCGCCGCGGGGAGGAGAAATGTGGATATGGTCTACATAATATACGACAATGGCGTCTACGGCCTGACCAAGGGACAGGCTTCCCCAACACTCAAGCTCGGTACGAAGACAAAAGGACTCATTTTCCCCAATATGACGAGCAACATAAATCCGCTGATACTGGCCATGGCATGCGGCTACACGTTCGTTGCCAGGGGATACTCATTCAACGTCCAGCATCTCAAGTCGATCATCAAGGCGGCTATTGACCACAGGGGAACGGCATTTGTTGACGTACTCCAGCCATGTCCGACATACAACGACATAAACTCAAAGGAATGGTACAACGGCGAAGACAGGAGCGCCGAGAACAACGGACGGCCGCTCCCCAGGGTATACACACTCGAGAGCAAAGGATATGACCCGAACGTCAATACTGATGCCGGAAGGGATGCAGAGACGGTGATGCTGGATGCCTTCAAATACGCAAGTGAGTGGGGAGACTCCATACCCATTGGCGTATTCTACAGGAATGAAGAGATACCGACATACGGTGACCGTATCCTCGAGCGCATACCGGAATATTCGGCGCTTCCTCCTGCGAAGCAACGGATTGGGAACGGTAACAGGAAGCCGGTGGCGGACATAGAAGGCTACATGGACGAGCTGAGCGTCTGAGCCCGGGCAGTTTACCCGGTTCGTGCCCTTTCCCAGTGCTCCCCGGGCTGCCTGTATGCTCACTGCCGATCGGCATTATCAGGCCCGTGGCACACACGATCATCTCTTCCCTGCGTTTCTTTTCCGCAATACGAAGATGGCCGTCAGCGCTGTCAGAGCCAGGACTGCGGCTCCGGCTCCAAGTGCAATCATGACGCCGTTGTCACTGGAAACACCGTTCCTGCCAAGAAACTGGTGCAGATAGGGCCACCAGTATGAGGCAAGCGGCATGTCCCAGACTGCGATATTGAGCACACCATCCGACTCAAGCGCAATGAATCTCGCCGAAACGGAGTAATTCTGCAGTACTGCCCCGTTATTCACATTAACTGTTATGAGGCCTATACCGAGTTTTGAATGCGGTATTGTTTCGTTTGCATAACCGAGCGCAGCCGCAAAATTAAATGAAGGCGATGCGTACGTTCCCATGTCATACAGCGTATTCACGGAAGTATTCGCCAGCTCTGCGAAGTTCCAGAATGGATTCCAGGTCGCTATGTCGACCGTGAGCTGCTTTCCCTGCCGGTGCAGAGCGTTCGCAAACGCAGTCAGGAAGGAAGCGTATGCAACCGCAACGGACGCATTCGCCATCTGCTCCGGTTCAAAATCCAGGTTGTATCCGGTGTAACCGGCACCCTTCGCCTTTGAGACCGCCTTGCTGATAAAAACCGATGGGTGCCCTATGAGAGATTCGATATCTGCGAGATTCGAGCTTATGATCATCGGATAAGTCTGCAGACCAAATGATTTTATTTTACCGGTTACATTGCTTATCGTCAGGATAGGGCCAAAATATCCCTGGGATCCCAGCAGATAGTGTTCGTATGATACGCCGGTCAGATCACTCCTGTGTGCGCCGACAGACTGTATGTCCGCATTGACATTTTCCCCTGTGATTTCCAGTCCCATCCAGACAATCGCACTTTTTGCCGCATTTGATGCGGCCGCCGTCCGAATGCCGTTTGAGAATGCAACGGCAGAGGATGAGGTAACGATAATTATCGACAGTGCGAAGGCGCAGATGCGCATGCTGTTCATGGTATGCCGTCATCCCTGCTCATTGCTTCATCAGTGCTAAATCTTTGCGGCCTGAATTTACCATTCACGTCATTCGCTAATGTGGTCACGCGCATCAAGCCTGTTGGCCTCCGGCATGCCGCCGAAAAAGCGGTGATAGAGGAAAACATTGACGCCGTTCAGGACGAAAGCTATCTCGAATGGAATGAAGACCGGGAAGACGTCCTGAATGGCACCAGACGATAAGGTGGCGCCTGCCGAGGGGAAGAGGCGTGCAGATTGATTCGAACCGGTTGCAAACGACCTCGACTGCTCGCTCACCATATTCATCATCAGCGACTGCTGCGATGGCAGTGCTATCGCCCTCAGCATTGTGAATATCAGGTAGCTGACAGAAGCCATCGCTGCGGAGATGGAAAACGGAAAGAGCAGGGCGAACGCGGCCGATCCGGCGCGCGTTGTTATGATGAACCTGACGAACCCGAGTCTTGATGTCAGGTATGGCGTGAATATCATCGAGACGGCGGTCAGAACGCCGCCCACCGCAAAGAGATCTCCAATCATGCCGTTTGACATGGCAAACTGGTCCCTGAGAATTATCGGCAGGAACGGTATTATCAGACCCTGGCTCGCGCCATTCAGCACACCGGTGGTTGCAAACTTCTTAATGAGCCGCATGTCGACCTTGCCTGTTCTCTTTTCGCCTGCCGTTACCACTCTCGGTCTGAAGTTTTCCCTGATTGGCATCACCACGGCGAACGAAACTATGGAAAAAATCAGGGCGACAACGAAGAGCATATTGTAATTATTCAGGTTGGACAGCAGAGCGCCCGCTGAGCCTGTCACGCTCGTCATTATCGTGAATGCCGAGAACACCATCGTCCGGTTGCCAGAGTTTGTCTTCTCTGCAAGCAATGCGGTCTGCATCGGCGCTACTGACGCGCCAACACCGCCGCCGACAAGTCCTCCGGCTATGCCGAATCCGCCCAGCGCAGCGGATATTGCAAGAAGCGTGTAGTTGTCAGTCAGCAGCAGAATGAGTACTGCGACCGGAAGCGACGCGAGTACCAGGAGAAGCAATCTTTTCCTGCCGTGTATGTCCGCATACCTGCCGATTACGAGAGTGAGAAGCGGTGTGAACAGAGCACCGATCGCGAACAGCAAGCCGATCAGCGTCAGCGACAGATGGAGCTGATACTTGTAATAGAGGCCGATTATTACCGAAAGAATGCCGCCGGCAAAGCTCCTCGCACCTCTGGATAAAACCAGCAGATAGAGATCGGTGTTCGCATTTCTTTCTCCGTTCATCTCCTCAATTTCCCGGCAGAGCGAGGACGGTGCTCTGCCCGTATTTGTTCTTTTTCCAGACAGCGCGCTGTTATTCATTTCCTCTTTGGTTTGAGTATCCTCTTGCCAAAGAGCGATTCCAGCAGCTGCACAGCGATCTCCGCTGTTCTGTTTTCATGGTCAAGGATTGGATTGACTTCGACCAGTTCGGCAGAGGTAACTATGCCGGCCTCATGTAGCATCTCCATCGCAAGATGCGCTTCGCGGTATGTCAGGCCACCAGGAACCGGTGTGCCTGTTCCAGGCGCCTCCCTGGGATCAAGGACATCGATGTCGAAACTGACGTGAACATCACTGGTTCCCCTGCGCGCAATATGTATCGCCTGCTCCATCACTTCCGCGATACCCATTTCATCCACTTCCTTCATCGTGTACACAGTTATCTTTGACCTGGAAAGGAGATCATCCTCGCCATTGTCTATGCTCCTGCAACCGATGATGACTGTGTTCTTCTCAAGCGCCTTAGGAGAGATTTTCCTGAAATCGGCCAGTCGCGGGAGGCCCTTGCCCAGTATGGCAGCAAGGGCCATGCCGTGTACGTTTCCGGAGGGCGTTGTCCTGTGTGTGTTGAAATCGGCATGGGCGTCAATCCATATTATTCCCCTGTCTGTTCCGTGTGGCGCCAGTCCTCCGAACGTGCCGATGGAGACGCTCTGATCCCCTCCTATGACAAGGGGCATCATCTTCTCCGATACGCATGCGGATACCTGCTCCGCTATATTGTTGCACATTTTCAGTATGTCAGCAAGATATCGTGCGTTATCCATGCCATGTCTGGCAGTAGACCTGTCCGGGCCAGTCACGTTGCCAAAGTCGAAAATCTGGTGGCCCAGATCCGAGAGTCGATCAATGAGGCCGGCTATGCGCATGGCGGTCGGCCCCATATCCACTCCTCTTCTCTTCTGTCCAAGATCCATCGGAACGCCGATAATTCCTATTTTCATGCACATCACCATGAGCCGGCAAGGTTGAAGTTCTCACGCCTGAATGCCATAAGCACTGCAGGCAGATGGTTGGTTAGTACGCATGCCTTCTTATTTCTTGAGGTATGCGGCGAAGAACTTCAGCACACGTTCCCAGGCATCCTTTGCTGCTTCCTCACTGTAGTTGCGGCCGGTGTCGTTGAAAAACGCGTGTGCTGCCCCTTTATAAACAACTACCTCAAAGATCTTGTCGTATTCAACCAGCGCCTTCACAAGTTCATGAAGATGCTCGTTGATTCTCCTGTCCAATGCACCGTACAGGCCCAGGATGGGTCCGTTGATGTTTACCACACGTTCCAGAGGCTCGGGATTCTGGCCGTAGAAAATCACGGATGCCGCGGTTTTGCCCGTGCATGCAAGTTCTGCCGACATGGCGCCACCGAAGCAGAAACCGGCACTGCCGATATTTCCCCGCGACACATTCTCTCTGTCGTTCAGAAAATCCACCCCTGCAGAAAGCTCTTCTGCGAGCTTCTGCCTTGGCAGGCTGAACATCGAACCCATCAGTGACTGTATGACACCTCTTTTGTCCTCATCGTATTTTGAGAGTGATGCCTGTACGAACTCCATGTCCCTCTGTTTTTCTGGCGGAAGTGACATGAAGAATTTCATCGTCATGCCGATATTCTCTTCCGTCATGCCACGCGGGGCATATCCGCTCGAGAACAGATGAGGTGCGAGAACCACGTACCCATGGCTCGAAAGCCTGTCGGCAACACTCATTATGTGTTTGTTCAGGCCGAATATTTCGTGCACTAGCACTATCGCAGGGAACCTGCCTTCCTGCACAGGCCCCGCGAGATATGCGTCTATCTGCCCGGTGGCACCGCTGTATTTTACCATCTGTCGGTTTGTTCTTAACCCGCTCATTGTCTCGCCCCTGTTTTGTGGCCTTCAAAGGGTCTTCATCTGTAATAGCTTTGACCTTTACGCTTAATAACCTTCCCTGCGTTTCCGGGATTAAATTTATTTAGCCGCGATGCCGATTATATAATCCATATATCGAGTGTAATTGCAGGAGGCGGACCGGTTAAGTCGTGGGGCTGTTGCATCGCCGGCTGTCAGGGCTTATCGGGTTCGGGCCATTCTGATTGAGGGCTGCTGGAGGGCGGAGATGGCAAAATACGTTCTGGTTTCGGACGCAACGCTGAATTACGATTACAGGAATTTCCCGCTGCTTGATTTCCTTTCATGTGCTCCATCCGACATTCTTCCTGAGATATTCTACAATTATCTGAAAGGGGAAAGTTCGCCGGCGCTGCCTGACGGCAGAGTGAAATACGCCCCTTATTCTGTCAGGAAGCTCGAGGCTTCCCTGCTCAGATGCAACCGCAGAGAGGACGTCGTCGTCGCACACGAAGATTATCTCTCGAATTTCATACGGGACGACACGAAGGTTATTGGCGTCAGCACCATGGACCCGCTCGGAACAGGCCCCCTCACTGTTTCCTACACTATTCTGTTTGACAGCAAAGATCATCCGTGGGTCCGGAGGGAATGGTACGGGCTCATGGCGAAAGTAAACGCCGCGAGGAAAGGGAAGAAGGCAAAGCTGGTTGTCGGGGGTCCCGGCGTTTGGGAGTTCACGCTCTTCCCCGATGAACTCGACAGATGCTGCATCGATTACGCGTTCCAGGGAGAGGTGGACGATGTGGCATGCAGTCTGTTCGAATGCATTTCAAACGGAGAGACTGATTCCAGCCTTTTCTACAATGGCTATATGAGCTTCGATGAATATTTTCACAGGAGCTACAGGAACGACGACAGGTTCATTGCGAGGAAGCCGGGAGTGAGGAGCTATCCCTCTCTCGACGAAATACCAGAAATAGTCGGACCGTCGGCGAAAGGCATGACAGAAGTCATGAGGGGATGCGGCGTGGGCTGCGACTTCTGCGAAGTCACGCTGAGGCCATCGAGATATTATCCTGTTGAGAAGGTAAGGAAGGAGCTCGCGGTTAACGCAGCGGCAGGATCCAGTAACGCATGGCTCCATTCCGATGAGATATTTGCGTACAGGCATGGACGGATGTTTGAGCCCAACAGAGAGGCCCTCGTGGAGCTGTTCTCTTCCGTCATGTCTGTTCCGGGCATTGCATCCACCAATCCGACGCACGGGCGCATTTCCATACCTGCGGCATTCCCGTCGCTGGTAAAGGAACTGGGAACAATTGCGAGAGCCGGTCCGTCGAACTGGATAGGCATACAGGTGGGCGTCGAAACTGGAAGCGAACGGCTCGCCAGGATACACATGCCGAACAAGACGCTTCCCCTGCGCATAGGTTCCGACGGAAGCTGGCAGGACATCGTCTGGTGGGGTGTTCATAATTTCAACAGGAATTTCTGGCGCCCGGCGTTTACATGTCAGGTCGGACAGAGAGAGGAAACGGACGAAGACAACTGGGACACGGTGGAGCTGATAAACAGGCTGAGCAATTCAATGTTCGACGGGAATCCGTTCGAGTTCACTATAACGCCGATGCAGAATGTGCCTCTGGGCCTGATCAAGAGCAGGTCGTTCTCCCAGATCCGCCTGAACGAATCGCAGCTTGCCGTGTACTATGCGGCATACAGGCATCTTGCAAAGATGGCCACGCGTGATTCTCCTTCCTGCAGTCAGGGGAGAATCACGTCAAGGCTCGGCATTTCAGGGCTGATACCCCTGGGCGGATGGCTTATGATGCGCAGGATAGAGCGCATCTGCCGCAACCGCGGTCTGGATGTCGAAAAGGTGAAAAGATACGGCGTGGACGCTCAGTACCACAATATGCGACCCGGACGTATGGCAACATGACGCACTCTTTTTCCCTGCGGATGCACGCGTCACCTGCGTGGGCGGCGTTTTTCTCCAGTCAAAATTAATAATCGATGCGCTTATGAACGATCATGACGCCGGACTCTATCTCTCACGGCGCCTCAAGCTTGCATGGAGGACACGACCACCGCCACACACCGGCAGAAATGAAGCATCATCTGCTGTCCGAAGAGAGAATGAAGTGGCAGGATCCGGAAAAAATACTCGACACGGTACTTCTTCCAGGCGTCCGCACAGTTGTTGAACTGGGGTGCGGCCCGGGCTACTTCACTCTTCCCATGGCGCGGAGAATCGGTGAGACTGGAACGGTGATCGGGGTCGACGTGAGCGCCGAATTGCTTGCGATGTGCAGGCGGAGGATGGCCGGGGCCAAAATCCATAACTTAGAACTGCTGCTGCTGGATGCAGATGAACCCCTGCCTCTCGTTGATGCATGCGCCGATCTCATATTCGCCGCAAATGTCCTGCATGACTTCCGAAGACCGGAGGCAGCTCTTTCCGAGGCCCGCAGGCTCCTGAAGAAGGGCGGTCTGATCGTGGACATAGACTGGAAAAAGGAGGAGCTTCCGTTCGGACCGCCGCCTGAAGTCAAATTTTCCACCGACCGCAGCAGCAGTCTGCTGGTGGAGGCGGGTTTCGTTAATATTTCCGTCACCGACATCGGGCCGTTTCATTACTGTGTGCGGGGAACGAAGTAAATGCCCGTTTCGTGTGAACCGATCGATCATCCTTATTTCCTAGAAGATTATCGCGCTTAAAGGATAGAGCACAGGGAGGACTGAGCGGTCTATTGCTTGAGCACGCATTTGGGAAAATAGGGCGTTTCTCTCAGAGAAACAGCCGGAAAATAATAGTCGCATGGATAATTGCGATTATCTGTCTCGGACCGTTCGCCCCCATGCTGTTCGGCGAAACGTCATATAATATTTCTTCAGGATTTTTTCCCTCGAACTCCATGGCGGCGAAGGCGCAGAAATATCTCTCGGAATACTTCCCCCAGGAAGCATCCGCGGGAAGTCACAGCCTCGTCGTGGTCACCACCGGCACCAACGTCAACTCACAGGGCGTGATATCCGGTTTCAGCTCTGTTCAGACGGGCATTGACGGCTATTTCAGGAGCAACGGCATCGCCGGCAACGTGACCTCAATACTGACCGTCGAAAACAGCACATTGACGGGCGTCACACGCGGAGCGAAAAGCGAGCTCAACGCCACATACGCCCTTCTTCATCAGACAAATCTCGCGATATCGGATCTGAACGTCACGCTGAATCAGACGCTGCAGATGGTATACGGTGTGCCTTCCATCTTCCTCGCCTATTATTCGGCAAGCAATAATTCGTCAGTTGCGAACAGCCTCACACTGCAGAAGCTGATCGGAACGAATTCGCTGGTACAACTTTACTACAACACCTTTTACGGCTACTGGAATTCATCGAATATGTCCAGCGAAATGGCAAGGGCATATTACTCCATAAACCAGACGATAAACAACGCGACTTCGGCATATTACGGTGTCTCGGTGCAGAATGAGCCGCTTCACATAATCTCTTCATCGCTTGAGGGAAATTTCTCACTGGCCGACTATGCACAGACCGGACAGGCCGACAGAACACACTATGACGCCTATGCTTACATGTACATTCTGGCGTCTGTTCTTCCCTCGCTGGGCTCAAATACGTCTGTTGCGGCTTTCGTTCATGGCGGGCTCAACACGACGCTGAGCTCATTCTTCAACGACGCATTCTACCTTCCTCAGCCCGCCACTCCGGCAGGTCTGACCGCGCGGACTGTAGGTCTTGTGACGTACGGCCTCGAGTCTAACATGAATTTCAATCCACTGGTGAGCGCAGTCAGCGGCGAGGTCGCACCATATCTGCTGAAAGTCAATAACTCGGCCGATCTGACTTTGCTTGTGTCTGGCACGCTGCTCTCATCCGGATTCAGCGGCTACCCGTTCGTCCCCTCCCCATATGTCTACCATCAGTTTGTCGGGTATGACAATTCCACGACAATACTGATAGTGAGAACATCGTCTGATCTGACCGTTGCTCAATCCAATTCAGTGTCTTCACTCATACGCTCTTCTCTCTCCGGCATTACAGGAAGCAGATACTACCTGACCGGTTCGGAACAGCAGAGCAGGCAGCTCTCGTCCTCCACCCTGACGGGGATGGTGAGAGCGCTGGTAATAGGCATCATACTGTCAGTTATAATCGTCGGTCTGTACTTCAGGTCCGTCACGGCTGCCTTCCTTCCACTGCTGATGTTTGCGGTAAGCGCAGTGTCCGCATTCTCTGTCAACGCGCTTCTCTACAAATACGTCCTGCATTCTTCGATATCGTTCATCACGCCGACGCTGCTCCTGATACTGCTGCTCGGACTTTCCAGCGACTACGTGGTCTACATTATGTCCAGATTCCGCCGCGAACTCAGGAAAGGCAACAGCAATCCGGCCATAATCTCCACCAGGTGGGCAGGGCACGCCGTCTTCACATCGGGTCTGACTGTGGCTGTTTCCTATATGGCGCTTTATGTTGCCAACGTCCCCCTGTTCAGCGACTCGGGCATAACCAATGCAATCGGTGTAATGCTCGCCGTCCTGGTGTCAAACACCCTGCTGGTCTCAATTCTGAACATCGCGCGGTCCAGGGCCTATTGGCCCTCCGGTATGGAGCCGGTTGATGAGCGAAAGACGTTGATGTTCCGCGTTTCCGGATTTGTTATATCCAACAAGGGCAAGATATTTGCAGTATTCCTGGTTGCCGCAATGCTCAGCGCATACCTCTACGCCTCCACTCCGACAAATATGGATGTGTTCGATCTTCTGCCTTCCGGCAGCGGCATAAAAGCAATCGAGGTGGCCTCTGCCGGTTTTCACGGAGATCCGTTCGACATAGGATACGTCATAGTGCAGTTACCGTCGCCGGTGACCGGCGCGAACGGCACATTTAATGCAAATGAGATGTCGCAGATCACAGTAATAGAAAATGCCATCGCATCCAGCAGCCAGATAAGGCAGGTCCAGGGCCCCACATTCCCTTACGGCTCTTATGTTCCGTACAACCTTTCCGGTATTCCGTCGGAGTACCATTCCGCTTACACGTCACAGATGAAGACGTTCATCGGCTCCGATTCACGCTTTGTGCGCATCACATTCGAACTGTCATCGCTTTCCTGGAGAACATCCGCGTCTGAATTCGTGAATCGCCTGCCGGCAATAATACACTCAAAGGCTGTCGGCGCTTCCATTTACATCGGGGGCCTCACGCAGGGGTTCAACGATGCCTACACCTACACAAGCACGAGTTTTGATAATCTCGTTCCAGTCCTGGCACTGGCCATTCTTGTAGTGCTCTCACTCCAGCTCAGCTCTATTTTCACTCCTGCAAGGCTCATCTTCATGGTTCTTTCCTCTGTGGTAATTTCGCTTGCAATGACCTACATTGTTCTCTATTACGTGCTTCACTATCCACTGGTCATATTCCTTCCGATGTTCACGGTGATTACCCTGCTGGCGGTAGGCCTGGACTATGACATTTTCATGGTTACGAGAGTCAGGGAGGAAGTGATGCGCGGCAGAAGCGATCAGGAGGGAATAACCGTGAGCATCGTCGAAAACGGCGGCGTGATAATAACACTCGGCTCCCTTCTCTTCGCCACGTTCGGTTCGCTCGCATTCAGCGGCATCGGAATCATGGAGGAGATAGGGCTTGGGCTGGCCGCCGGAGTGTTGGTTGACACATTCATAAGCTGGCCGTTCTTTGTTCCCGCTGTCATGCTCTATCTGCGCAAGTACAACTGGTGGCCCTCTAAGATCGGGAAGAACAGGCACGTTGTTTACAGGCGGTTAAACCGCGGAAGCTGAGTGCGCAAATCAGCCGTCGTAAACAGGTGCCTTCTCCTGCTTGCCGTCTGTGCTGTTGGCATATCTGGCGGCCACGTGAAGGAAATCGGCCAGCCTGTTGAGATATCTCAGTATTTCGGGATTGAAACCCTTCTTGCCTGATGCCGCAACAACTCTCCTTTCTGCTCTTCTGGATACTGCCCTGGCCAGGTGTAGTGTCCCCCCGGCCCTTCCTCCTCCGGGAAGTATGAAAGTCCGCTGCTCCGGCATCCTCGCAACCATGCCGTCAATCTCTCTTTCCAGCCTTTCTGTCATTATGATCCTGACTCTGGGCAGACCCTGGATGTCCTTTCCGGTTGAATTGAGATCGGCACCCAGCGCAAAGAGTTCGCTCTGTATTCTCCCGAGTATGGTTGCCAGCAGCTCATCCTTGATTTCAGGAATGGCTATGCCGATGACGCTGTTGAGCTCATCAATGGCGCCGAGCGCTTCGACCACCGGATCTGTCTTTTCGACTCTCTCCCCGGTTATCAGGCTTGTCTTACCCGTATCTCCAGTTCTCGTATAGACCTTCGACATCCGATACCTCAAAGGAGCGGTATGAGATAATGGTCGAGGCTTATCGCACCAGCTCCAACGAAAAATAGCGCCAGTCCAATGGCAAAATAGGCAATGTCTCTCTCATAGCCATAGGCGTAGCTCTTTCCCATGATGCGGGAATACATGTTCACTGCTCCGATTGCCTCGATTGCCACCAGCAGCGCAACAATTTGTGTTCCAGCCCCGAAAATCAGCAGTATTCCGGCTATAAACTGGAAATATCCTACGAGCGAGGTGACCGGGCCGGGAATGCCCCTCGTGCGCATCACATCCATGATGGCATTCCTCCTGGAACCGACCTTTGGGTAGCCGTGAACTATCAGCGCAAAACCCAGTGTCACTCTGAGCACGAGCAGACCATAGTCCTGCAGACCCTGTATTAACAAATATGATCCGGCCATCGAAGTACACTCCGTAAGACAAACGAATGTCAATGCCGCAGGCATATATTGAACTTTTGCCGAAGCGCGGGACGCCGCCCTTCATTCCAGGTGTAACCGGTGATTGTGACATCCTCTTCGGCCTGAAGACCGGGGAATGCGATAGCGATTCTTTCATATGTTACTGACGGGCGAAAGGGGAAAGAGGAGTTGTGTTCCTGATTTCGTCCTGTCGTGAAAGGTTGCTTTCTCTGCCGCTGTCGGGAACAAATTGCCTATGTCCGCCAATGTGTGCCCAGACACAAAACTGATAGAAGTTTTTAAATATGAGTGCAAACATAGTTTTATCAAAAATACGCGGTGTTTTACTTGAAGAAAGATGATAAGATACTGAGGGTCGCGGAATCAAAGGTCTATGACGTGGGCACAGGCATTCTGAGAGTTGACGGTCAGATAATGCAGCATATGAGTCTCGCTCCGGGCGACTATGTGCAGGTGACAGGCAAGAAGAGAACGGCGGCTGTCCTGGGAACGAGCTTTCCTGAGGATGAAAACAGGGGCATTATCAGGATGGATGGAATACAGCGGCGCAACGCGGGCGCGTCACTTGACGACAAGGTAGCCATCTCCAGGGTTATTCCAAAGAATGCCGTCAAGATTACGGTAGCTCCCGTCGAGGAGCTCAAGCTCAACGGCGCGGAGGAATACGTGTCAACGGTCCTTGACGGCAGGGTCGTTTCCAAGGGCGACATTGTGCAGCTCAATGTAATGGGCAGCAGGGTGGAGCTGATGGTCACCGGTTATGCCCCGGGCGGGTCTGCTGTAATAGTCTCACGCGCCACAAAAGTGACTGTGTCGGGGAAAGCCGCGAAAGACTCGCCGGCAACCGTGACAGGCATGTCATACGATGATGTCGGCGGCCTCGAGGAGGAGGTGAAGAAGGTCAGGGAGATGATTGAGCTGCCTCTCAAGCATCCCGAACTGTTCGAGCGCCTCGGCGTGGAGGCACCGAAGGGCGTGCTGCTGCACGGTCCCCCCGGCACCGGGAAGACACTGCTGGCAA
>JAKABN010000197.1 GCA_021796895.1 Thermoplasmata archaeon | reverse complement strand
GATTCTACGTAAGGATGACATTCGAATATTTCGAAGGCGAACACTACTACAAGTACAGCGGCTGGAAGAGAATATTCGGCCAGTATGTGCTTTACGATGTGCCCGTCGGCGCTTTCAGCGTCAACAAGTTCCACGAAGTGCTCGGGGATGTGGTCAAGGCATGGTTCGAATCTCATCTGAGACGGAACAGGGATTCACTGCTGGAACATCTGAAGGCACATTACCCTGCCGGGAACTCCTTCAGCGAATAGACGCGGCATGTTTCGGTCATCCCACTTGACTCATTTAAATATTTCAAATGAGATCTGCTGCAGAAGATGGTGATTGGTCTGGAATCGGAAATGAACGGCCATGTCGAAGACATGCATGCCGCCCTTGGGGGCAAAGTGGAAAAAGATGTTCTGCTGAAGGATTTGGAACTGTACGTGAATCAGTACAGAGTAACGGTGCCTTCGGCAAAGAGAAGCATTGTGAAAAAATACGGCGGAGATCCTGACACCCTGTCGATGGGTGTGGAAAAGAGCGTTGCGGATATCTCTGCGGGAGAAAACGGAGTGGACGCCAGCGGCAGGGTTATCTACGCAAACGTCAAGGAAATCGAGATAGAGGGAAAGAAGCGTATACTCCTTTCCGGTCTGCTCGAGGATGCCACAGGAAGCATACCATTCACGATCTGGGACTACGACAAACCCGAAATCCGCAGGGGAGATGTCATATCCATCAGGAATGCGTACGCCACCTCATACAGGGACAGACCTCAACTCAACATGTCCTCACGTTCGAAAATACTCATCAGGGAGAGAATTGAGAACTGGGCGAGAGAGCCGAAGAAGATGAAGGACGTGGGACCGAACGAGGCCGATGCCATGGTAGTCGGGAAAATCATCTCAATAACACCGAAGAGTATTATGAGCAACGGACGCGAAGTTAACATACACTATGGCCTGATCGGTGACGAGACGAAAACACTGCGTTTTACCGCGTGGAAGGATTTCGGCCTGTCGAAGGGCGATGTTGTCAGCATTTCAGGGGCATACACCAGGGAGCGTAACGGAGAAATACAGCTGAACTTGAGCGAGCGCACCGAAGTGGAGAAACAAGCAGGAACAGAAATACCGAGCGTGGCGAGATTCGGCAATCCGCGGAAATGCACTATAATGGAGCTCAGGGACGGCATGGGCAATGTCACCGTCTCGGGAAGACTCATCTCGGTCGAAAGAAGGGAGATTGAAACACAGGGCAGGAGGAGCGTGATGTTCTCCGGCACACTGGCAGACGAGACGGGAAGCATAGCATTCACCGGCTGGAGAGAATTTCAATATTCTGCCGGACAGAGTATAACGATATCCGGAGCCTATGTGCGATCGTGGAAAGGCATACCGCAGCTCAAATTCGACGAGAAATCTGAAGTAGCCGCAGAGACAAGGGAGATAGCCGTAACGGAAGACAAGCCTCACTGTTTTGAAATCGGCGCGCTTGCTGAAAGAGGCGGAGCCATGGACGCGACAGTCAGCGGCACGATAATTGAGATCAGGCCCGGCACGGGTTTTCTGTTCAGGTGCCCGCAGTGCGGCAGAGCGACACGGGCCGCAGAATGCAGGACCCACGGCAAGGTTGACGGAGTGCCCGACTTCCGCATAAGCGCGGTGGTGGACGACGGAAGCGGTTCGATGACAGTGGGATTCAACAGGGAACTGTCCGAAGCGCTCAGCGGCATGACGCTCGACGCTGTCAGAAAGAGAACGGAGGCGACCCTGAGCCAGGAAGCGGTCATTTCCGACATATCGGAAAAAATGCTCTTCGCACGGATGGATGTCAACGGAAATGTGTTCAGCGATGATTTCGGCCTGAGCATGACATGCAGGAAAGCCTCGATCAGTGCGGCGGAAGTGAAGGAGAAGGCGTCGGCACTCTATCAGGAGGTGATTCAATCCCTGGGGATGTAAGAATGAGGGAGATGGCTCACAGGCTGTTTGCGGCCGAATTCAGCTCCTCCGACTATGAGGTGAGGGAAGGGGAGGAAAAGAGCACTGTTTACGTAGTGACGCCTCTCGGTGCCAAGGTGAGCAGAATGATGATTGCGGGTGTGCTCACGGAGGTTGAGGAGAACAAGGGCGAAAACTGGACGATGTACAATGCGCAGATCGCAGATCCCACAGGCACGTTCAGGATCTCCGCAGGTCAGTATCAGCAGAATGCAGCGCGCGCGCTGCAGCTGATAGAGCCTCCGGCGTTCGTCGCGGCAGTGGGGAAGGCACGCTCATTTACGACAGAGGAAGGCGCGGTCTATGTTTCCGTCAGGGTTGAGAGCATTGCAAAGATAACTCAGCAGCAGAGAGATTTCTGGACGTACGAGACTTGCAGGGAAACGCTCAGGAGAATTGAAGCGTGCAGATGCGCCATGGAACTCTCTCCGCCGAATGCCGATGCGCTTGCCAAACTCGGTATACCGAGGAGATACACCGAAGGCGCTGTCCTCGCTATGGAACACTACGGAAAGACAGACCTTGACACATACCGCGGCGTTGTCGTGGAAGCATTGCGGTCAATAGCAGGTGTCGAAGATCTTCCGCCTGCTGCAGTGGCAGAACCGAAAGCTGAGGAACGGAATGGTGAAGAGCTGACGGAAGACGAAAAAACGATGCTGCTCATAATTGGCAATCTCGATGGCGCTGATCCGAAAGGGGCGCTGTGGGAAGACGTGGAGCGGTTAGCCAGTGCAGAGCATCTTACGCCGGAGCGGTTGTCCGAGGCTGTCGAGGGACTTCTGGACAAGGGCATGGTATACGAGCCGGTTCTCGGAAAAATGAAGAGAATCTGAAAGAATCGCAACGCATTCCCCCGGTCTTCAGGCCGGAGAGAATGCCGCTTGCTCTTTCCGGAGAGCGCAGTGTAACACGTCGGCTTGCGGGCAGTGCACTCTGACGTACTTTCAGGTCGCACTGCCAATTATGCGCAAGATATAATTAGTTCTCCACTTTGCAGAATGCTGGTAGATACGTTGGAAAGGCTTCTTTTCACAGCCGGACCGGTCGAGGTAAGAAGAGACGTTCTGAATGCAATGACGAAGCCGATGATAACGCATCGTGGCTCCGACTACAAGAAACTGCATCGTTCGGTCGTCGAAAAACTCAGGGAACTCCTTGGGACCGAGAATGATATTTTTCTCATTCCGGCCTCGTCGACGGGAGTCATGGAGGCCGGCGTGAGGAGCGCGGTCTCAAAGAGAATACTGCATCTGACATGCGGCTCATTTGCGGAACGATGGGTCGAAATATCCAGGAGCAACGGGAAGGAGGCGACGGTCGTGTCCGCAGAATGGG
>JAKABN010000196.1 GCA_021796895.1 Thermoplasmata archaeon | reverse complement strand
TATTTCGTCCTCGCTGACCGTGTGTATGGCATCGACAAGCCTGGAAACTATTCCAAACGCCAGTTCGCCAGGCTGCTTGATGGCGATGCCGTCTGCGATGGTCTCACCCGCCTTCCCTTTTACTATCCTCCCCTTCCTCAGCGAATCGGCAAATGCGGGCATAGCCGCGCTCTGAACGCCTATGATGCGTGTCCCGGGGCTGAGCTTCTTCATCGCTACGGCTATTCCGGAAATCAAGCCTCCACCGCCGACAGGAACAATGAGGTAATCGAGTTTGCTGTTCTCATTCGCTATCTCCATTCCGAGTGTTCCCTGTCCTGCAATCACCAGGGGATCGTTGTATCCGTGAACAAAAGTCAGTCCGCGCTGCCGCTGTATTTCCAGCGACTTTGCCAGCGCGTCGTCAAATGATGCACCGTGAAGGACAACTTCGGCGCCATAGCTCTTTGTTGCAGCCACCTTGGCGAGCGAAGCATACTGTGGCATCACAACCACACTCTTTATTCCGTTGAGCGTCGCCGAGAGCGCAACACCCTGCGCATGATTACCAGCGGATGCTGTAATAACACCACGATCCTTCTGCATTTCAGTCATGTTGTATATCTTATTGTATGACCCGCGCATCTTGAAAGAGCCTGTGCGTTGCAGATTTTCCATTTTCAGATAAACAGTGCACCCGAATTTCTTTGAGTATGAAGTGGATGTGTCGAATGGAGTCCTGCTGACTACTCTGCTCACTATGTCGGATGCCTTTTCGATGTCGCTGAATTTGACGGCATTATTATGCGAAGCAGTCATGCATCGTTTAACAGTCAGGGTCGATTTAAAACTGCTTAATCGTCTTTGCGAATGAGTGACGTCCGCCGATTAAAGTGCCGAAAGTGGTTACGGCATTTTGCCGTATCAAAACCTTTTCAATTCCTAACGGAATGAAAAGCATTATTATTATGACCGCATTAGTGCGGCATCGCTCCGCCAGGGATGCCAGACATATCGGGGGAGCTACTGCGGTAAAACACCGTGGCAATGGTGTCATTATGCGCGTCGACAGATATCTTGTGGGTATTCAGCCTAGAACGGAAGAACTCATAGCCGGGACGAGAGACAGAGACAGGAACAGAATTACCGACGAGGAGCTTGAAGAGCTTAGAACGGCCGCAGCAATGAGAGATTTTTCAATCCAGGTGCAGGAAGATTTCACGTTCGTCTCAGACCCCATGTTCCACTGGCAGGACCTGATCAGGCCGTTCGCGGATCTGCTGGAGGGACAGGACAACGTTCCCCAGCTCACCAGGTGGTTTGATAACAATACGTTTTACAGGCGTCCGATCATTGATTCATTTCCCAGCATTTCGCACAAGAAGCTTACAAAATACTACTTTCCGAGAGTATGGGACTCAGGCAGGAATGTTAAGGCAATAATTCCATCTCCTTATACGCTGTACATGGCGTCAGATGATGCTTATTTTCCGGACAGGAGATCCGGTGTTTTGTCGCTTGCACAGGAGATTGAAAGAGTCGCATTGTTCCTCGAAGAAAAAGGAGCGAAGCAGATTGAATTCATCGAACCGTTTCTTTTTTCCGGGCAGCCTCAAAACGGTGACATAAAACTGGCGGCGGATGCGTTCAACCTTGCGACGCAGAAGCTGAAGTGCGAGGTAATGATACACTTTCCTTTCGGCAACCTTGAGGGACACTTCGGCGAGGCGATGGATTTCAACGCATCTGTAGTCGGTATAGATTTTTTCTCGACGCCGCTTTCCTCGATCACCGCCTTCGACACCTCAAAGAGCATTGCCGTCGGCTGTCTGGACGCAAGAAACAGCCGGCTCGAAAGTGTCGAATGGGTGCTTGGTTTTGTGCGTTCTGTCGTTGAACGGACGGGTGCGATTGATCGGATGGCGATAATTCCAAACGCGGATCTGGAATTTTTGCCACGTTCTATTGCGGAGGAGAAGATGAAGATAATAGGAGAGGCGGCAAGGAGGCTCGATAACAGTGAATAAATTATTTCCGACACAGGAAATAGGCAGCATTGCCAAGCCCAACTGGAGAGTTCTGGGTTATCGTGGGGCACCCGTGCCTGATCAGGATTTCGATGATGCGAAGCACTGGGGAAAGAAGCTGAAGATAGACGGGTACGAGCGTCTTCTGGAACTGCTCAAATCGGGGGACTCGGCTGAAGGACGCGAGGCCATTCGTGAGTGGTCTGCGATTTATGCGATCAGACTCCAGGAGTCGTCAGGACTCGACATTGTATTTGACGGAGAGCAATGGAGAACAGAGATGTATGAGGCGCTCGTCAAAGAAGTGGGCGGTTTCAGATTTGTAGGCCACGTACGCTCATGGGACAACAAGTATTACAAGAAGGCCGCCGTAGTAGACGAACTCAAATGGAAAAAGCCGATATACCTCAGCGAGTTCCTGTTCACAAAGGAGCACACAGAGAAGACAGTCAAGGTGCCGTTCACCGGACCATACACTGTCACCGACTGGTCTTTCAACGAGTTCTATCAGAAGCGCCTTGAGAGTCTGAATATTGATCCTCACGAGTTGAAAAAAAGGGCCTATTCAGACCTGCTCTTTGAAGTTTCAAAGAAGCTGATACGGCCTGAAATAGAATCACTTGTTGCGGCCGGGGCTCGCTGGATACAGATAGATGAGCCAGCGCTCAGCACGCAACCGGGGAAGGATCAGATACTAAATTTCGTGCAGGCGGTCAACGAAGCGACAAAGGGCATTGACTGCAAGTTTTCACTTCATGTCTGCTACTCTACAGATTACACTTCGATGTTTCCGGAGCTGCTGGAAGCTAAGACAGTGAGTCAGTATGCGCTGGAGTTTGCGAACAAGGACGGCTCTGGAACGGGCGATACAAGACGCACAGGTTATGAAGTTGTCAAGCTGCTGGGAGAGTACGGCGCGGGTAAACAGGTTGGACTCGGAGTGATAGATGTGCATGACGACCGGGTAGAATCTCCCACTCTTGTCAGGGACAGAATACTGTATGCTGCCAGGCTGATCCGCGATCCCTCGCTCATATACGTCAATCCGGACTGCGGAATAAGGACAAGAACGTGGAAGACCACATACAGTAAATTTGTAAACATGGCGAAGGGCGCGGAACTGGCGAGAAGAAATTCATGACCGAAAATCAGATGTTTACACCGACGGTTCTTGCCAGCTTCCTGTGATCGTCTTCGCTTATCCAGTCGACACGCAGATAGTCAAAAATGTCCATTTCTGTCATGCCTATGCGTCTTCCCTCCTTCACCGTGAGTGTGTACGCTTCTATTTCTGTCGGTCTTTCAACATAGCTCAGCGTTCTGTCGAAAAGCTCGCGACAGT
>JAKABN010000021.1 GCA_021796895.1 Thermoplasmata archaeon | reverse complement strand
CGGAACTCAGACGGCGCCAGAATATTCTCATGGCAGGCATCATAGTGCTTGTCATCGGTGCCGCTTTTGCTGCTACGGACATCCACACGCTTACCGCGCCCCCCGCTCCCTCTTTCAAACCCCCTCCCCAGCCATATGTCCATTTCAGCATTGATGCAGGGCCCCAGGCAACTTTTACATTTAATGGCACTAGCCCGGGTCCGACTCTTTCCGTTCCTGTTAATACGCGGGTATGGTTGACGTTCCATGTCGATTCTGGAGCAGGTTATCCGCATTCGTGGGTGCTTGTTCCGGGCAGTGTCGCACCTACACCGAATCCCGATTTTACTCCTGTCTTTGCAAATGCGTCGAGTCCGAATCCTGTGGCTGGAACGCCTCCGGGCGGCACTGATCAGATTGTGTTCATTGCAAATGCCACAGGCAGCTACAAGTACATCTGCGAATTCCCGGGGCATTTTGAGTCCGGCATGTGGGGCTGGTTTAATGTTACCTCAGGCAACATCACAGCCACCGTCCACATGGAGCACTATCATCTTGTCGCGGGTGCCAACGGCACCCGGATGTTCAACGGAACGTCGCCCGGCCCCGCCCTCTCGGCACCAAACAACTCAGTCGTGTGGCTCACGCTCTCTATACCATCGACGGCCACATCCAACCACTCGTGGATACTGGTTCCTGGTAATGTGACCAACGCGACATCTCCCAATTATACGGCAGTTTTCAAGAATGCATCGAGTCCCAATCCCACCGTGGGTACCGCAAACAATACTACCCTGCAGATTTACTTCAATGCGACCAGAGTTGGTAATTACAAGTATATTTCGGAAGTATCCAACGATTTCAGCGCAGGCATGTGGGGCTGGCTTAACGTGACACCGTCGAACTATTCCGCACTGGTGACCGTCGCACATTCAGCGCGCGGCGCACAATCCCCTCAGTCATCGTATGCCCTTCAATCGGTGAAATACGACGTGGCGCAGAGTGGTCAGCGAGGTTATTTTACGGCATCCGCTCCGGGTTTAACGGTCACATATCGCATCAGCGATGCCTCGGTCCATGTCAAGACTGCAGTCCGTGAAACGTTCTGATGCCGGGACTGGACTGGCTTAAACACTTTATTTTCCCAATCATTTGTGTTTGTTGCAGGAAATCATCAGGCACCGCTATTCCCGCATCACTGAACCGGAGATGTGTTTACCGACTGAGCGATCGGTCACTCTGTTCCAAGTGAAAATGCGCCAACTTCTGCAAGCAAGACAGAAGCTATTGCAGTGATCAGGTTTCCAGCAGCCAGCGAAACAGTTGTTCCTATTACGCCAACGGCCATCATCGTATAACATCCTGTCCTGGAATTTCGGATCAAGTCACCTGCACCTGTCTGACGTGACACAGAAAAAGGAATTCGAATATTATACTTTCGCAGGGAGTCTGTTCGTCAGCGGCTGTATTCGCACGTGATTCTCAATCTCAGGCTGTTGTGACATGTTGCAAAGCAAGCAGGTGCTGCCCTTTACACCCGCAGCTGTGCCGCTTTGAGAACACGATCGGCAAAGTGCTGCCTCCTGCTGATGATTTCTCCCGCCTGCTCCTTCTAGGCTGTACCCTTTTGCATAACTTTTAAGCAGGCGCGCACATGACAGAACGGATCCATTGTCGCAATCACGGACGGCTACACCGATGGGCGCCCAAACTGATCACTCTGATCAAGAACAAGGCGGGGGAGAAGACGCCACGCAAGCTTTTTATCAGGCAGCACCCGCTAAGGGCAGATTTTTGGAAGGCGGGACAATACGACGGTGTGCAATCCTGTCAATGGGTATTCTCTACTGGTTTGTTTATGCAGCGTCCAATGATATGTTATTCTATTACCAAACGAACGTCTATCCCTTTCTTGCAGCAACCAATACTCCCAACCCTTATTTCTTCCTCCGCACCGTCAGTCCGATTGATCTGTACGAGTCGGGCGTCATATGGTTTCCCACGGAGCACATAGGTTTAGTGCTCCTTGCCGGCGATACATTTTTCTCGGTATTGCTCACTTCGCTGGCAATCGCAAACTCTGCAAATGTGTATGATGCCATCCGGAGGGGAATACTGAACAGAAATTTCAGATCCGGCCGTTTCTCTTCCATCGCAATCCTGACCATCACTGTCCTGATGTGTCTGGCCCCGCTCGAAGTTCTCGCTGTGATAGCTCTGAGCGGTTATTTTACGGTTACTTCCCTGGAGATCTGGGTCACGAACTACAGCTACGTAGACAACACTCTGGACGCGCTCATCCTGGGCCTCCTCGTTGTCCTGTGGCGCAGGATTATGGGTTTCCTGCGCTCCTCTATTCCCTCACAAAGTTAGAAGGAATGCATCCATACTGTCCAAAACGCCGCCACATTCTCATTTTCACAGTCGTCAAATTTCCTGACGCTTCCGGATCCTGATTCAACCGCATGCCCGGCACCCGCCTGAAGTCTCCAGCAACGCGGCGAAAAAACTTCGGCACATACCGCAAAATTAAATATCAATGGACAAATACCGCAGAATTGAGAGCAGCAAAGGTGTTTTGAACGGTCGCATTAAAGATAATGAGCATCGAGGATTTCTATTATCTGTCCAAGACCTCAGGAGCAATGAAGAATCCTCGAACGAGATTCAGCGACGAGCAGTTCGTCAGGAACGGCGAGGATTATCTTTTCAGATACCTGGACTCAAACGTCGGTCGCGTTGATGCCGGCAGGCGCAAGTTCATCAAAGGCATGGTGTTCGGCATAGGGGCAGCGGCTGTTGCCAGCGCACTCGGAGCCATAAGAGGGCTGGAAGTTCCTATTGTCGGTGCAAAATCATACACAAAGATGCTTCTCGTGGATTCAACAGGGAGTCCGGTGAAAGCTTCAACCTTCACGGTTAACGATCCGGTCATTGCGCTCTACGAGTATCCTCTTCAAAACGAAATCAATTTCATACTCAATCTGGGAGACACAAACAACAACCCTGTCGCAGTTCCGCCTTCCGACGTCACAGTGCCCGCGGACGGAACCAAATACAAATTCCCCGGGGGTGTAGGTCCGCACAAGTCTATCGTGTCATACAGCGCAATCTGTCAGCATCTCGGATGCTCTCCTCCTGAAATACATCTGTATCCACCGGACGAGATGAAGCCGGGCATGCCTCCTCCTGCGCTTCTTCCACCGAATGCTATTACGGCGGCCAACAGTGCAGGCATCCCGGCGGTCATTCATTGTGATTGCCATGGTTCAACATATGACCCGTACCACGGTGCCTCCGTACTGACGGGACCTACGGAAAGACCCCTGCCAGCCGTTGTGCTGGAATGGGATTCCTCCACCGACAGTCTTTATGCGGTAGGCGATGTGGGAGTTCCGGTTTACGGTCATACAAACACTCTGGTAGGCGGCACACCCGTGAGCGGGACCTCGACGGGAGTCACGGCAAAGATAAATCCTTTCCAGTGATGAAGTGATTGAATGAAAGTATTCGACAGGATTTCGGGCATGATTTCAAGATACGTGCCGAAATTTTCACTTACTGACATAATCGACATCAATGAGCAGCCTCTCTTCAAAATGCCCAACTACATGTTCAGGATGAAATACTGGCTGGGGGCACTCGTGGCAGCCGCACTTTCATTCGAGGTGTTTTCCGGGCTGTTTCTGCTTTTGACCTATTACCCGTCCGACCCGTATAACCAGACAATGTTCCTTGTTAAGGACATACCATTCGGAGCGCCGATACTGTTCAGCCACATGTACGGCGCATATTTCATGATTTTCCTGATATATCTGCATCTGTTCCGCAACTACTTCGACGGCGCATACAAGAAGCCACGTCAGTTTCTCTGGGTAGTCGGGCTCGTGCTCTTCGCGATTACGCTCGCTACTGCTTTCACCGGTTACTCTCTGCCCGCAGACATTCTCGGCGTCGATGCGGACGGTGTTGCAAACGGGATTCTCTCATATCTGCCGGGTGGAAGTATTCTTCAGGTCATAGTGTTCGGCAATGGACTTCCTCTGGACATGTATACCAGACTCCTCGCATGGCATATCATACTCACTGCTATGATCGGCGCCTTTTTCGTCATTCACTTCCTTCTGTTTGAGCAGTATGGTGTGATGCCATCCAAGAAGGTCAGGGATAGGGTTCCCGCAGTGTACTCCAAAGAAGAGTGGAAGGACTTCAATCCATGGTGGCCGCGCAATTTCCTGTACACACTCTCTTTGACCCTCATGATATGGGGCTTCATACTCATCGTTCCGAATGTGCTCGCAAACTTGAACGGCGTTCCTTTCATCCTGCAGCCTGCCCCGGCCCCTTCACCCTCGAGTCCTCTCGCTCTCACTGTGCCCCCTTATCCCCCGTGGTTCTTCCTCTTCCTTTACAAGGCTCTCGATTTCTACACACCTACGGGAGCGGCATACAATCCGCTGGTTGCCTCCACGCTTGCTGCCGCAATTCCAGCGCTCTATCTGCTTGCCCTGCCCTGGCTCGACAGCTCTGAAGAGACCGAACCGCGTAAGAGACCTCTATGGGTGGGCATCGGCATACTTCTCATAACCTATCTCGTACAGTTGAGCATCTGGGCGTACACGGCTCCAGGCGTGGCCGAGTCCTTTTCCCTGCAGACGAGCATCATGCTTCCACCGCTTGTGCTGACGTTCCTGTGCATCTATCTGATGCCCAGATTCCACGAGAGAAAGAAAGGGGAACTCATACTGAAACCGAGGACCGCTGCGCTGTTGATCGTTCTGGGTCTGACAATCGTTGGTACACTTCCTGGTTTCTTCAACTCACCTGTGATTTACGTCATGGGCATACTGATTCCCCTGTGTTTTTCGTACGCCATGTTCGGAAGGCGGGTAGACAGCCCTCCTCATTCGTGGTCGACCGATGAAGCCGTACATCGCAGAAGGCCCGTATGGGCCGGCATCGGTATTCTTCTCATAACGTATCTCGTTCAGTTCAGCGTCTGGGCATACACCACCGGAGGCAGACCCGAGCCTTTGAATTATCAGATAGGCATCATGCTTCCGCCGCTGGTCCTGGCATTCATCTGCATTTACCTGATACCCAGGCTGGCTGACAGGACCGAAGGAAGACTCAAACTTACGCCTAAAACCGCTGTTCTGCTCATTGTCGTGGGTCTGGTGTTCGCCGGAACACTGTCGAGCTTCCTCAGTTCTCCGACGATTTATGGTCTCGGTATAGTGATCCCCATTGGCCTCTCTTACGCACTTTTCGGCAGAAGGATTGCAAGGGGAACCGCTTCTGCAGGCGGTAAGGCTGATGCGGAACAGTCAAACACAAACATCCACGGCAGGAGATCGGCGATACTTCTGATGTTCGTCCTGCTCATACTCGCATTTGTCATACTGGGCCTCATGCTGCTGGTGCCCATCACCGGTCAGGCCAGCACTTACTGGGGAATTGGCACGGGCATTGAATTTCTCATATTCAGCTACGGATTGAATCTGTACGACAATCTGTATTATCCGCAGGAAGACGATGAATTCAGGCTGCCCCCCGCCGAAACGGGCGCGGGAACCGTGTATGCGCCGGAAGAAAACTCCGGATCGGCTGTTGAATTATCCGTAGTGCGCCTGGAAGCCGGCTCAGTCAGCGAGAGCGCGACGGGCGCCGCTGCGGAGTCGCACAATGCATGAAGTGCCGGGCCTGCGCCTCTGTCCGTTGTGAGGCCACGCGGCGTTCTAATGCCTGAGCGATTCAGACTTGCTCCGTCAGCGGGAATCCGCCATATTTCGCAGATGAGCGGCGGTGCCGGTGCGACAGTCAGCATGCTCAGAGTTTTTATATTAACGGTATTTAGCAAGCATTACGACGCGCATTTCGGATTTCGTTGAGCTGACAAAGCCACGCCTCATAACCGCAGAACTGTTTGTGGCTGTGGCGAGCCTCATAGTTGCCGGCCGAACCTCCGTACCGGTGCTCTCGATTGCCAAGCTGGTTTTGCTCGGGTACATGGGACTCGGCGGTTCAGCGGCAATAAACTCCTACTTCGACAGGGACATAGATGTCGTGATGTCGCGTACGGCAGGAAGGGCGGTACCGTCAGGCAGGCTCAGTCCGTCATCGGCCCTGATATTCGGTTTCTCCATACTCGTTATTTCCGTATCGGTGTCTTTTATTCTTATCAACGCGCTCACAGCGCTGATAATAGGTGCGGGATCGCTTCTTTACGTCGGTTTGTACACAGTCATCCTCAAGAGGAGGACGCCCAGTTCTGTTCTCTGGGGGGGTCTCTCAGGTGCCATTCCAGCTCTCGGTGGATGGGCCGTCTACTCCCACACAGACTGGCTGATACCCTCTTTAATTTTCATGGTTGTATTTCTCTGGCAGCCGGGGCATTTCTGGCCCCTTTCGATTTACTACGGTGATGATTACAGGGCGGCGGGCATACCCGTTATCTCTTCACTCAAGGATGCAGCCAGCATTTCACGATCCTCCCTCGTATACAACGCCCTGACAGTCGCTGTCACATACATACTGTTCTTTGTCACTCGCCTCTCCATCATTTATCTGATTGTAATGAGCATGGCCAACGCATATCTCCTGTTCCGCTCGATGAAGGCCCTGAAGTCAGATGACAAACGATTTTTCCTCGGCAGCTTCCGCTTTTCCATAGCGTATATGTTCGTCTTTCTTCTGTCGCTCATTGCGGCGAGCCTGCTTAATGTCCCGCTGCCGTTGCTGTGATCACTGTGCAACCGGGAAAGAAGCGTCCATAGCCGCACAGGACAGACAGTTGCTGAGCATCGTCGACGGGGTATGCTCAATCCCCTGCGCACAGTCCAACTATTTTTACCGGTAAAGATATTCTCACGCGGTATATTCATGAATTTCGAGCTCAGTGAAGAGCACGAGATGGTCAGGGACGTCGTGAGGAAGTTCGCCAGGAGCGATCTTGCCCCGGTTGCGGAGCGTATGGACAGGGATGATTATTTTCCCGAAGACATGTTCAGAAAGCTCGGCAGCATCGGAATGCTGGGCATCACGGTGCCGACGGAATATGATGGCGCCGGCCTCGATTACATTTCTCAGACGGTGTGCCTCGAAGAGATTGCGCGCGTTTCTCCCGCCTTCGCACTTTCCGTGGGGGCTCATTCCAATCTCTGCCTCGATAATCTGTACCGCAACGGTAACAGGGAACAGAGGGATGCATACGTGCCCGGACTCGCAACCGGCAAACTGATCGGGTGTCTCGGACTCACGGAGCCCGAGTCGGGTTCCGACTCGCTTGCCATGCGAACCACGGCAACGAGAAAAGGGGACGACTATGTTCTCAGCGGCTCCAAGACGTTCATAACGAATGCTCCAGTCGCCGACATCTGCCTTGCTTATGCAAAAACGCGCCCGGATTTGAAGAACAGGGGTATAAGCGCATTTGTTGTAGAGTCCTCATTTGCGGGTTTCAGAAAGGGAAAGAAGTTTGACAAGATGGGTATGAGAGGATCACCAACCGGTGAGATATATTTTGACGACTGCTCAGTCCGCGGCGGCAACCTGCTCGGCGGTGAGAATGCCGGAGTGTCAATCGTGATGTCCGGGCTCAATGTCGAGAGATCCGTGCTGGCAGGCATATCGCTCGGCATACAGACCGAGGTTCTAGAACTGGCCATCAGATACGCGAAGAACAGGAAACAGTTCGGAACACCCATTTCGGAATTTGAGATGATACAGGAAAAGATTGCCACGATGTGGGTGGACAGGGAAGCAAGCAGGCTTCTGATTTACAGCGCGCTTGACACGCTGCAGAAGGGCAGGGGAAGGAACAGAGAGGCTGCCGCGGCAATCATGTATGCAGCCGAAGCATCCACCAGGAGTTCTCTGGAAGCCATTCAGATTATGGGAGGCAACGGATACATGCGCGAATTCAATGTGGAGCGCCTCATGCGTGATGCAAAGCTGCTTGAAATAGGAGCGGGAACGACGGAGATACGAAAGCTGATCATTGCCAGGGAAGCACTGAATGAATTGAACTGAATATGCCGTGTGCCGCAGCAGGATGTGGAAAACACCGGACTGTGCGCCAGTCGTGTGCGAATCATTATTCCGATTGGTTTAATTATTAATGCTCCATTCTGCAGCAGGTGATGGAAATTAACAGATCTGAAAGGGCCGGGATGAGGAAGGGGAAGCGATTCGGCAGGCAGGTGTACCTTGTTTCCGGAGGTGTTACCAAGTTCAAGAAGGCGCATCCGGAAATGGATTTCCGGTATATGGTGAAGAAGGCATATGACTACGCCATGAGCGATGTCCCCTCCCTCGAAAAAAAGGACATCGACGGTTCAAGGATATCCTATTTCTCAGATCATTTTACGAGACAGCTGAAGGCCGCAAGCATGGTCCAGGACTACCTCGGACTGAATCCCAGGGGCAGCATGCGTATTGAGTGGGGAGGCGCCACCGGAGGAGAGTCGTTCCAGTCCGGCTTCGAGGCTGTAGCTTCCGGCAGGATGGACATATGCCTGGTTGCCGGTTTCGAGACCATGTCCAGGGTTCAAACATGGAAGGGGAATGAATTCATAGCTCTTGCCTCAGACACGAATTACGACTATCCAAACGGCGGCTTCTACAGCGGATATTATGCGCTAATGGTCACGAGGCACATATACGAGTACCTCCGGAATGGAAAATTTGCGCACATCAGGGATGAACGGGAAGCGCAGCGTCTTGCTTTCCGTGAGGCTGCCCGCCTGCTCTCCATGGTCTCGGTGAAGAATCACACAAATGCGCTGCACAATCCTTACGCTCAGTATCCCAGGAAGCTGACAATCGGCGACGTTATGTCTTCGGAAATGATATCATATCCGCTCACAAGGGAAATGATATGCACCATGAGCGACGGTGCCGCTGTCGCCATACTCGCCAGCGAGGAGGAGGCTTTCCGTCTCACCGACAAACCCG
This sequence comes from Thermoplasmata archaeon, assembly GCA_021796895.1. Classification (GTDB taxonomy): domain Archaea; phylum Thermoplasmatota; class Thermoplasmata; order Sysuiplasmatales; family Sysuiplasmataceae; genus Sysuiplasma. The sequence goes on along the minus strand of JAKABN010000021.1, from coordinate 8,791 downwards.
TACTGGTCAGCGGTGTCGGATGCGGAACAGACACGATGCGCCTTGCAGACAGACCGTTCGGCGAAGTTCCGCTTATGAAGCACGAAAAGAAAGAGTATTACAAAGGTCTGTCCTATCCAGGCGCCCATTCCTTCAGGGCCGGCAGGGCGGCTTCAATCGAAGCGTACGAATCCGCAGGCGTGGAGAATCCGATGAAGGAAATAGACTTCATCGAGCTTCATGATGCATATGCATCCTCCGAAATACAGACCTACGAAGACATGGGACTCTGCAGATACGGGGAAGGATACGATTTTATAGAAAGCGGCAAGCCGTTCCTTGCCGGCATGGATTATGGCATGAGGACGCCTGAGGCCGGAAAGATGCCGGTCAATCCCTCCGGCGGTCTGATAGCATGCGGTCATCCCGTTGGTGCAACCGGACTCATGCAGGCAGTATTCGCACTGTGGCAACTTCAGGGGACGATTGGAAAACATTTCGGTGACGCAACTCTGCAGATCCGTAATGCAAGACGCGGAGCGATACATTCTCATGCCGGCACGGGCAGCGCTGTTACTGTTTCAATACTCGAGGCGGTGAGGTAGATGGTTTCATCAACAAACAACAGGAAGCTGAAGAAATTCACGAAGTACCGCGACGTCATGGCGGAAATAAACAGGAAGGGCGCCGCCATTTACAGGGAGAAGGAGCACGGAGATCAGCTGGTGATAAACTTCCCGTACTCGGTGAACTATATACACAGCTACGCAAACGATTCGAAGTTTTTTCTGGGTCTCGCCGATGGAAAGCTGTTCGGTTCCAGATGCGCAAAATGTGACTACGTGTTTGCGACACCGAGGAGTCACTGCATGTTTTGCGGCGAACAGACTTCCTGGAAACTCCTGCCGAAGAAGGGAAAGGTTCATTCATGGACCACATGCGAGTTTGGAAGCGAGGCGTTCCTGAGGGAGACGCCCTACAATCTCGCTCTGATAGAGTTTGCCGGAGTGAACAGCCTGTTTATGACCAGGCTGAAGGACTGCAGCCTGGACGACATTTACGTGGGCATGCCCGTCGAGGCAAGATTTGCGAGAAAGCCGGAATACCTCGTCCGGGACGTCTGGTTCGTGCCTTCGGGAAGCGCCGGAAGGAAGTGACAGGGCAGGTGCATCTCAGGGGAAGACCGGCCTCGGAGTGAGGCCGGACTCTTCCACTATTTTCGGAATGGCCTGCTCCCACGAGACAGTCATTATGTGTATGCCTGCGAGTCCGCGGATCTTCTTCAGTCCGTCGATAGTCTCCAGAGAAATTCCGATGCCCTCCTGCTCCTGGGAATCCGCCTTCTCCATTCTTGCCATTACCTCGTCCGTTACGGTGATGCCGTGCATCTGCTCGCGGAGGTGTCTGGCCATTTTCAACGATCTCAGGGGCATCATACCCGCGATGATATGGCATTTGCCGCTGATCCCGCTGGAATTCATATCGTCCATGAATTCCCCGAACAGCTCCAGATCGAACACGGGCTGTGTCTGAATGAACTGGGCTCCCGCGTCGACCTTTCTTATCACTCTGTCAATTCTCTGCTCACTGTCTTCACGCACCGGTGAAGCCGCCGCTCCTATGAAAAAATCGGGCGGAACGGATATTTTTCCTCCTCCGTGCAGCACAGACTCGTCCCTCATGCCTCTTATCGTCGTAATTAGTGCTTCGGTGTTCATATCATAGACGGGTTTGGCTTCCTTCTCGTTCCCCGCCGCCGGCAGATCCCCGTACAGGCAGAGAATGTTGTGAACTCCGAGGGCCGATGCGCCCAGCAGGTCGCTCTGCATTCCAATCCTGTTTCTGTCCCTGAGTGTCATCTGCATTATGGGCTCAAGTCCAGTCTGCATCACAGCGAGGGAAGAGGCCAGACTCGACAGCCTTACCATTGCACCAGTGCAATCGGTGAGATTTGCCGCATCCACGAATTTCTTCACAGTCTCCGCTTTCTGAATGAGCGGCTCTATCGTCGATCCCTGAGGGGGTCCTAGTTCGCATGTTACCGCAAATCTGCCGGACTGCAGAATACCTTTGAACCTGCTCGTGACTCTGATGTCAGCAGTATCAGAAGCACGTTGCGCCAATAGCCATCCCTGCCGTTATTTGTTAAGGTGGGGCAGTTTCTCTTCGCCTGCCGCGCTTCCTTCTTTTTCCATTATGGAAAGAATGCGTCCTGCGACTGCCACCTCGGTGCCTGCAAGGCCCACTGAAAGGAAGAGCGAGACGTCCTCATCATCCCTTCCGCCGTGATCTATCAGCTCAGAGAGATCCATTATCCTGTCTCTCGCCGCCTCGTTCACAAAGAAGAGTGAACCGAAACTCTTCAGCTGCTGCACGGAATCCGTCGATACTGTATTTGCAGACATGACTATGGCCGGATCTATTTCATGCGATTCTCTGAATTTCTTGCCCATGCTTGAAATATGCTGTCCGGGCCTCAGCCAGCTGTTCTTCAGCACCGGAACGGAGGATGTTGTCGCCGAGAGTACTATATCGGAGTGAGCAACAAGACTGCCTGCATCCTCAAATACGGATATGTCTATTCCCAGCTCCCTGAGATCCTTTCCCATTCTGTCGGCGTATGCCTTTGCATGGGCCACGTGCTGGCTGAAGATAATAATCTTCTCCAGTTCCCTGACTCTGGCAATGGCCGGAACGACCGATCTCGCCTGTTTGCCGCTGCCTATCACTCCAAGTGTCTTCGAATCATGTCTGGACAGCTGCTTGACAGCAACAGCATTTATGGCGGCCGTGCGAATCCTGCCTATATCCTCACCGATGAAAATGCCTTTGATATCTCCGTCCATGTTGTATATGATTGTCACCTGCTTCTCGAGGGCGACCTGTCCGTACGTGGAATAGACCCTCAGTCCGATCTCTCTCTTTCTCTCGCTGGCCCCGGCCGTCACGACAAGCTTTCCATCATTCGCCTCGCAGGTGAAACGCGGCGGCGAAACAACGAGTCCCTTGCGCTTGTCACGCATGAACTCCTCGACTTCTGAAACTATGGCATTTGTCGTATCTTCCCTGGCGACGATCTGTGCAATGTCGTCATCGGTATAGATCGGGATTCTGTCTGCCAACTGCTTGTACACCTCACATGAATAACGGCGAGCTACGATAAATACTCATGTAACGCCGGGTGTGTTATTCATTATTTTGGCGAATCTAATTCTTATTGGAATTTAATCCGGTGTTCCCGAAATGCATCAGCTGACACCGCGATGCATTTTTCAGATGAGTGTTATCACCCGCGACGGCAGCGCGGCCATGTTGAGCGCCCTGATGCCGTCATTTCTGTAAAGCAGCATTCTTCCCTTTACTCCAATCACTTCTCCCTCGTGCACGCCTATGAGGCTGCTGTAGGCCGGCTTCGACTCGAGCGGCTGCCGGATGGGATAATCCTTCAGAAGGACGATATCGGACGGCGTCAGATCAAACTTTTCGCCTATTCTTGCGCCTGTCTGCCGGTATATCAGGTCTATGGCCGCGTAATCCGGTCCTTTCTGGAGCTCATTCATAAGATCGGCGGATCTGTGCATCTGTGCGATTGAAAGACCGCGGCTTATTTTCTTCTCCATCTCCCTGGCCGCCTTCCTCGAGTGGAACGTGCCGACCGTAAAATACGCATCGGCTCCCTGCTCAATGAGGCGTTCGGTGAGCCTGCCGCTGCTTGTCATGCCCACCTTGGTCTTGCTGCCGTAAAACGCGATGTAGACCATGTGCTCCCGCCGGCACAGATCCCAGTCGCACAATTCGCCGTCGCATATCGGATCGAACAGGCATTTCTGTATGGGTATGATGCTTCTGCTGCAGAATTCACATTGGGCGAAATTTACCACCTGTCTCCTGAACGGGCAGGGCCGATACCCTTCCGCTCTGAAACTGCCTATGCAGTACTGCCCATCAGAGACTGTGAACGAGACCGCATTCAGCTCAAGCTCCTGCAGTCTGGCATTGCCGAATGAGTATGTGAGAAATCGTGGCGCATATCCTTCCCAGTCAAAGGATATGGCATGCAGCTTCTCCCCGTTCTCCATTGCCATCAGTCTGTCCGCGCTTACGAACACGGATATCGGTACCTGTGTATGTGTATAAGTCCTGTTCCTGCCTGATGGAGCTACGAATCTTCATGGTCCGCCGCATCCGGGGCATCGGGCACTATGATCTCCTCGTCGCTCATTCTTCTCAGATATTTTGAGGGAACTTCCTTCGTGATGAACACTGTCTTTCCGGCCCTCTGAATGACAGCGTTCTCTTTGACCATTGCCGACGCCTCTATCTCGATTATTGCCGGTTTGTCCGTCCTCACCGTACCCGCATTGTACGCATCGGCGGCTGTCTTGGACAGGTGTACCATCCTTCTGTCTGCCGGTTTCAGGCCGTTTTCGAGCAGAATTGGAGCCTCCTCCTCCGTTGCCGGATAGTAGAGCAGTTCAGGTATGTTATCCGTCGGAAGATCCAGTTCGATGTCAAACGAATGGCCATATGTTGCCCTCATTTTTCCGTTGCTCAGCTGGTACCTTCCCTTTGGATCAGTTTCTACGATGGCCACAATGTGGTGCATTCTCAACCAGTGCAGCCTCGGCTGCCTCTCCGTCATGGCCGATATGAACGCCCTCACGTCCACCCATCCTTTCTCATCCATTTCAAGGTCGAAGCGTTTCGGGAAGTGTCTCAGAACACCGGCCATGCTTCGCCCTATGTGTTCGACTTCCCTGTCGCTCATTAGGAATTTGCCTTCGGCGTCACAAACCGGGCACTTTTCGCCTCTGAAGTATCCATGCTCCTGACATTCCCTCAGCATCTGTACCGGCGCTTACTATGCCGAAGTGGCTTAAGTCAGTTTTGCTCTCCCGGCGGCTGACGGGGACGGCTGCCTCACGGGCAAGATTGATTTATGTGCCTGCCATTGGGTGGACTCGATTATGGCTGTAAAGGAAGTTCATCTTCTCCAGGACGGGTATCTTGAGCTGGATATGGGAATGCTTGTTTACATGAAAACGCCTTATTACGGTGTAAAGTACATGGCAGCGCTGAAGCCTCTGCTTGTCAGAACAGACAGCGAGAACGTCGTCATTGATACGGGCATCTCTCCTCTTCCCGAAAGTCTCGCAAAACATGTCAGATATACGAAGAAAAGGGATATCGTGGGCAGCCTGTCGGAGTTTGGCCTTGTCCCCGACGATATTTCAATCGTGATAAACACTCATCTTCACATGGATCACTGCGGCAACAACAGACTGTTCAGAAAAGCGAGGCATTATGTCCAGAGGCAGGAACTGTCCTATGCAGGGAATCCGGACAGATGGATGAGAGGCGGCTATGTCAGAGATTTTTTTGACGGGCTGGAGTTTGAACAGACGGACGGGGACTGTGACATAACTTCCGGTATAAGCGTGATTGAGACGCCGGGACACACTCCGGGCCACCAGTCTGTTGTTATCCAGGCAGGAGGCAAACAGATTGTCTACATGGGAGACGCGTGCCCGCTGATGGAGAATCTCGAACGACGGGACGTGACAGGCATAATGTATGACCCGAAAAGCGAACTGGCATCGATTGACAGGCTGAGATCCGTCGGTGGAGATTACATTGCCAGCCACGATCTTCTGCAGATGAAATACGATTTTGTGGTTGTCAGCTGAGGCCTTTCAGCCATGCTCTGGCAACGTTCCTCATCAGGACAGAGGAAGTCACAGGCCCGACGCCACCCGGCACAGGTGTAATTGCTCCTGCGACAGAGACGGCGGAATCGAAATCAACATCCCCGGTGATGCCGTATTTCCCACCGGTTTCCGGCGAGAGTGAGGTGTTGATGCCCACGTCCACGACTGTCGCACCCCTCCGTATCATTTCTCCAGTCACCATCCGGGGCTTTCCCGCAGCCACCACCAGGATGTCAGCCTCCCGCGTGAATTTTGCCGTATCGCCGCTCTTCGAATGGCAAACGGTGACCGTCGCGTCGCCGGAGCGCCCACGCATAAGCAGCAGATTCGCGAGCGGCTTTCCGACAGTCAGGCTCCTTCCGAGTATCACGACATGCTTTCCCGCTGTGTCCACCTGTTCGTGCTTCAGTATTTCCATCACCGCCTCGGCAGTTGCCGGAGAAAACACCGGATTCCCGGAAAACAGCATTCCGCGGCTCACGTTGCTCAGGCAATCCACATCCTTTTCCGGGGGAATGATTCCGCTCAGTGCGTCGATGTCAAATCGCGGTGGTACGGGCAAATGAATCATGATGGCACTCACTTCGGCATCATTTGCGGCCCTGCGCAGGACGGCCGCCACCTCCTCCTCTCCGGCATCTATTCCAAAGTGCTCTCTCCTGAAGCCGATGCCTGTAGCCCCGGCGGCCCTTTCTTTCTGTCTCGAATAACTTTCAACTGTGGCGTCGCTTCCTATACTTATTGCCAGCATCGTTGGCCCTGAGCCTCTGCCTCTCCGGAGCAATTCGGCCGTTTCGTCGCTTATCAATGCCGCGATCTTCTTTCCATCTATTATCCTGCATCCGTGCATGCCGTCCATCTCAATGTCTGAAAAGCCTTATGCCTGTAAAGACCATTGCAATGTTATTCTCGTCAGCCGCTCTGATGACTTCATCATCTCTTATTGATCCGCCAGGCTGCATGACAGCGGTTACTCCGCCCCTGGCAGACTCATCAATACCGTCTCTGAAAGGAAAGTATGCGTCGGAAGCCATTACGCTGCCCTGCGATCTTCCATGGCTCTTGGAGACAGCAATCTTCACAGCATCAACTCTGCTGCTCTGGCCGGCGCCTATGCCGACGGTCGTTGTTCCGTCGGCCAGCACTATTGCATTTGACCAGAGATATCTCACAATTTTTGAGGCGAACAGCATCCCAGTCATTTCCGCTTCTGTCGGCACCCTCTTTGTAACGAATTTTAAATCACTCTCCATTATCTCCCGCTTCTCCGTGGATTGAACAAGATATCCTCCGATCACACGCCTGATGTCAACATCGTCCGCTCCGGAAGAATGTCCACCCTGGAAGGTCATGATGCGCAGTTTCTTCTTCTTTCTCAGAACCTCGAGAGCCTCATCGTCATAGCCCGGTGCCATAATCACCTCCACGAACTTGCCGGAGAGATATGCGGCGCACTCTCTGCTGATCTTCCTGTTTACAGCTATCACGGAACCGTATGCAGACTGCCTGTCCGCCTCAAACGCACTCGAAAGCGCCGTCTGAATGTCTTCCGCTGCAGCGACACCGCATGGATTGGCATGCTTGACGACCACTGCACCAGGGGATGAGAATTCGGCGGCTATTTCGGCCGCTATGCTCGCGTCAAGAAGGTTGTTGTATGAAAGTTCCTTTCCCCCGTCTATTCCTGCGGAGAGTATGGAACTACCTCCACTGCTCCATCTTGTGTATGATGCCGCTTTCTGATACGGATTCTCACCGTACTTCAGCATGCTTTTCATTACGCCGTTCACTGTGAGTTTCCCGGGGAAACCTTCAATGCCTAACTCGCCCGATAGCGCTTCGGCTACAACACTGTCATAGTATGCTGTCTTCCTGTAGGCGGATATGCACAGTTCCTCAAGAAAATGTTCCGAAAATGACCCGTCATGCCTCTCCAGTTCCTGTACTGTTTCCGCATACTGTCGCTTCTCAGTCACGACCGCAACGTTCCTGAAATTCTTCGCGGCCGCCCTTATGAGCGCGACGCCTCCGATGTCTATATTCTCGAGCATTCTCTCCAGCCGTTTACCCGATTCCATGGCTGTCAGCTCAAACGGATAAAGATCTGAAACGATCATGTCTATCGGCGGCACGTTCAGCGTCTTGAGCTGCTTCATGTGCCCGGGATTGGCACGATCGGCAAGTATCGGCGCAAAGACGGACGGATGAAGCGTTTTTACACGCCCGTCAAGGAGATTTGAAAATCCGGTTATGTCCGAAATGCGCCTGACGCTTATACGGTGCCTTTCCAGATACTCCGCCGTACTGTCTGTTGCATAAAAACCGACACCGAATTTCTGAAGTTTAAGGGAAAACTCATGTATTCCCTCTTTGTCGTGAACGCTGAAAAGTGCGTTCACCGGCTTAATGAGAAACGCCTCCGCTCTGCACCCTGATTACCCAGATTGAATTGCTGACTTCGATTTAAAGCTTGTTTTCCAGACATGCGGCTGATGTTTCCGGCACATCTACCTTCTTGAGGTGAATATGTATCTGGCTGGTACATTTCTCTTGAGACCTGTCCAGTATCTGCACCCGCTGCAGATGTACCCCAGCGTCACCGTACCACCGAATATAGTCATGTTTTTCAGTCTTTTGAGCCTTGAACCGCATATAGGACATTTGTGAGGAAGATTGCTGTATTTCTCCTCCTTGTACTTCAGCTCAAGATCTACAAGCTTTCTGGATATGGCGATTCTCCTGATCCTCCTGTCACTCACGACATAGCTGTTTTGCTCATCCTTCACTTTCCGCCTCACAAGTTCGCCGAGCTTCTTCTGGGAATTCACAATTCCGTGCTCACTGAGGCATGAGACGATTGCCTTTGCAATGTCTTCATCGCTCGGTAGTTTGTGCGACATTATACTGTCCTCCATGACTTACACTATAATCTAACTTCCAGAGCAGTTTTTAAAATAAATGCCCGTCTGTTCGAAAATCGAAATACATCTGCATTGAGCTACCGTTGGGTCCGTCCGGATTTGAATCGTCTTACGGTATGGAGATTGTGCATAACTCCACTACCTTGGGTCATGTTGAACAAATTATGCCATGTGCTCTTGCAC
>JAKABN010000195.1 GCA_021796895.1 Thermoplasmata archaeon | reverse complement strand
CCTCACCGTATGTTGATGTAATCAGTTTCAGGTCGACTGCCTTCCTGACTGCTGCATATGCCTGATTGTGATGAATGTTTGTGACGTCCATCATGTAGCCAATGTTGCTGCTGCCTTCCAGGTACAAAAATATGAGGAGCCTTGAAAGGCCGGACTGTTTCTCAATGACCTTTATCGGTTCAAGCTGTTCTTCGTTAAACATGGCCGTTCAAACGTAGCGGCAGGCTTTGCTTAAGGAATTTGCGGTCTGCCTATCGCTCATTGATAATTCACGGGATTGGATCGTATTCGGTTTCAGTATTTTTCACCAACCAGCACCTGTGAAACGTTGCTTCAATGTCTTTGAAATGCAAGGGTAAGAGGTTTAAAAACATGTTCGTTGAGAAGGTGGTTTGACGAAAGGAAACAATGAAAAGAAGTGCCTATCCCTTTCATGAGGACTCCAAATCCCAGATGAACGAAAAGGGGAAATCACAGCACGAATTAGCTCAGCCTCGCTTTTCCGCCAATCTCAGCAATTCAACCGTATTGTAGACAACCAATCGGTCGTTTCCAGTGAAATGGTTGTCGTTTGTCCATATTCCATCACACCCGATAGCTAGGAAGCAGGCAACATACGGCACATCGCCTGGATCGGCCCTCATAAGAAGTTTTGCCTCCTTCAGTTTGCGCTTGTAAATGCCGTCTGGTATTGTTTGTATTCGCCTCAGCAACAAATTAGTTAGCAGGATAATTTCTTCAGTTGAGAGCCCTGATTTCCTTGCTATATACTCTCGGTGTTTGTATATCTCTTCACCCAGGTACTTCCGGCAAACCAACTCAAAGATGCTGCTTACTATAACCTCTCTCGATTTTCCATTCTTTATCAATGCAGAAATGAGTACATTGGCATCGACCACTATTCTCATTTTAGCCCGTTTCTCTTAGCAAGGCTGGCGTTGATTTTCCGGCCAATTTCAATTGCCTCCTTGTCAGTAAGCTTGCTCTTGGAAACTATCTGATCCATGAGCTTAAGTTCTTCAGCCTTCTCACGTAGCGCCTGCCTCGCAACCTCACTCCACTTGATTTCTTTGTGTTTCTTCATTATCGACAAGAGCTCTTCTGGTACCGCAAATGTCATGTTTGTCATCAGATCACTTGTGTATATTAAGCAAAATAAGGTATTTATGTTTTTCACGAAATTCACTTTCAGACCGCACTTTGAGTCGAATCAAGTGGAAAGAAGGCCCTGTTTTAATGGGCGAGTATATCGTTTATGACGCTCAAGTGCCCCGCTATCTTTCTCCCCTTGTCTGTTAGTTTAAGCATTCTAATCCTCTGAAAGGACCCGCCGTCATAGTCGGAAGTAATCAGGTGCAAATCGGTTGCTTTCCTGACAGACGTATATGCAACATTTGGATTGATGTTTGAAGCATCAATCATGTAGCTTATGTTGCAGTCTCCATTGAGAAGAAGGAAAATCAGCAACCTGGATAGACCCGACTGCTTCTCAAGCACTCTTATCGGTTCCAACTTTTCTACAAAGTTCATTACTCTTCAACTCTTGCTATGGTGGTTCACTCTCAAAGTCAGATCGCTGAATATGCAGTACGTAAGTTGTACAGATACTATTGCCTATCTTGTGGGATTTGGGACAATGGGCAGTGTTCATGATATTCCATTGGTTCCCAGACCTTGAGCGTTCCCCGTACTCACACATGCAACAATACTCTTCCTTCTTGCAAACGCACGTATCTTCGGCCACTCCCTCCTCAGCCAATCGTTCACAAAACATCATTCTACTCCTTCGAGACGAGCTGCGGGACCTGGGAGGAGAAACCCATGTCACGCAGCACTCTCCGGAAATGCGTGACATTGTATTCGACACCGAATTCCTTCTGATCACCTCCGCCACCCTCTTCAGCGTCCAGAGGTCAGTGGGGGTGGTCCATAGCGAGTGCTCCCTTCATGAGTATCTTCATCAGTGCCTGACGCTGCTTCCCTGACAGCTTCGACGGTTTACCGGGAGGCTTCACGTCCTTCCATGAGCCGCTGCCCTCGTTATTCCTCCTCTTTTCCCTTCTGCCGACGGTGTTCCAGCTCACTTCGAGTGTACGGGCTATGTCTGCCTTCCTGACACCTTTGCTGAGGAGTTCTTATCTCTTCAGTCTCTCCCGCCCTCTCTCAGAAATGCCCTTCTTCCCCTTGCCCTTTCTCTTCCCGGCAGCCATTAGATGGTATATGCACGATCGAATAGTTCTAGCGAATTATTAAAGAAAATAGATTATAAGATAATGTTATTCCAAACAGTTATAGTTAGAAAAAGCGTTAAAGGGTTTAAGAGGGAGCTGACTCAGAGCGTTGTGGAACCAAGGTTGGAGTTGCCTGAGTACAAAGTTACTGTTAGCCCCTGGAGAGATCCGCTTGCCCAGGTGGCAGGGCTACTGATGGTAAAGTAGTCGCCTGCGGACAGATATGTTCCGCTATTGCCACTCAAGATTGTAAACGAACCCGTGAGTGAAGAAGCGACTGAGAACGTCATCGACGCACCGGTCGAACTCAAAGTTCCCATTGTGAATGTGCCATCAGTCGTCGCATTTCCGCCGCTAATTACTATCTTAAGATTAGATAGTCCGATATTGGAAGCTGATACGCTAGATACGGTCACCGTCCAACTGGTACCAGTTGCCTGTGCCTCGTTCAATCCCGCGCTGTTCGCGGTCCCAGGTGAGTGAGTGAACCCGCTCACCATCACGTACAGAACAGCCGCGAGTACGACTGTAATTGCCACCATCAATATGGTTGCAATGACAGGCGAAACTCCGCTGTCCTTCATTCTCTTTGCAAATCTTTTGCTATTCATGTTGTTTAGTCCTGCGGCAACCTGCCGCGAGAGATTGAGTTCATGGGTCCGCATAAAAGGATTGCGAAGTGGACTGCACAGTTTGATAATTTCAACAGATGAGACCCATGAGGGGGCGTTTTTAAACCCTCAACAGAGTTAGATCACTGGTCAGCTCAAAATAGTCAGAACTTGCTGTTCGATTATGTCCTTGGTGCGCCTGTCCGGGAATTTTGCCAATTTTGCCAAGTACTTCCATCCTCCATAGTGTGCATTGTGATGCACTCTAAACCCGGCCCTACATGATCGGTTGAATTCGCTGGTGGCGTTCAAATGGACTACAGTGTCTTTGATACCAATTGTCATGCAATAGTGAATCATGCCGCAGTAATGGCTTGTAATGGACATTTGTTGTCTAAGAAATTAAGGGCATAGAACAGCTTGCAACTGGCGAATATCGTAGGATTTGATCAATTCCTTTATTGGCAGAATAGCCAAGGCACAATTAAAATTAGAATTGTGGCACGGTCAACAATACTCTC
>JAKABN010000020.1 GCA_021796895.1 Thermoplasmata archaeon | reverse complement strand
TTGCCACGACGATAAAGGGAAATGACGATTACAGGGAGGCAGTGAGACGGGCAATTGAAACTGCGGGCAACTCTGAGCCGAGCAGCGATTATTTCGGCATAGCGAAATCGACGAAGGCACGAAATTATGCATCATCGGAGTCACCGGTGTCCGATGCGATGCTCTCCGGCTTTGCACACGATGCAATCGATGCGGCCGTCAGGAACGGCTCCAGCAGCTGCTCCGGCTCGCTTTATGGCAGTTTTTATACGAGATGCATCGCGTCCTCCTCGGGAATAAACAGGAAAGAGCGCGCCGGCTCCTACTATCTCTCCATAAGGTGTTTCGCAGGAGAAGAGGCGAGCGGCCATTCGGTGATTTCGTCACTGAGAAGCCGTGGTTTCCATCCTGAGAAGGCGGCGGAGAAAGCCGCCATGATCGCATCGAGCGCGGGCAAACCAGGCAGCTGCGAGGAGGGGAAGTACGACACCATTCTGGATCCGATGGTCGTGGCCACGCTCACATCCCATGTTGGCATGATGGCATCGGCGTATCAGGTAATCTCCGGCTTTTCCTGCCTTGCTGGAAAAATTGGAAGACGCATCGCTTCGGAGTCAGTTACCATTGAAGACGATGCCGAAAGAAAGCTCTACGGCTTCAGGCGCTTTGATGACGAAGGTGTTGAAACGAGAAAGACGAAGATTATCTCCCGCGGAGTACTGAAGACGTATCTGCACAATACTTCCACTTCAAAGAAGTCCGGAGTAAGGAACACGGCAAACGCAGGGCTCATTGAACCAGAAGCATTCATGCTTTCTTTCGACGGCGGAGACAGGACACGGGAAGAGATGATCCGTGAACTGAAAGACGGGTTGTACATCAACAATGTCTGGTACACACGATACAAAAGTTATGCGAGAGGCGATTTCTCGACGATACCGAGGGACGCAATACTTCGTGTAAAGAACGGGGAAATCGTCGGCTCGGTGAAGGGAATACGCATAACGGAAAATCTGATCGGTCTCATGAAGAGAGTGAGCGCTGCTTCCAGGGAGCGGGAACATCTGAGCTGGTGGGGTGAGTCTTTCACTCCGAGCACAGTGCCTTACATAACTGTGAAGCGACTCAATGTAACAATGTCATCCGATCTCTGACAGATGCACATCGGCGCAGGGCACTTATTTCTGCTCAGGGGGCATCAGTATGGCGTTTATTACTCCGTCCTGTCCCGGTCTCGATGTTACAGTCGCCAAGCCCAGCTCCGTCTGTATGACTGCGCCCTTGTTGATTATGTTTCTCTGCGTAAAGTTGGGGTTGGCAGAATTCTGTTTCACCGTGATAATCTTGGATCTCTTGGTAGCCCCTGTGGCGGCATCGGTTACGTTCGCAACATCGTCTGAAAGGACTCTGGACTTGGAATTCCCGCCCTTCGTCCTGTACAGCTTTACGCTGTGCTGACCGAGGAATGTGAACTGTTTTTCCCTGCCGACTTCGAATCTTCTCTTCTTTCTGCTCTGGACATATCGACCGCCCGTCGACTTTCTTCTTGCCCTACCGTTCCAGACTGCCATGCAGCTGTGGGTTTATGTACCGTCGTATAAAAACTTTGCCGGCATCCGTTCATGAGCGCATTCGACGTGTTCAATCACAGCGAGAATGCGAAACCAAATCCGAGATTGTGGAAGACAAGCATGTATGTGAGCAGGAATCCAATGATTGTGCCCGAATTGAGCAGCGGGAGTCCTGCCTGAGCTTTTCCCTTTGAGGTCAGTCTCATAAGAATGATGAAGCCAATCATTGCCCCTGTTATGCACCCTGCCGCCACTGCCATGTTTCCGGGTATGCCATGGAACAGCGATGTCGGCAGATTGGAAAATGCGCTTATCGTAAGCACTCCCGGGATGATCATGTCGCCGAGACCCACATACAGTGCGTCGCGTTCAACAGGTCCCTCGGAATGTATGTCTGCACTGCCCGCCTTCCTGAAATTGCTGAAACCGCTCCTCCTCGGTACCATCAGCACGATCGGCAGATTGAGGTCCAGCGCGCCCTCGGCAACATCAAGCATGTGTTTTGTTCTGTAGACTGCTATGAAATCGTATGCGGCCATCGCCGCAAGCAGGACGAATGCAGGCAGTATGCCAAGTGAGATGCCGAATATTGCCGTGATGCCGCTGGCCATGATGAAGCCCCACGTGTCGACGACATACCACTCCGGGTAACGCCACAGTGCGACGCCGATGCCAATCATCACAGCCAGCGAAAGATAGAAATCCAGTTCAGGCTGGGTGGGCATCAGCAGGAAGAATATCGGAAGGAGGACATAGACTGCGGAGAGCGAAACAACCGAAATGAAAATCACTCTGAGCCAGTTTCCCTTCTTCATTTTGAAAATGTAAAGCATGAGGCCGGTGAATACTATGAGCACGCCCACATAGATGAGGGGAATCAGCGGATTCGTCTGTCCCTGTTTGCCGAATGCCTGATAACCGAAGACTTTGTACTGCGGCACCAGTGCAAGCGCGACCAACTGCACACCCAGAAACAGCAGGGCTGTCGCAGAAGCGGGAATATAGAACGAAAATTTTTTTCCTTCACCCTGCAATGTGATGTGCCTCCGTTCATGGAACTATGTTTGCAAAAGCTATTGTCCCGCTCATCTTTCCTATTCTGACCTTGACAGTGGCGCCTTTCTGTGCGCCTGGAACATAAATGATGTATCTGTCGATTCTGGCGACGCCGTCGCCTCGCGATCCCATGTCCTGTATGGTTACTTCGAGTACAACGCCCTCTTTCAGCCCCGTAACCTCTTCAGGCTTCACAGTCTTCTTAACGTGCACAGGTCGCTTTGCCCCGCATGCCTCGCACTCAAGGACCAGTATCCTGCCTTCCTTGGTCATTCTCGTGTCGGGTCTGCCGCACTCGGAGCAGATGACATAGGTGTCTGAATACTCTTTCAATCTTTCCGTCATCTGCATCGGGTTAAGTTTCGACTTGAACACAACTCTCCGTCCCTCGATTGTGCCGGGTGTGCCCAGCTCACGCAACAGATACTGCAGCAGGTGCTGCGGATCTCTTCTCAGACGCTCGCTTATGTCGAGAAAGTTTCTGAGTACGGAACTCTTTCCCTCTGCGATGAGATCGGGTTCAGGTATCTGAAACCGTTCGCCGCTGGAAGCAGTTGCAGGTATTTCGGATTTGGCCCTCTTCAGAAGGTCCTTGTAATTCAGCGTGCCTGTGGTTCCGGACATTATAATCTTACCACTCATTTGGTTAGCTTAGCTTACATATAAAGCGATCGTTGATGGAATCCGCCTCTGCAGCAGTCATCCTATCCTGTATTTCTGTTTCATTGCCGCTCTCACAAGTCCGAGATGAAGCGGGGAAGGCCTCGTCGGCCGCGACTTGAGTTCCGGATGAAACTGCGAACCGACGAAATAGTCAGAGCCCTTCAGCTCGGCAATCTCCATCCTTCTTCCGTCTTCCGATTTGCCAGTAAAAATCATCCCCCTGGAAACGAAGTCAGATTTCATCTCCGGATTCACTTCATAGCGATGTCTGTGCCTCTCGAATATCTCTTCCGTGCCGTAGAGGCTGTGGGCGATGCTCCCCTTCTCGACTATTATTTTGTGCGCTCCGAGACGCATTGTTCCGCCCTTGTCAGAGACTGTTCGCTGCTCCGGCAGCAAGTCGATGACTGGATACGGGGTGTTAGGATCGAATTCGGAGCTGTTCGCATTATTGAGGCTGAGAACATTTCTCGCATAATCAATGACAGCACACTGAAAGCCGAGGCACACCCCCAGATACGGCTTGTTGCTCTCCCGAGCGAATCCTGCGGCGGTTATCTTTCCCTCTATTCCCCTGTGACCGAATCCGCCGGGAACGAGTATCGCATCTGTCCCCGCAAGTACGCTTTCGGCCCCGTGCTTCTCAATCTCCTCCGCTTCGATGAATTTCGCATTTACCTTGCACCCGGTCTCGGCTGTCGAATGTCTGAACGCCTCTATGTGGCTTATGTAAGCGTCTGCGAGTTCTGTATACTTGCCGACTATTGCAACGTCCACACTGTATTTTGGATTCATGAGTCGCTGGTAGAAGTCTTTCCACTCCCTGAGATCCTGTTTCCCGGGTTCCAGGGAAAACTTGTTCAGGACGTAATCTGCAACCCTCTGTTCGTCAAGCATCATTGGAATGCCGTAGATTGACTCTATGTTGGGCGCGCTTATCACCGCCTCGACGGGTACGTTACAGAAGAGCGAAATTTTTTCCTTTATGTCTGCCTCTATCTCCCTTTCTGCCCTCGCAACTATGATGTCCGGGTCAATGCCTATCGCTCTCAGCTCTCTCACGGAATGTTGCGTCGGCTTTGTCTTCTGCTCTCCGACCGCTCCGATCTCCGGTATGAGCGTCGTGTGAATGAAGATGCATGCATGACCCTGTTCCGCCGGGCTCAGATCCATTCTCATCTGTCTCACCGCTTCAAGAAACGGCATGGATTCAATGTCACCCACGGTCCCTCCCAGTTCCACAATTGCGATATCCGCGCCGGATGCCTCCGCCACTCTTGCAATCTCTCTTTTTATCTCATTGGTCACGTGCGGTATAATCTGCACAGTCTTGCCGAGATACGCGCCCTTTCTTTCCTTGCTGATGACCCGGAAGTATATCTTCCCCGTTGTTATGTTGTGATCGCTAGAAAGGTTTGTGTCCAGGAATCTCTCATATGTCCCAAGGTCAAGATCTACTTCCCCTCCGTCGTCCAGCACAAATACCTCGCCGTGCTCGAACGGATTCATCGTTCCGGCATCGGTGTTGAGATATGGGTCTATTTTAATGGCAGTTACGCGGTACCCTCGCGATACCAGCAATCGTCCAAGAGATGCCGCAGTGGTCCCTTTTCCAAGTCCGGAAATCACACCACCCGTGACAAAAATATATTTCATTGCATCACGGGATTGGACAATTGATCATAATGGTATTTCAAACTTATTGTGACTCGCCTGCGACAATCGAAATTCATCAGCGGTATGTCTGCCCGCAGCGGCGCATGCGTATCAATGCAGCGGAAGCCTCACCCGACAGTCGTGAACGATGAAATTTCCTTTTTCAGTGTTTCGATCGGCGCCACCGGAGTAGGGTCAGTATTGTGCAGTATCGCCAGATAGTAGCTTGTTATGTCACCAAGCGCCATTATCTGTATGAACGAACTCAGCGGATTCCCTTCACGCAGCCTCACGGTCCTGATTTCGGCCCTTGCCGAAAGCAGTTTCTTTACCACCTCCACTCTCCTGACCATCAGCGGATGCTCAGTACAGTCTTCAAGCAGAATTATCCTGTAGTGTGAAATATCGCTCTCCATCATGGGTATCCATTCATTGTGGTTAAGTTCAGGCAGCACGCTGAGCCACGCAAACCTCTTCGAATTCTCGTTGAATTGAGTCTTCATCCTCTCACCGAGCGAATACAGGCCGGGTGTGGTCATTATAAGAGGAGTACCGTCTCCTATCCACTCAGCCATCATCTTCGCCTCATTCTTTTCCGCAGGCACATCTCTGGAAAGCGAAGCTATCGTGCTTCTCGCCGCCTGTATTCCGTCCATGACGGTTTTCGAGAAATCATAAATCGACAGTCTGGTTGCGATGCCGATTATGGTGCCGAGCATATAGCCGACAGCAGCCCTCGGCTGAAGTCCCGCCGGCATTCTGATGAACGATAATCCATGTTCCCTGGAGATGCTTTCCATTTCGCCTCCAGATGAAATTGCAATGGAAGGGATGTTCCTCCGCACCGCATCTCTCAGACTGGACACACTCTCCTCAGTGTTCCCGGAATAACTGACCGCGATGTGCAGCGTGGCGTCACCGATCAGCCTGGGGAGGACATAATTCCTGTTCACGTTAACGCTGAACGTCGTGTACCTGTCTATGATGTCTTTGAACAGATCTCCGCCGATTGCCGAACCGCCCATCCCTGAAATCAGGAACGAGGATGTTTTGTGCCCCACCTTGTCTTGAGCAAGGTTCGACGCGAGTTCCCATCCTTTCTCCAGCTGAAAAGGCAGAGAGACGATCGACCTGAACATGTCCTCCCTGTCAATTCTGTCGTACGTTTCCGCTATGTCAAGCATTCCTGCGCCCATCGGCTGGTAGACTGCAGACCAACTATTTTACCGAACTGGTAACCAGCTGCTGTGAACGAATTCAGCGGTTTTGATAAATGAGAATGACGAAATCTATTTACCCTATACCTGCAACTCACCGTCGGCTGCGTCGCAGGCGGAGTGTTGGTTTGTCGGAAAAGAACAGGATTCGCGTGATGGCATCGGGCGTTTTTGACATAATCCACCTGGGTCATGTTCATTACCTGGAGGAGGCAAGGAAACTCGGTGACGAACTCGTCGTCGTCGTCGCGACAGACAGGACAGTGAGACGAATGAAACACGAACCAATAACTCCCGGAAACATGCGCGTCCAGCTCGTCAACTCACTTAAGCCGGTGGACAAGGCAGTTCTGGGACATGAAGATGATATTTTCAGAACTGTTGAAGAACTCAGGCCCGACATCATCGCACTCGGCTTTGACCAGAAGTTCAGCGAGACGGAATTGCAGAAACAGCTCGAGTCCCGGGGACTGGGGCACATAAGAATAGCCAGGGTTTCGAAGATGGAATACGAGAGCTTTGACCTGGACGGTACAAGGAAGATAATTCAGCGCGTCCTGGAATGGTACGCTCTGGAAAAGAAACTCAAACCGGTGGAAGGCAAGGAATCCGGTTCGAACTGAACGGTGCGCATGACTGCCGCACCGTAATTGCCCCGGCTTCTCAGCTTTGCACCGGATTGTCGACCGATAGTAATAAGAAAGACAATAAATTACAACTTCTCCGTGATTATAGTCGGCGGCTCGAGCAGCAGGGCTCTCACTGCCCATCTGGCAGCAGAAACGGGAAGCGCCGTGGCGTCGACAGAGATCAGGTGCTTTCCGGACGGAGAGAAGTATGTCAGGGTTCTGACTCCTGTCGTGAAACAGGATGTAATTATTGTTTCGGCAACATATCCGGATTCCAACATAATCGAAACACTCTTCCTCTTTGACGCGGTGAGGCGAGGAAGGCCGAATTCCGTCAGGCTCCTGATACCTTATTATGGCTATCAGAGGCAGGATAAACTGTTCAAGGAAGGCGAATCGATAGGTGCCGAAGTCGTCGCCGGCATCCTTGACGGCAAGTTCGACGAAATCATAACAATCGACCTTCACGCGGAAGGTGTTTCCAATTATTTCAGGAAGACAAAGATAAGGAATTTCATCGCATCGCCGCTGATTGCCAGGTATTACAACAAGGCAGGCATAGATATCGTGATTTCACCCGATGGCGGACTCCGGGCTGTTGAATATGCAAAACTGGCCGCGCATCAGCTTGGCTGCGAATACGACTATTTCCTGAAGGAAAGGATAGATGCGAATAACGTGAAACTGTATCCCAAGAAGGTTGACGTATCGAAAAAGTCTGTGCTCATTGTGGACGACATAATAGCCACGGGCGGTTCCATGCTTGCCGCGATGAAGCGACTTTCCGAGCTCGGTGCATCGGCCATATATGCCGGCTGCACACACGGTCAGTTCACCAACGACGCTCTTCCGAGGCTCAAAGAGCATGCCAAAGAGATTATATCGACTGACACAATCGAGAGCGAGGCGTCAAAGGTGTCTGTCGCGGCAATCGTGTCCGAACACCTGTTCCAGCTGAAAAGATGAACGGCCGCGTGCCAATGGGCAGTAGTCCGGGCATGATAGGACACGATCCCCGCGTCGGAACCGGCACTCCGGTGTGATTCAATTGAAGAAGGAAGAGGATTTCAGCGAATGGTATAACGAGATTGTAGAAGAGACGGGCCTGACTGACAAGCGCTATCCAATCAAGGGTATGAATGTATGGCCTGCCTACGGATGGAAGACCATGCTCCTCATAAAAACGGCGATCAGGCGGGAATTCGACTCGCGCGGTCACGACGAAGTGTATTTTCCGATGCTCATTCCTGAGGATCAGTTTCAGAAGGAAAAAGAACACATCAAGGGGTTTGATGCCCAGGTTTTCTGGGTCACGAAGGCAGGGAGCAATGACCTCGATGTGAATCTGCTGCTCAGGCCCACGAGCGAGACTGCAATGTATCCTGTGTTCTCACTCTGGATAAGATCTCATGCCGACCTGCCTCTCCGCGTGTATCAGATTGTGAACACTTTCAGATACGAGACGAAGCAGACGAGGGCGTTCATCAGGGTAAGGGAGATGCAGTTCATAGAGGGTCACACCTGTCATGCGACCTTCGAGGAGGCAGAAGCGCAGATTGAGGAGGATCTGGATATAATGCGCAGTGTCGCCGCCGATCTGTGCATACCGTACAGGGTCATTCGCAGAATCGAATGGGACAAATTTCCCGGTGCATATTATACGATTGGAGTAGACACCATGCTTCCCGACGGCCGGGCCCTGCAGATAGCTTCAATACACCAGTACAGGACGAACTTCTCCGTGCCCTATGAAATATTCTTCGAGGAAACTGACGGAAGCAGGAAACCGGTGCATCAGACAACATACGGTATGAGTGAGAGGATGCTCGGCGCCGTAGTCGCAATACATGGCGATGACAAGGGACTCGTCATGCCCCCGGCTATTGCCCCCATACAAATACTCGTTGTGCCCATTCCCGCAAAGGGCAATGCCGAATCCATCTATGCTGAAGCGCGCAAGATGGCGAAGCACATAAACAGTCACGGCCTGAGAGCTCATGCAGACGAACGCGACATAAGGCCCGGAAACAAGTTTTATTACTGGGAGAGAAAGGGCGTTCCGATAAGGCTGGAACTGGGGAAGAGAGAGATAGATGAGGGTTTTGTCACTGCAGTCAGGCGCGACAGCGGTAAAAAGACACGCATCAGCACATCAGAGCTCATACGCGAGCTGGGCATTCTGCTTAAAGACATGGCTTCCTCCATGTTGAAGAGGGCGGAGGAAGAAGTGAAGAGCAAAGAGTTTGATGTGCACGATCCGTCTGCCATAAAGGACGGATACAACAGAATGCAGTGGTGCGGAGCGGAGCAATGCGGCAGAAAAATCGAGGAACTGAGCGGCGCGAGTCTGCTTGGAACGGTTTCGGGTGAGAAATGTTCCGGAGGCAAATGTGTCATCTGCGGAACTGCAACGGATAATGTGGTATATGTCGCAAAAACAATGTGAGTGGCAGACGTCCGGAGCAGGCATGCTTACCTGACTGATGTCTTCTTCCTGAACATTATGAAACCGAGCAATCCGAGACCGAAGAAGAACAGAAATATTGCATAGACCCCTTCGTTGCCGCGTTGCAGCATGTTCCAGTCTCCGTAAGCAACTCCGTATGCGTAATAGAACGAAAGCCCGATGATCATCATGATTATTGAGCCAATTACCTTCAGTTTGCGTGCCAATTCGGCGGAACTCATCGGAAGCCAAACCGGACGGTGCTTAATAAAACTTGCCGGTTTGTCTGTCATGGAATGCCACCTCATGTCACGAAGTGACGACAGTGCTTGAAATTGTCTCGATGATCAGATAAAATTAACAGTGAGCACACACATAATGGGCACGGGTGGAACATTGAATATAGTGAGAGAAGGGGACCTGATTGCAATCACCCTCGAGGACGGAGAGAGTGTTGGCGAGTCCCTGGTTCGGGCATGCGAGCATGCGAGCATCACCGCCGGCATGATTGTATCCGGCATAGGCATGGTGCGAGATGCAGAAATAGGATACTGGGACGGCAAGAAGTACAACGTGGACAGATACGGGGATCCGTCAGAACTGCTTTCGATGCACGGATCGATAGCAACTGAAGCCGGTAAGCCATCGCTGCACATACACGTGAACCTCAGCGGGAAGGATCACAACTCCTTCGGCGGCCATCTCGTCGGCGCGACCGTCAACAATGTGAACGAAATTGCCATCCTGAAGTTTTTCTCAGGCAGTTTCAGAAGAGAACTCAATGAGCGAACGGGACTGCCCACACTCAGAATCGATCATGGTGGTAACTGACCACACTGGAGGAGAAGATATATTAGCCGCAATGCACTGAATGAATGCTGGTGCTAGTGAAGGAAGGTGTCGCATACGGGAAGAATGAACAGATTCATGAGAAATGGAAGGTCTCTGATACTCGCTTATGATCAGGGACTGGAGCATGGCCCGACCGATTTCAACGACAGGAACGTCGATCCTGCATACGTGATTGATATAGCAAACCGTGGAGGCTTTGATGCATTCGTATGCCAGAAGGGCATAGCGGAGAATTACCATGATTTGTTAGACATACCGCTGCTTCTGAAGCTCAACGGCAAGACGCAAATCTATGGAAAAGAACCACTCGCCAGGCAGAACTGCTCGGTTACCAAGGCCGAACGACTCGGTGCTGCCGCAGTCGGATACACGATATATCTCGGGAGTCAGTTTGAGCCGGAAATGGCGGCCGAGTTCGGGAAGATTGAGGAGGAAGCGCACGCCGCGGGTCTCGCAGTTGTGCTGTGGATATATCCACGCGGCGAATACGTCAAGAACGATACGACCAGGGAGATGGTCGCATATTCCGCACGTGCAGCCCTCGAACTCGGAGCGGATGCAGCCAAGATTAAATACACCGGTGACAGGGAGAGTTTTGCATGGGCCGTAAAATCGGCCGGCTGTATACCCGTGTACATGGCAGGCGGAAAGAAGACGAAGAATGAGGATGAATTCCTGCATCAGGCGGCAGAATGTGTGGCCGCCGGTGCTACGGGCCTCGCCGTTGGCAGAAACGTCTGGCAGAGCGACGACCCCATCGCATTTTCTAAACGGCTGAACAGTGTTGTTATTGACGGAACGAAAGCGGTTCCTTCGGAAAAAGCGTGATGGCTTTGAGGATCGGAATACTCAACGGAGGCGGTGACTGTGCTGGCCTGAATGCGGTAACCCGCGGTGTTCTCAGGGGGGCGGAAGAGTATGGTCTTGAAGTTATGGCAATCAAGAGCGGCTGGGCCGGGCTTCTGGACGGGGAGGCAGAACGCATCCGCTATTCTGATTTTGAAGCGCTTGTGGGGGCAGGCGGAACCGCGCTGCTCACTTCAAGGACGAATCCCCTGAAGCGTAAAGACGGGCTTCGCACCATATCGTCGAATATGAAGAAAATGGAACTGCACTGTCTTATTGCCGTCGGTGGAGACGATACACTCGGTGTGGCCGCGGAACTTTCAAAACTCGGACTCAACGTCATTGGGGTGCCGAAAACCATCGATAACGATCTGGCAGGCACCGACTACTCCTTCGGTTTTTTCACCGCGGTCGACGAGGCAATGCACCTCATTGAGAGCCTGCGCACCACGGGCGTGTCGCACGGCCGCGTGATGGTCGTCGAAGTCATGGGCCGCGACGCGGGCTGGATATCTGCATACGCCGGAACGGCTGCGGGTGCCAACCTGGTAATGGTGCCGGAGTTCGAAACGCCGCTGGACAAGGTTGTAGATGTGGTGAAGAAGAGGCACAGGGAAGGGAAGAGAGGCACAGTCATTGTTGTTGCAGAGGGTGTCAGGCTCGTATCCAGGGAAGGTACTGACAGGGACGAATTTGGTCATGAACTTATTGCGAAGACTGAGGGCGTGAGCAACGCTTCCGCCATCGCGAAATATATCGAGGAGAAGACGGGAATCGAGACAAGGGCAACGGTGCTTGGTCACGTGATAAGAGGAACGAGCCCCAATGCTTACGACCGAGTGATGACAACGATGCTCGGATTCCGGGCCGTGACGGCTGCGAAAGAGGGGCGGTTCGGCATAATGGTCGCAATCAGGGGGCCCGGAATAGTGGAAGTGCCTCTTTCCGAGGGTTCGAAGAAGAAGTACCTCGACAGTGAGACATGGAATATTCTGTCAAAGTTCTTCGTTTGAGCTGTCCGTATAACCGCAAACGTGCACGTGAAATCTGCTGATTCCTTCAGGCAACATTCAGCAGAACTTTGCCCTTTCTGCCGTGTTCGTCGAGTCTCTTCAGCGCCTCCGGCAATTTGTCAAATGAAAATGTGGAATCGGCAATGCCCTTCAGTTTACCCTCTCTCATGAGCCTGAGAACAGTGTCAAGATCTCCCCTGTCTGCACCGGTTGAACCTATGAATTCAGCCTGTATTGAATACAGGTGCAGAAGATTTATTTCCGCTTTGATTCCAGTGAGTGTACCGCATGTCGCGTATCTGCCCATGGGTGCAAGCGAGGAAACGCTTGACTGCCAGGTTGATGCACCCAGTGGGTCGACAACCAGGTCCGCGCCCCTTCCGCCTGTCAGTTTCCTCACCGCAGAGGCAATATCGCCGCTTCTCATGACGACATGGTCTGCTCCAAGACCCTTGACCATGCCCTCCTGCTCCTGCGTCCCTGCGACTGCTATGACCTCGCAGCCGTACATCCTGAGGAGCTGCAGAGCAAACAGACCGACGCCGCCAGTCGAACCCATGACTACCGCGACTTCGCCGATCTCCGGCCTCAACCTCCTGACGAGGTGCCACGCCGTAGCGCCGTCCACAGGCGCCATCACTGCCTGCTCCTGAGCCAATCCGTCCGGCACAGGTATTGCGTTAGACGCCGGGACATTGACATGTTCACTCCAACCCCCGTGCCTCTGGAGGCCTATCAAGTAAGGGGCTGAGTCAATGTGCTCGTTCCCGAGGCACGCACTTTCCTTTCCCCTGAGGCAGTAATGACACTTACCGCAGAACAGTCTTGGATTGACGGCGACTTTCATTCCTGCCTGAAGGTGGGAAACACCTGCTCCTGTTTCGTCAATTTCACCGATGAACTCAGCACCGGGCACGTGAGGGGTCTGTAACCACGGAAAACGGCCGGTTATCACAGATCGGTCAATCGGGTTCACGCAGGCTTTTGAGACTCTGATGCTCACTTCACCCTTGCCCGGCTTGCTGCCAGGTTCATCGCTCATATGCAGATGCTCGTAACTGCCAAGCTTGTCCAGCTTCCATGCCTTCATGATACGGCGTCAACGTCTGGGTCTGTCTTATCATTTTCGTCCCGGATGACACACTTCCAATGCGGAGCGATCTTGAGATTCCGGGCATATCAACCGCAGGTCGGCTTCAAGTGGCATTGCACGACGTCCGGGTCCGGAGATATAATTGAATCAAGCTTGTCAGGACATGCACAGGCTGTTCAAAAGTGAATTATCGCAATAGCAGCACATAGAACCGCGCCGATAAGCCCTGTCAGCAATAGTAATATATGCGTTGCGTTGTCGAATTTGTATGCCACAACAGCGGTGAGACCATGGCGGAATCCAGTTCTCACGACGTTGCAAACGCGGACGGTCTGGATGGAAGGGCCTGGAGAAGTGTCGAATCCGATATTGAGTCGATACAGGATTATTACGACAGTGCCGGTTCCGCGATATCATTCGGCCTCATGGACAGGTGGAGGAAGAAGGCAGCCCTGGAGACGGGTGACGACATGCGCGTTATTGAGGTTGGAAGCGGTCCCGGCTCATTTTCCCGTCACCTGAAGGGTAAGGAAGTCGTGCTGCTTGAGCCAAACGAGAATATGCTCAGGCGTTCAGTCAGAGACAGACTGGGCGCAGAACGGTATGTGCCTGTGATTGGCGTGGCGGAACACATGCCGTTCATCGAAGATGCATTCGACAGGGTCATGTCCGGTTTCTCTTTCAAGAACCTGCTCGACAGGAACGGTTCACTGCTTGAAATGAAGAGAGTTCTGCGCAAGGGAGGCAGGGCCGTCATCATCGATATTGCGCTGCCGGACACGAGATTCAGGCGATCTTTCATGAATTTCTATATGAAGCACATACTGTACCGCATTGCATTTCTCACCGTGCCCAGAAAGGTCATGAAGGAATGGGGGCACAATCCATGGAAGCATCTCAGTTTGTCTTACATGTCGCTCGGTGATCCGAGGGAACTGTCGGAGGAGATGGCGAAACTGGGTTACGTGAATGCACGATTCAGGTATCTGCTGACGCATGGTGTTGCGATAATCTGCGGGGACAAATGATGCGCTCACCCGGTAATGCGGTTAATTTATTAATCAATAGATTTTTATCGGGCATCAATATCGCAGGCAGGACATGATTGGCAGCAAGGCAAGAATCATCATTTTCAGGATAATAATAGAACCTCACCTTCTGATAAGTCTTCTTTATGCGGTGCTCGGCGGTCTCATGGCATTCAGGCAGGGTTTCTATTACGCCCCCCTGTTCGCGCTAACGGTCATCGGGGCGGTCGGTTCACAGATCGCGGCAAACACATATGATGAATATTTTGATCATAGGTTTGGCACAGACCTGCTGACGACAAAGACGGCTTACAGCGGGGGTGGCAGGATCATCTTTGACGGCGGGCTGACGCCGTCCGATGCCTTCAGGGTAGCATCTGTCGCGCTTGTTTTCTCCTTCTTTGTAGGCATATATCTCTCCCTGAGAAGCGGATGGGAGCTCATACCGCTGTTCTTCCTCGGTGGACTGGCCGGAACATTCTATTCGACAATCTGGCAGAGAAAAGGACTCGGCGAATTCATGCTGTGTGTCATAGGGTTGATTGTCATGGGCGGCTACTTTGTGCAGGCACATTACTACTCCGCCTCCTCAGTTTATCTTTCCATTCCGTGCGGCTTGCTCATCGCCAACCTGGTCATAATGAATGAGGTGCCGGACGCCGAGGCTGACGCGAAAACCGGCAGGAAGAATGTCACGACGACGCTTGGCCGGGAGAATGCAATACGCGCGTATTTCCTTCTCGCTACGTCCATTTATGCGATCATACTCATAGGCATCGCATCAGGGCTGGTGATACCGCTCGCAGCGATATCGCTCATATCTGCCCCGCTTATATACAGCGCCTATTTTTATGCGAAACCAGGCCTCGCCAGCATGGATCACTTGGTCAAGGCACTCAGGAACAATATACTCGGCATGTATGTATTCATAGTGATGCTCGTTGTTGCGTATGCGCTCTGAACTCACGATTATGCATAAACATGCAGACGGTGTACATTGGATGCTGATTGTATGAATATCAGAACGGTCATCAGCGGTCTACGTTTCCCACTGTACTGGGCATCTGGTGGCCCCATCGTCATAAGCGCTGCACTCGCCATATTCCTGCATGATTTCACACATCCACAGCTCTGGGCAATAGGCTCATGCGCCCTGTTTGTGTTCGAGATAGGTGTGAACCTCGTCGCGGAGGTATCGGACGGCATGGAGGGTGTGACAGTGACACAGTCGGAGACATGGATTCCCACCGGACCGTACCTTCTGGAGAAAACCGGAATGCCGGCAAGGAAACTGCTTATGTACGGAGCTGCGTGTTTCGCCCTGTCAGGCATCATGGGTCTCTATCTGGCATCAGTGACGGGTTTCGCGGTAATCCTGTCACTCGGCGCAGCGGGACTGATAATGACCTATGTCTATGCATTTCCGCCGATCGAGCTTGGATTCAGGGGTGTAGGCGAACCAGTGCCGTTTCTCGCCTTCGGACCATTGCCGGTCATCGCACTATTCTACCTTTCCACCGGCGGCGTGCTCAGTACCCTGCCGTTGCTCTTCTCTCTCCCTACAGCATTCTGGATCACGGCCGTGAGGTATGCACATCATCTTCCCGACGAAGGGCACAGGAGGGCCAAACGATACAGAAAGGCATACGGTGCAAGGCTTGCACACGCCGTGCCTGCTCTTACGCTGCTCATGGGATTGGCAATTGTATCCACCTTTCTTCTCTATCCGTTCACAGGTATCAGTGTCTTTCTGCCGCTCGCCGTATCGGTTCTCATCAGCCTCAATATTGTGAGACTCCTGCATGAATGCCAGTTAAACCCTGTCGGTATTTCGCGCCTCACAAGTCATTTCGTTGCTCTCCAGTTTATCGGGACTCTGTTAATCGCCCTTGCTCTTCTCGTCCCGGTCTGATGCGGCTGTACGAACAAGCTTAAAGGTCGAATCGGAGATACTCAAAAAAGGTGAAACCATGATTGCGGTAATCCGTCGCCCGTTCGGCACTTCCGGCTGGTCGTTGCCAGAAAAAACGCATGAGCACGGATCCGGGCGCGTGTCGGTTGTGATAAGTGGCGTTGAGCTTGAAACCGCGCCGGAGGAGCAAGTAGGGGCGCTTATCAATGCTTCCGGAATGGAACCGCTGCGCATGCATATTGCAGGAGACAGCGTGCTGGTCATTGAGGGGGAAGAGGATGGCATTCGTGATGCTGTATCCGGACTGCAGGATGCTGGGCCGCATGAGTTTTTCGCATCATTGAATGCAGCGATGATAAACGCAGTCACCGGAGGCGTAACATCCATCCGATGCGGCCATCTGACGCTTGATTTTTCCGAACCCAGAATCATGGGTGTACTGAATGTTACACCCGACTCCTTTTCGGACGGCGGCAGGTATTATGACAGGCAGAGTGCAGTCGACAGGGCGCTGCAGATGATCGAGGATGGCGCATATATTATCGACATAGGCGGGGAGTCCACCAGGCCGGGCTCGTCACCGGTCAGCAGCGAGGAGGAACTCAGACGGATTCTGCCCGTCATTCGCGAGATACGCTCCAGGACAGCTGTGCCTATATCTGTGGATACATATCACCCCGATGTTGCAGCGGAGGCGCTGAGGGCCGGAGCGGATATCGTAAATGATGTGACCGGGCTCCGAACCGGAGAGATGAGGAACGTCATACGTGCCGCGGACTGCCCGTTCGTCATCATGCACATGCTTGGCAGGCCGGCGAGCATGCAGAAGAGTCCACAGTACGACGACGTAGTTTACGAAGTCATGCGTTTTCTGGCGGAGAGCCTGCGCATATCTGAAGATGAGGGCATAGACGTGACAAAGGGGATTGTGGATCCGGGCATAGGGTTCGGAAAGAGCTTCCAGCACAATATAACGCTGCTCAACAGACTCGACGAATTACTGACGCTTGGTCACCCGGTTCTGTTAGGCGCATCGCGCAAATCGTTTATAGGCAGCATCACTGGAAGCAGGAAGCAGAACAGACTGGAAGGGAGCCTGGCCGCTGCCGTTCTCGCATATGCAAAAGGAGCAAAGCTGTTGAGGGTGCACGATGTCCTTGAAACACGTCGGGCACTCAGTGTGGCTCGTTGCATAGTGACGGGAAAGATGACGGAAGACGGGCAACAGTCTGATGAGCGGCCGTGACCTGTGGCGTTTGACCAACATATCACATGTGTCTGTAAACGCTGTACAGATCCCTCATCATTCTGAGCATGGACACTCTGCCGGAGATGGTGTCCTTTGCTGTTTTCGACAGCTTCCTTTTACCGAATCCTTCCACGCGAAACATGGCGGACATAAAATCACACACTACTTTCGGATAGAGTGAGAAAATCCTTTCGTTATGGAGAATATCGTAATTATCCTCGGCGGCGGACATCTCAGCCATCAGTCCCTCAGCCTCCAGGTGTTTTGTATATGTCATCAGAGAAGCACGATCGAAGGAGCCGGCTGCTGCAGCATCCTTAAATGTCCGTGCCGCGGCCATGCCGGACGTCATGGCCAGATCCACTCCCCTGTATGTGTAACCGTTGTTTATGAAAAAACCTGCGGCATCGCCTGCAACAATGAAGCCGTCACCGACGAGGTTTGACGGTTCCCTGGGCACGCTGTTCGGTATCATGTGGGCCGAATACTCTATGATCTTGCCTCCTCTGAGCACTCTCTGCATATGTGGGTGAAGCCTGAATGATTCGAGCAATTCGTGGACCT
>JAKABN010000194.1 GCA_021796895.1 Thermoplasmata archaeon | reverse complement strand
GTACTCCCGTTCCACGAAACTTACCCATTTATCCCGTGGGATATGGCGTTCATTTCCTGAATCACAGGCGGGCACTGAGCACACGGCTCTGTAACCTCCCGCCTCAAACAGGCGTTTAAACTCTCCGCCGAACTGGCGGCGAGCCCTGACAGATTGATCGCGGCGTTGAGGTCGCGATCAATCCTCGAGTTGCACATCTCGCATTCGAATACACGCTCAGACAGTTTCAGTTCCTGTTTGACGTGCCCGCAGGCGGAGCATGTCCTGCTTGACGGATAGAACCTGTCGGCGACGACTATGCGTGATCCGTACCATCCGGCTTTGTATTCAAGCTGCCTTCTGAATTCACCGAATGATGCGTCTGAAATGGCAGCGGCAAGACGGTGATTGCACATCATGCCGCCTGCATTCAGGTCCTCAATCACTATGGCCGACTTGTTTTTCGCCAGCCATGTGGTCGCCTTGTGTATGGCGTCCATGCGCATGTCCGATATCTTCAGGTGTGTTCTGTTCAGCCTGTGCACTGCTTTTCTGCGGCTGTTACTCCTTTTTACTTTTCTAGACACCTCTCTCTGCTGCCTTTTCAGTTTCCTGATGTATGTGGACAGTGATCTGGGGTTTTCGAATACTGTGCCGTCGGATACAGTGGCAAGGTTTTTGACTCCGAGGTCCACACCGCAAATACTGCCGCTGTTCTCCGGTACTGTGTGTTCCTCAATGACTGCGAGCGATACAAACCATCTGCCGCTCTGTTCGGAAACTGTTGCGTTGAGTATGTGCGCGTCTGCCGGAAGGTAGCTGCTTTCCTTCAGCCTCACAGTGCCGATGCGCGGCAGCTGTATTGCACTGCCAGACACATTTATTGTCCCCGTGAGCCTGAAAGAGCCACAGCCGTGCTTTCTTGACTTGAACTTCGGGAAATCGGCATCACCGTCAAAGAAGCGTGCGAATGCACCGTCGAGATTGCGCAGTGCCTCCTGCGGTGCGCACTTCGACACTTCGTACATCCATGCAAGTCCTGTTTTCTTGAGGCTGTTGAGTTCCCTGTGCAGTTCCATTGCGCTCGGTACATTGAAATGCACTTCAGGCATATTGTCCAGGGCTGCATTGACGTCGGTGTCATCGCATCCCGACAGCGTGCGGTCTTCGGCGAGCTTTCTGTTGAGCGCCATCGCATCTCTCTTCCTCTCAAGTCCCCAGTTGTATGCGAAGCGCGCTGTGCCCGCACTCTTAAGCAGCATTGTGCGCTGGTCATTGTTCGGCTTCAGTTCTGTTCTGTATGCACGGTTAATCTGCACTGCCTGCCGCCTCCAGCGCCTTCTTGGCACGGTTCCTGGCTGAACGCCTGCCATAGAGTCTCGCACAGAAGGATGTGAGTACTTCCGTCATGTCCCGCACAAGGTCATACTCGACTTCTGCAGTGTCTAACACCGTGAGGCGTCTTCCTGCGGCAGACATCGCGGCTTCGGTGTACTCCGAGCCAAACCGTGTGAGCCTGTCCCGGTGTTCCACCATGACCTCGCTCACGAGAGGATCCTTCAAGAGCGTCAGGAGACGCTTCCGGTGACCATTCATCCCGGACCCGACTTCCGACACCACCGCCACTGCATGCTTGTCCTGCTTTGCCGCGTACTGAGAGAGACGGTTGCTCCGGCGGTTGAGGTCCGCACGCTGGTCATGTGAAGAGACTCCTGCATACAAGGCAACACCACCTTCATTCTTCGGAGTGGGATAGACGGGAATGGTTCCAGTTGGCATCTGTTCAGACCTTACGGGCAATTGCCCTGCACGGAACCAACGATGGGCCGTCTTGTAATCTATGCCTTGTTCCCGCGCCCAATCCGCCAACTTCATTTGACCCTACATAAGCACATATGGTATTGAAGTTTCCTGCTGCTAATTACCCTTGTTTCTTCAGCTTCCGGATCCAGAGCAGGCCTGACCTTCACATCCATTTTAGTGACTCTCCAGTAGCCTTCCTTGTTCCTTTCAAGCGTCGGTGTCACTTCTGTATGTATGCCCTTGACGTCTATCCTGCTCTTTCTCAGACAGAAAGCAAGACTAGCGCTCAGGCAGTTCCCTATTGCAGCAGCGAGCACCCTCGATGCATTGGGCCCCTCAAGCCTGCCAAGCGGTTCCGGCTCGTCCATGACAAGTGTCGTTCCGTCCGCGTCAGGGAACGAAACACGGAAGACATAGTCGTGCAGAAGATCAATTTCCACTTTCGGTTTTTCATCCATGCTTATTTCACTCCTTTTCCATAACCAGCCAGGCTCATACACAAACACATAGTCGAACTTTGCGATTGGCCCGTCATATTTGCCTGAACAGGGGGATATGTCAAAGTTTCATCACTGTTTAACAAAATTCCAGGTCTGATGCCAGCATTTCGATTCGCCCATGCCTTAAGCGGGAGTGGTGTGAAGACGCAAAAGCCAAATTTGAAATAGACTGCCTGATATGACCGCGGATGGGGTCATTTGGCAGATTATTCCACATATGTAGAGAATGCGAAATGGTCATCGCTTCACAGCTGGATATTCACTGCCTTTTGTGTTGGGACACTGCTAGAGGCATACATTTACTCGCTCCCGTACATCGCCACAACCTGGGTGAAATTTCCGATATACCTCATAGCCCTGATTTCTGTCTGGTCACCGCTCTGGCTCCTTGTGGGCGGTATTGCCGCAGGCCCTCTTGCAGACCGCATAGGCAGGAAGAAGACGTTCTATGTTACACTCTCAACCTATGTCGTTGGCGCTCTTGTGCTGATTGCTGCATACGACTTTGTCGAAATTCTGATTGCTCTTGCAATCCTGCTGCTTGCCGCAGGAGGGGAATACAACACGATTCTGGTCAGCACCCACGAACTTTTTCCAAAAAAACACAGATCCAAAGCTTTGTATCTCGAACTGAATTTCACGAACGTCGGCGGTATCGTCGCTACGGCGCTTGCAATAGTGGCAATTACTTCCGTCTCTTCCCAGAAACTCCTTCTGGGAATCTCTGTAATTGCTGTGGCTCTCGTTATCTTCCTTATCAGACTAAGGCTCCCTGAATCAGTAATGTGGCTTGAGAAGTCGGGTGAAGAAAATACAGCCGGCAGGGAGTTTGCCGAATACTATGATGGCAGTCCCGAGACGGTGAAGGCAGGTGAAACGCATTTCACGAATGAGGCCGAGCCCGGGGGGCGGCCGGGAGGGCGTGGAGCACCAGGAAGGGATCCATCCAGCCGCGGTGGGCCGCACCGACGAGGAGGTATCCACCGCCGGAGGGGAGATTCTCGCGACCACTCGCGGCGACGTGGAACCGCAGGGAGCCGAACAGGAACGCGCGGACGAGGGCCGCGAGGAGCCGGTATCCGACCGAGGCGCGGACCTCCGGACTGCGTCCGAGCCAGGCAAG
>JAKABN010000193.1 GCA_021796895.1 Thermoplasmata archaeon | reverse complement strand
AAACTCGATTCGGGCAGGTAACCATTAAGCACGGGCGGCTCATGTCAACCCCATAGATTTTCAGAGGCAGATTACAATCAGTCTGCGTTCACATTCAGGACTGTCGCTATAACGGGCATGCTGATTACCGGCGATTTCGGAAGACTCATACCACAGTTCGGCCGATGCCAGAATCTCTGAACCTGCAGGAGACTGGCGGATGACAGATTTGAGCCGGGGGCAACACCTCAGACACTGGCTTTTCACGCGATTTCCCCGGCCCTTGTTGAGAAATTGGAAATGAGGTCGATAGCCGATGGTATACAACACTCACACTGTAAGAGAAATGTTTAATAAGTATAATGACAATTATACTAATCATGATTATAGAGAGAAAACAGTGCAGAGAGTTGAAAAGCACTGGCGGCTGGATATTCATTTACGGCAGAAGAAAAACCGGTAAAACTTTTCTAGTAAGAGAATGCTCAGGATTTGACGATTATTACTTCGTGACCAGGGATAGAACCATAATAGACAATGAAGGGAATGCAATTTCCGGGGAGACATTACAGTCGTTGCTCAGAAGAGTTTCAGACAGGACTGTCGTTATTGATGAATTTCAAAGATTAGGACAAACTTTTCTGGACTTCCTTCATTATCTACCACAAAGTGGCAGAGTTCTGATACTCAGCTCAACTTTATGGCTTTCAAAACGCCTTCTCAGCAGCAGGTCGCCAATACTTGGAAAATTCAAGGAGTTCAATATCTCCCTTATAGATATTGATGATGTCATTCTCTCGATTAAGGGAAGTAACAGATTCAGACTTGAATCTTCCGTGATTATGCGTGAGCCACTGGCGATCCAGTTCTATGAAAAAGGCGTTACTGATTCTCTGGATCTGACGACGAACATAATAATTGGTTCTGCCAACACAATACCCTCACTTATCGGAGAGATATTTTCTGAGGAAGAAAGGCATCTTTCCGCAACATATGAAGCCATTTTATCCGCAGTAGCTTCGAGGCATTACGTCAGTTCAGAAATCTCTTCAATACTGTATGCAAGAAAACTCATCCGCAAGGACGATCCGAGTCTGATACAGCCCTATCTGAACAATATGCTGAAGCTTGGACTGGTCAGAAGGCTCAAAGTGTATGGTAAGAACAGGTTTCAGTACAGGGTCAGTTCTCCTTTAATGTCTTTATTCTATTATCTGAACGAAAAGTACGGCATAGCCGAAAGGGATGTAACTCCAATTGAAATAAGAACTGAAATCAGGGAATTAATGCCATTCCTTGTTGAGGATGAGGTGAGGTCAAGAATAGCCGGAATTCTCGGGATGGAAGAACAGATCATCGAGTCCGTCAACGCAGACGGTGTTTTTCTGAGGTTCAGTAAACCGCAGGCAATTCTGGAGGTTAAGTGGAGAGAAAGAGTTGACATTCATGAAGTTGAAAAAAACCTCGGCGGTTTCAACGTGAAGAAAAAGATACTCTTCGTTCCTGACAGGAAGGGGCTTACAAGCAATGTCCTTGATATATGGGATGTGAATGATCTTCTCGGAAAATGATTTGCAGCACCTCTGATTATTCATCCCGGATTCAAGACGAGGGCGAACCATTCAGGAAAGCCATGGAAAAGATTTTCAGGTCAATAAACGAATATACCATACACGTGAACATGAAATGGGTGACAAGGGAGAGGGCGAAGGTTGACAGAATAGCATGCCCCTGGCTGATCAGCAGATTCGTAGACAAAGATGCCAAGTTCATTTTTGTGCCTGCAGAGAAGGTATCGTCGACGGCGGCAGCGGAGAACGCGATTCCGTTCGATGTGCCGGGTGTGGAACTTACACACTACAGGGACGGTGGCAATGAGTACGTCAGCTTTGACGCAATAATAAGGAAGTACGGACTGAAAGATGCTGCCCTCCTGGAGCTGGCAAAGATCGTGAGAGGGGCAGACGCAAATGTGCCCGGCTCACCTGCAGAATCACCTGGACTCGAGGCGGCAGCACTCGGCTTCCGCGATTTGGCAAAGGACGACCACGAAAACATGAAGCTGCAGTTCCCCTTCTACGACGCAATGTACAGATACTGCGGACTGCGGCTGGAGCAGAAGACGAGGCTTGAACATTCGAAATAGATGGATCACTCAACGCAGTAGCATCGATACCGTCCTCTGTTACGTTATCATGTCGTGATTGCACTACCATAACGGTTATCATCAAAGATTGAGAATATAGAATAGATGCCGGCATCATTATTCCCTGCGTTTTCCAGATTGAGAAACGCTGTCACAGGGTTCGTCAGGGCGGACAGATTCGCGCCGATCGCTTCTGCTGCCGTGATTGCCTACGGCATTGTATGGTCGCTTATATCGACTGCCAAACTCTACACATATCACGCGACTGTTTTTGACCTTGGCGTCAGTTCATACCTGCTCTGGTCCGTCTTCCATGGCAATTTTGTGGTTCTGCCCGAGAAGGCGATATATCTGCTCCTTGCTCCGTTCTATTACATCTATCCGAGTCAGGCCGCGCTGCTGATGTTTCAGAGTTTCTGGATCGGTTCGGGAGCATTGCCGCTGTACCTCATGGCAAAGAGAATAGTGCGGGACAGGGAAGCGCTGATGGTTTCCCTCGCCTACCTGCTGTATTTTCCGGTTGCGGGCATCAACTGGTTCGATTTCCATTTCATGGCCCTCTTTCCGACGCTGTTTTTCACCGGTCTCTACTTTCGCATGACCGGAAGGGCAGGGCCGTCGGCAATTTTTCTGGGACTGTCGTGTCTGACTGACGCTCTGGCGCCGGTTGTCGTCACAATTGCCGGTTGCATTCTCGTATACGAAGACTGCAAAATCAGAATTGGAAAAGTTCCCATTTTTCCGAGAGATAACGCACGCATTTCAATGAGATACGATGCGGCCGTCGCAATACTTCCCCTGCTCTTAATGCTGGCCATTGTGGTAGCATTCGGCGCCGACACTTTACTGAAGTATGTGCCTTTCAGCCTGTCGCCGGGAGCGGCGGTGGCCGCTTTGTCATATGACATATTCTGGAAGCTATTTTTCATAGTATTGCCAATTTTGCCATTTGTCGCGTTCACGAGGAAGAGTGCGGCGTTTCTTCTGCTCTCCGTGCCATACAGTCTGTTCGCCCTCTTCAGCACGGATCTCAATAACTTCACTCCGTACTACTATCAGTATGCCGCGCTGTATGCTCCGGGGTATATGCTTGCAGCTCTGCTCGGACTGTCGGGCATGAAGGAGAGGTCACTGCGCATTTCGGGAATCGGCAGGATTAAGGTCAAACCTGCGGCACTGTTCGTGGCGCTCGTTGTGATTTCCGGAGCGTTTCTTCTTCCCTACAGCCCTGCAAACGCAATTCTGCCGAAGCCGCCCGGAGGAAATTATCTCTTCCTGCACAACGTGCTTCCGGAAA
>JAKABN010000192.1 GCA_021796895.1 Thermoplasmata archaeon | reverse complement strand
ATTCAATCTTTTCAGACACTGGCGGAAATGCCCTGCATTCTTGAGAATTCCGGAGGAACACGAGCCATGACTGCAGACGCCAGTAAACGATGCGCATACGGCGTCCCAGCTGTAATTGCCGGGTAAACGATAAATATGCAGTGAATTTGTTCAGACACGTGCAATTGATTACGCCTGAATTTCTTCTTTTCGCGTTCTTCGCCGTCTACTCCTTCCTTTCACTGGGGACGGTGTTTCTGCTTGCAACAAACGTCGACAGCATCGATGACCATCTACCCGAAACCGACGAACGGATGTCGCGTTTGCCGATGAAGACTGTCAGCGTTATAATTCCCTGCCGCAACGAGGAGGATGACATACGTGGCTGCATCGATTCCGTGCTTAACCAGGACTACAGTCGGCTTGAAGTCATTGTTGCAGACGGCAATTCCGAGGACGGAACGTGGGACATACTGCAGAGCTACGGCGACAGGATAAAGGCAATAAGGGAAGAGGAACGACCCGCCGGATGGACGGGCAAGAACTGGGGGGCATATCTGGGATACAGAGCATCGATCGGTGAAATATTGCTCTTCGTCGACGGAGACATGGTGCTGTCGCCAGAAACCGTTTCCAAATCAGTCATGTCGATGTCTCATGAAAGGGCAGACCTGCTTTCTTTGGGACCCAGGATGGTCATGAAAGGATTCTGGGAGAAGCTCATGCTGCCCTTATTCGCGCAGTTCATCATGCTCCTCTACATGCCCCCGCTGATGAACAGGGACAGGGGTCGCAGGGCCATGGCCAATGGACAATACATGATGATGGACAGGAAGGCGTATGAAAAGTGCGGAACGCACCGTGCCATCAGCGGAAAGATCGTTGAAGATGTGAATCTCGCGAAACTCTTCAGGAAAAATGGCATGAAAATAAGATTTTACTGGGCCAGCGGCTATCTGAGCACGAGGATGTACAGGAACGGAGGCGAACTCTGGGAGGGAGTGGTGAGAGACATACAGGGGGAAGTGGGAAGAAAATACCACGTTCATCTTGCAGGTATTCTCTATCTTGTGCTCACGTTCTATCTTCCTTTCTGGATGCTGTATTTCTCGGCAGCCGGAGCAAATTTTCTGCTTTTGGTTATAGCCCTGATGTCTATAACATTCATCCTGCTCAGGATGCTCATATTCCAGATTGGAACGGAAAGCCCCGCGTATATGGCCCTGCTGTTTCCGGTTTCGATTGGAGTATATACACTCATTTCGGTCACCGCATTCCTGAGGGCAGTCGGTGGCTACACAGTAGTATGGAAGAAAAGAAATTATTCCATGACGCGGGAATAAGGCACACGCAGGCAATCAGAACGGGCGCAAGGAATATCACGGCAGTCTTTGTTCCGTCACGGAACCGCAGGCAGATGCAGCAGCGCGAACATTATGTTTCCGAGCACGAATGTTGCCGCGGCTGCACCGAGTGTCAATCCTACAGTTTCTAGCACTTTCTTCAGTACCGAAGTATCTGAGGACAGAGATATCACAGTGGCGGCCACGGTCTGTGCCACGGCAACCGCGATTACAGACAGAATGAGACCGGTCATGCCGCCGACAAAAGCAAAGGGAAGTATCGGGAAGGCCGATCCTATCAGGTAAAAGAGGCCGGTCTGCAGTCCTGCCCTTCTCGGATTCTCGTCGCTCACAGGCGATCTGCCCAGTTTGTTTCGTACATAGAACTCCGTCGATACATTGCCGTTGCGAGCCATGGACTCTGCGGCTTCCTTGATGTACGCTTCTTCGAAGCCCATGCTCTGGAAGAGTGTTTTCAACCGTTCGATCCGCTCTTCGACACTCACGAGTTCGATCTCCCTTGCGACCCTGTCTGTCTGCCTCTTTCCTATTTCCACGTGTGCCTTTGTGGACATATAGGCACCTATGGCCATCGAAAGCGTCCCGGAAATTCCCACGACCAGCCCGCCAGCCGCTACCAGTATCGGTGTTTTGACTATCGGCACGAGCCCAGCTACAGCGGCGAGAACTTCAACGAGACCGTCGCTCATTCCATAGAACACATCTCTGATTGACTCAAGCCTGCTGGACATACCGCTTAACTGCGTTGCAAAGTACTCCTCATGGAGTATTTCGTCTGTGACTATGCTGTGAAGCTGTTTCCGCTCATCTTCATCAATTATCTGTGTAGACAGGAATTCGCTGTATTCCTTAATAACAGCTTCTTCACCCCTTTCGAAGAGGCGAATAACCATGGGAAGGCCTATGATCCTGCGAAGCAGCAGTATGAATCGCCGCTTGTATGAAGGATATTTGTAATCCAGGTCGCCGCCACCGTGTCTCCGCAGAAATTCCTTCCAGAATTCAGCATGCCCCTTTTCCATCTCCCCAAGCTGGCTGAGAAATTTGCCTCTCTCACTGCCCTGTTCCCTTGCTCCAAGACTGCCATACACTTCTGCGTCCTTCACCTCATCGTGGTAGAACCAGAGGGCTTTTTTCACTACTTCATCAGCAACAGACATTGGAAATTCCAGCACTCAAAAGGGATGCAGAGAATGCACTTATTTAGAGTTTTACGCCGGTAGAACGAACTGCAAAAAGTTATCATTACAACATGCGTTGGGCCAGTCAAGGAGACATGGAGAAGCACGCTCTTGCAGAATAAACTGAAAATTCTGATTTTGACAATATGCATGCTTGTGTCTTCGGCGCAAATTGCCCAGCAGCCTAAGATGCAGGATTTTCATCTTCCAGCAGGACACACAAAGACAGAATTTTTCCCTGCAGTAAACGCTGAGAGAGCTGCAACCGACCATGCAATATTGCCCGTGGGACCATACGCAGGTTCGTCAAGAACGCTCAATACGATATACGTGTCTGCAAATAAGACGTACAGCAACGTCACATTCTCTGCCTACAATGAGATGATTATCATTAACTCAACCTTTTCTAATCCGATTTCACTTTCGTTCGTCAATTCGACGGTGATTCTGACCAACACTGAGATGCGCCTCAATAATGCCGTGAGCGACTACGGCGCTTTCTCCATGAAATTTGCAGGAGCGCAGATAAGCATAAACGGCAGCAACATCGACGACAACTCTTCCGCGAATTTCTCAAGAACGCTGATGGAAATCCAGGATTCGTCGATTGGTGTTAATGACTCGGTGATTTCAGCAACGGGACCCATAATGAATTCGATCGGCACGAGTGTAATTTCACTACATCTCAGCAGATTTTACGGGAAGGGCGCGCTCATCTGGATTAACTCCAGCAAAGATGTTCTGATGAGCAATGACGTCTTCGTTTCTGCAACATCTTCAGATTCAAACTATTCAAAAGGAGCATCCTATGCCGTGATTTCCGTTTCGTCGTCAAACAGTTTCATATTCAGCGGAAGTTATCTGAACGATTCCGGAATACAGGAGTGCATAGCTCTGTCGGCCGACAATGTAAATCG
>JAKABN010000191.1 GCA_021796895.1 Thermoplasmata archaeon | reverse complement strand
ATACGATCGATACAACAAGGGCATAGAATACAAAAGCAATCCTGTTTGGTATGTCAGTCCACTTCATCAGATCCACTTCGTACAGTGGAAATGCTTTCCAACCTTATAATAGTTCGCAAAATCGCCATTTTACGAATCTTCCTCGTCCCTCCTTCATGGGTTGAAAAAAAATTCCCATCTTTGAAGGGCATATGGTACTATAGAGGAAAAAAATCATCAATAGTTATTTAGGATGGGAAAGCGTTTCCATTGTGATGAGTCAGACAGGGAAAAAGCTCTTTCAATCAATTTCACTTGCATGTCTGATCGTGGCAGCTGTGTCCTTTTTAGCTATGGTGATTGCCATGGCTGATGTCTTCTGGACACCTCATCAAACAGCATTCGGATATGGATATAGCGCAACAGTGGGATGCCTGTCCATGGGTGGTTTGCTCTATGCGATAGACGAAATCATGGTAATAGTTAAAAAGGCAGGTAATATTTCATGACTCGATTGACGAAACGGGTATTTGACCTGTTATTGCTTGTACTTTTGGGTGAGATTGCAGTAGTGATCGCCTACTTATTATGGATGGATATTCAGGTTATGATCGCACCACACCAACCGGCGAACCTGATTGCAGATAGGTGGATGCTGACATTCTTCTTCACTGTTGTGTTATATTTCATTATTTCGAAAATGATTACAGTAATTGAAAAGGCAGGCATAATTAAATGACCACGATCCGTACACGCAAAGGGGACGCCTACTATATCGAGCAACGCATGAAAAAGTTCGAGCGTGGCCGTTGGGTGACGAAGACAACCCAGTCCGCACCCTTGCATGAGCATACCTCACTCAGATATGTTGAGGACATCGAGCCTGAAGCAGTGTTGCAGGTGGTCTTGCAGAAGTCGCCAGACGCAGAAGACGCAATGCGCCTCGACATAACAGGCAATAGAAAGTGGAACGGAAAAGCGCCGGATCGGCTGCGTGAACTTGGCGTTGTCTACAGCTTTGAGAAGAAGAAATTTATCGTTGTGTATTCACTGATGCCAGAGGCGCCAAAACTATGATTTGGGTTCAGGTTTAGCATTGTGTAACCACACTCTGTCCACGCTTGCACAATTTCTGATGCAATATGCGCATAGCCAATCGCTATCATATATGAACTTAAACATTAGCATACGGATACTCTCGGTCCCACAGCACTCACATGTTTCCTTTTTGTTGTCATAGTCAAACAGTTTGAACAAGATATGCTTGCGTTTCTTCATCGCATTCCTCTTTCGGCGCTTCCGTATTTGCGTGATGCTTCTTCGGTTCTGTAGCACTCGTAGCATAGCCATCGGCCACCGAGCGGACGCCTGATGCACTGCTTTCCGCACGAAGTGCAGGCTCCCATGCGTGATGGATCCTCGCCAGCTTTGAGTTTCATCCTACCACTGCCTTCAGCATCATGTGCTGACCAGGCTTGCCGGTCATTCAATCACACCCGTCCCATCACAGTCCTCGCATGGCATCACATCGTCGTATTGTCCCGTACCACCGCAACTTGGGCATGGATCCTCAAATCTGCCATTGTCTTCAGAATATTCCCTTGCTTCATTGATTGATATATAGCATTCATCGCAGATTGGCAATTGCGGATTGGCGAGATAAGGATCCCTCACCAGTCTCGTTGCACGTCTGATATTCGGGCTTTCACAGTAAGCACATGGCACGGGTGGATCGACTTCTTCGGGTGTATGCCCATGTATCGAATCAAAGTGTTCTTTAAGTTCATTTTCAGTATCAAAAATCTTTCCTAACGGCCATTCACCTTCAGGACATCGAAGACAGACATATTTAGTCATTCAATCACCTCATTCAATCGTTCTGCGACCCATTCTTTGGCATGATGCTCAGATGGGAACAGATGTGGATTGGCTGTTGCAAATTCTGATAGAAAATCACTGAAGGGTTGATCGAAAACTTTCAACGATATTTTGCTAAGACACTTAGAGCATACGGGGCACATACATACGAACCAGTTCGATTCTGCCCCGCACTTCTCTCCTTTAGTGTCACCGTTGGGAATCTTAAGCGCAGAGCAATTGAGCGTTATCGGGACGAATGTTATTTCAATATGGATATCGGACATTTTTTCAGTCATTCAATCACCTTTTGTTTATGCCGGAGGATCCCGATAATTCCACAACGGTGGGGGTTGAGTTGATTGCGGGATCCTCTTTCGGCAATTGAGATGGACAAAAATATTTCCAAAACGGTTCAGTTATCGCAAGCAGTACATCCGTCCGTAGATGCGCAAGTTCTCTGCGGCGTTGCGGATCACACTCGAATAGCGCTGCGTCGAGTATATGATTGTGCGATTCAGTCAATGTCATCCTTCATTCGCCTCCATCCTGTTGATGCTTCTCTTTGGGTCGAAGCCGTCAGGATAGCGCTTCTGCAGTTTGCTGATATTGTGTCGCGCTACCTCCTCGAGGGTAAAACCAAACTCAGTGCACAGCCAGGTCACGTACCACAGAACGTCGCCAAGCTCTTCTTTGCGATTCTCCTTTGTCAGCTCGGTAGCTTTGATTTTGTAGTTGGCGGGATGCTTGTGGAAGAGACTGTGCTTGACTTCCTCGGCATAGTCCCCGAAATTCACGAGTGACTGCATGAACTCCTCGTACTGTCTGTGAAAGCTGCTTTTTTTAGTCGTGAGCTTGTAGGCATTCTGGGCGAGCTCGCCTGTTTCGCCCACTATTCCCAGGAATGCATTGAATTTCCTGTCGGTGGGATTCTTAATTCCATTGGCGGTGACCGAAGCCAGTTTCTGGTACTCGTTCAGGCTGAAGGCAGAACTGTAGTAAGACGCCGATTCATCATGCAACGCGTTCTCATATCCCATGGTTCGCAACCTCCTTTTGCGCCACTTCCCTTCGCTCAATGCAAAGCCCAAGCGACGGGTGCTCCATGAACTCATGGAAGTTGGCTGCCATAGGGTCCGTGAACTCCTGATTGCACTTGGGTGCAGTGCAGACAAATATCTTCATAACTGCTCCTCCGGAATTTCAATAACAGCCCTGAGCATCCTGTCCTGTTTCGTGATCAGCACTCTGCATTTCTGTCCCGAGATGAGCTCGCGGATTATGTCCGTCAATCCGCCCAGGGGCAGCTTGACACTGGACCCGTTTGTGTTGTCGTAGAGGAACAGCTGAGTCTCGGAAAGTGGAGCCTGCGCATGTGCGGATACCTTCTCTGTTTCCGGTCGCTCCTTCTCTACTCGCTCAGAGCCCGTGACAGGGCCGAGCCACCTCAAGCCCGGCAGGAGCTGCTTGCACAGTGCGACTCGTTCTGCTTCACTCATTCCTGATTCACTCCCGGAAGCATCGCAGGACTTCCGCCTATCAATGCCTGCGCTGCCATTTCGCTTGCTGTTGCCGTTGATCCGTCAGACAATTTGAACAGAATATGTGAAAAGA
>JAKABN010000190.1 GCA_021796895.1 Thermoplasmata archaeon | reverse complement strand
GTCGTTTTCGTGGAGCAGTTCCCTAGAACTTCAATTGATG
Organism: Thermoplasmata archaeon; assembly: GCA_021796895.1. Lineage (GTDB taxonomy): Archaea > Thermoplasmatota > Thermoplasmata > Sysuiplasmatales > Sysuiplasmataceae > Sysuiplasma. The sequence continues at coordinate 3,412 of JAKABN010000190.1, read as the reverse complement.
TGTACATAGTAGTGTTGCAGGCGAATGCGGGAACGCGCTGTGCAGGACTCACCGCCGCGTCAGTGGCACTGGCTGATGCAGGCATACCGATGAGGGATCTTGTCCCTGCCTGTGCTGCAGGAAAGGTGGCCGGCACGGTGGTGCTTGACCTTAACAAGGAAGAGGACAACTTTGGAGAGGCTGACCTTCCGCTTGCATATCTTCCGAGAACCGGCGAAATATTGCTGCTGCAGATGGACGGCCATCTGACGCAGGAGGAATTCGACAGGGCAATAGAGCTCGCAAAGGGAGGATGCACGCACATTTATGGCCTTCAACAGGAAGCGCTTAAAAGAAAATACGGGGTAGTCGACGCAGAAGCAGAGCAGCACACAGAGGAGGCGAACTGATCATGACGGCAAGGAGTCCGCTCTCAGACGTGAAGAGAGGACACATATCGAACGTGCTTTCCAGGGGAACAAGAACAGACGGTCGCAGATTTGACGAATTCAGACAGATTTCCATTGATAACGGTATTGCTGAAAGCGCCGAGGGTTCCGTCAGGCTGAAAATTGGCGAGACCGAAGTCGCTGTCGGCATAAAGATGGATGTGGGTGAACCGTTTGCGGACACACCCAACAAGGGAGTTCTGACAACCAACGTTGAACTCATACCCATGGCATCCGGAAATTTCGAAACGGGACCACCCTCTCCCTCGGCCATAGAACTCTCACGCGTGGTGGACAGGGGCATCAGGGAGAGTCAGATGATAGATCTGGAAGCGCTCTGTGTCAAGCCCGGGGAGGAAGTGTGGATACTGTATGTTGATGTATATCCCCTGGACTATGACGGCAATCTGTTCGATGCCGCCTCGATTGGGGCTGTTTCTGCTCTAAAACACACCATGGTTCCGGCAAAGCGCCGCGGAAAAGGTGAAGATTTCCCGCTGAAACTGACTTCCCTTCCGGTATCCTGCACCACTGTAAAAATCGGGGACAAGCTGCTCCTTGATCCAACTCTCGAAGAGGAGGAAGTGTCATCCGCAAGACTGACCGTTGCAACAGACGAGAACGGAGATATAAGGGCGATGCAGAAGGGCGGCGCAGGACATTTCACCTACGAAGAAATCAGGAAGGCAATAACAATGTCTGCGGAAGCAGGCAAGATCATCAGAGAAAAAATGTGAGGTGCTGGTTTGTCCAATTCGGCAAAGAAATCTGGATCTGTCGCGAGATTCGGTCCTAGGTACGGAGTGCGCATCAGGGCGAGGATACTTGAAGTGGAACGCGAGGCGGCAAAGGGCATGGCGTGCCCGAAATGCGGCGCCATCTCGGTTAAGAGGAAGTCCACCGCGATCTATCAGTGCAGCCACTGCAGCTACAAGTATGCGGCAAGAGCTTATGTGGGTCAGTTCAGGGACATAACGACGTCGCAGAAGGAAGCAGAGGGCAAAACAAAGGAGGAAGCGAAATAATGTACAAATGCATAAAGTGCGGTGAGCCCATAAGATCCGGCGTAAACACGGTCGGTCTGCAGTGTGACAAGTGCGGGTCCAAGATATTCGTCAAGGACAGGCCGAGCGTAAAGAAACAGCTCATAGCAAAATGAAGGAATTTCCGCACAGGCTCTCCATCTGTCTTCCTGGAGAGCAGGGAGCGTTTCTGAAGAGGGCCCTTGGCCCCGAGACCGAAGAAATGCGGAAGTGCAGAGTCGGCTGGGAGAATAGCGGCGATCAGATGTGCCTGATAATCGAGGCGGAGGATATGCATTCGCTCAGGGCGGCCCTTAACTCTTACATGCGCTGGGCCAATGTTGCACTGGGCGTGCTCAGGATGTCGCCCGGCGGTGACTTCTGAAGCGGTGACAGGCGGCGGCCGGGAAAACATGCACAGACAGTCTCAGGCAATTATTTAGAGGAGCTGTATCTTCTCCAATCGCTGAAGAAGATAGAAAAGGCAGTGGTGTATCAATGAATGACATAAGTCCGAAATTACAGAATCAGATAAATCAGTATCAGCAGCTGCAGCAGCAGATCCAGGTGCTCTCAAGCCAGAGATACCAGCTCGAGGCCCAGCTGAAGGAAGTGACTAAGGCGGAGGAGGAACTGAAGAACCTTCAGCCTGATGCCACCATCTACAAGAACATAGGTGCTATCATGGTAAGGGCGAAGGACAGGGAAAGCGTCGCAAAGGAACTCACAGAGCAGAGGGAAACTCTGGACATCAGGGTCAAGTCCATCGAAAGACAGGAAAAGCATTTCCGCGAGAGATACCAGTCGCTTCAGGAAGAGCTGAGCAGGGAGCTCGGACCGAAGAAGGATGAAGGAAATTGATAAACGGATCGGCATGCAGTGCCTCCTCCATGGCAGAACTGCTTGCCGACGGCACCCCCTCGGCGATTGCGCTGCATCCAGGCGCGGACGTCGACTGCCTTGCATCCGCTTATGCGCTTTCGTCGACATTCGGCATAGATTACTTATGGGCGCCGTTCGGCATGGATAGAATTGCTTCGGCTGCCGCAGAAAACTATGGAGTGCAGACGTCCGCTGAAACACCGCCGCCGGCGATCCGGAGGATTGTCTTTGTGGACACGAGCGGTTCGAGGATTGCAGAATATACCGGTATCGGAGACAGGGAGATTTTCATAATCGACCACCATCAGAGCAGCGGTGACTTCGGTGCGCGTGCATACATCATAGATCCTGCTGCACCGTCGTGCTCTGAAATCATTGTCGAGATAATTGAAGAGTGCGGCCTGACTGCGTCCTGTAAGGCCGCAGAACTGCTGGTACTCGGCATGCTGTATGACACGGGGCGCTTCAGGAGGGGCACGGCGAAGACACTCAGAAAATGCGCCTCAATGCTGGAGATAGCGGAGGCAGGACTCGGGGAACTGGTGGCGCGGACAGAGATTGTCAGGGAAAGTGCGGAACAAACCGCAATACTGAAAGGCATGCAGAGAATGGTCTTCAGGACGGCCGGCGGATACATGGTGTGCTGCAGCCACACATCGGCCTATGAATCGAGCGTCGCTTCTGCACTTATAGGCGCAGGTTGCGATGTGGCATTTGTGGCCTCCTCGTCCGAAGGCGCCGTCAGGGTAACGGGCCGCACAGGGGAGCGGGCGGCTCGTGCATCAATCAATCTTGTGACTCTCTTTGGCAGGATCGCCAGTGGATTCGGAGGCACGTGCGGTGGACATGCAGGCGCCGCCGGACTTAACACAGAAGGAGACATGGAATCAGTGCTGAATTCGTGTGCGGCTGAATGCCTTGAGTATATCGGTGCTTCGGCAGCTCGTGCATCGGAGAATGCACATGCACGCCGCGGCGGCAGGTTCTGAATTTCAGCTGCCGAACAGCGGCATCACAGCTTCTTCAGCGACTGCACGAGCCTGCCCACGGTCTCCTGCGCATCTCCGTAAAGCATTTTTG
>JAKABN010000189.1 GCA_021796895.1 Thermoplasmata archaeon | reverse complement strand
TTTCAGAGTACAGGACAGCCTGTTCAATTCCATTGACCTGGCAAAGAACGCCGACAGCGACTGGGAAAGAATATATCGCGGCGTTTCAAGAAACGGCACAATTTATCAGAGGGAACTGGGACGTACACTGGACACCATATCCAGGGACTGTGGGCACTCATTCTATCACGGTGCCCTGGCCAGATTGATAGAGGCGGATATGCTGTCAAAAGGGGGTCTGATAAGGTTCCAGGATTTGGATGAGTATGAGGCTAAATGGGTAGATCCGATAAGCACTACTTATCGTGGAAGAACCGTCTACACTAACCCTCCCAACAGTCAGGGTGCAACTCTGCTCTTCTGGATGAACATGCTTTCCAGACAGTCGCTGTCATCAATGAAAAAGGAGGACTATTACGAAGCACTCATATCAACGATGCACATTGCATATCAGTACCGATCGAGGTTCATCGGGGATCCTGAAGTTGTAGCACTGCCTTCCGGACTCCTATCTCCGGAATTCGATTATGTGGCAGAAAGCGCCGGCGGTGCGGGCGCCGACTCTCTTTCTGACACGACGGCGTTTTCCGTCTATGACGGCAAGGCAGGCATCAGCGCGATCCAGAGCAACTACATGGGTTTTGGTTCTGGGCATTCAATTCGTGGTACAGGCATAAATATGAACAACAGGGGCTCGTATTTTACTCTGGACAGCGCACACCACAACCGTGTGGCTCCTCACAAAAAGACATTTCATACACTTATGGCCACAGTGCTGAAGGGACCAGAAACGCTGTACCTGAGCTCCATGGGAGGGGACGTGCAGCCGCAGACGAATATGCAGATTGTATCTAGAATCATAGACAGGGGCGAGGATTTGCAGCAAGCAATCTCAGCGCCGCGCTTCTGCTTTCCCGCATCAATTTACTCCGGATCGACGCTATATGCGGAGAAGAGTCTAGAGCTGAAACGTGCAGAGCCCGTGGAGGACAACAACAGCATGATGGGTCACGCTCAAGGCATCATGGTTTCTGAAACTGTAACGCCCGGATTCGATCCAAGGGGCGACGCGTTCGAAAAATACTAACGGATTCCTGCAGACAGCGCTGTAACAGACTCTGGAGCGATTGAGGCTGCAATCGCGTTTGTTTTTCCCAGCACAATATTAATAAGCCATTACTTTTTACAGAAACACGACAAACAGAGGTATATGTATGGTTGACCTGGAAAGCCTTGATTACAAGCCAAAGCCGATTGATGAAAATTTTCTGAACGACCAGGAACACTATCCAGTTACAAGTCCGCATAAGACCTATGCAGATACGGAGCATGAAGTCAGAGCCGAGGGTCTGCAGAGGACTGATGCCGAGGGAAAGCCGTATCCCACAAAACTTGGCATACATGGCACAAACGTTGCTGTGGACTGGGAAGCGTGCGTGGCCGACGGGGAATGCATGGATGTTTGCCCAGTGACTCTATATGAGTGGTTCCTCAACCCGGGTCAGATGGGTGTCAACAACGACAAGAAGATAGCAGACGACAAGGAACTCTATGCCAAATACAGGACAGATAAGTGCGACCCGGTCAGGGAAAAGGAATGTGTATACTGTATGGCATGCGTACCTGTATGCCCTACCGGCGCAATCAAGATTACCGAAGGGTAGAGTTGACACTTCTCCCTTCCATCAAACCGCTTAATTTCTTCTGTTTTTGGCGTAATTCGTAATTCAGACGACGAGTTTTCCGCCTAGTATTTTTCGTCGATGCAGTGCAGGAACCGGCAATGCTGCACACAGGCGCAGTCGTGACTTCGCTTAAAACCAGATCTATTAATAACATAAACCATGTGAATTGTCAATAAAAGGTGGTCAATGATATGTCGTTCTTCAAGAAGGAAAAGACCTACAGCAAAGTTACGGATATAAACGCGCTAACTCAGGCAGTATACAATCATCTTCAGCAGGAAGGATGGAAAGTCCAGCAGAGGTCAGAAACGAACAGGGGTGTCATCCAGGCGCAGAAGGGCGGCATTCTCAGGGATATTATTGCCGCTGAAAGGGCGCTGGTCATTACCTTCGAACAGGTACCTGAAGGAACAAAGCTGACAATGGGTGTGGGTAAATGGGTGCAGAATCTGGGCGTTATGGCGCTGGAGACTTTGTTTCTGTCTGCGCTGTTTATTCCGTTGGACATTTCGGAAATGCTCTGGACTGAACATGTGGAAAAGGGCCTGATGCAGGAAATTGAAGGAATAGTCAACTCAGCCTGAAAGAATCGATAGCGCATTCCCCGGTCTTCAGGCCGTAGAGACCATCACAATACTCCACTCTGTTTCCGGATGGCGTTGCTAGGATAGATGGTCATCACCATCAACTGCTTCTCAAACGTTTGAGCGGTGGCTGTGCGCCTGGTGCATCGACTAAACCAATACGCGCTGGCGAGCAAGAATAAGCTCGCTAATCACTAAAAAATGATAAAATCAGGTAAGGGGTTTGGCCGCCCTTGCAGCGGCTCGATAACAGGTGGCGGGATACTTCAGAATCTTCTGGATCTGTCGTCCCGTCTGCCGCCGCCGCCGTAGGAAGGCCTTCCGCCGCGCCTGTCCCCGCCGCCGAACGAACGCCTCTCCGGCTGCTCGTATTCCTTGTCGCTTACGTTCACTGCGGTGCTGGGATCGGAAACGTCTACTTCGCTCTTCATTATCTTTCCGTATTTTCCCACGTTCACCCTGATGTGTCCCTTTACCAGTGAAACATATCCGTTTTCTATCTGGATAGTTTCGCCTTCAGACACTGTGCCTATCTGGTCCTGCCAGAGGCTCAGTACAACGCTGCCAGACTCGTCTGCTATTGGCACTTCTGCCACCTTTCTCGAAGGTCCAAACTTGGAGGGGATCTCTTTCGGTTCCCCTACAGAAAGCACCTTGGCTATCACATTGACGCTCTTGGATTCGGGCGTCAAATCAGCTATTTTTGTCATTTCCTTGCTCTGTTCCATCTAAATTCTTCCTTGTTTAAGCTATTGCCCTCCACTCGGAAGGCAATAATTCCATTCGCGGTCACTTATTTAATACATCGTATCGATGTACAAAAATGTGCATGGTGCTCATTATCCCTGTTTGCCAGCAGTGTTGTATGAGTGAAACCGGGGACTCCTGTCATTCAAGTTTACTCTTTGGTTGAACAGGCCGCCCTTCAGAACCTCCCTCTTACCGTCATCCGGTGGAATCTCAGTGTTTGGTCATTTCAAATTCATTTATGCCTGGGACCTCATTTAAAATCAAAAAAGTCATACAGAATCTCGCATGGCAAAGAAAATTGTTCAGCATTTGAATCTAACGGCCGGCCACAGAATGTCGCCTGCAATTATGGCTCTTCACTCGGACCCTCAGAGAGGAGGCTGGAAGCCGGTCCATCGTAGCGGACGCTGAAGACAGCATCGTCTTTGAAAGTTCAGCTCCAGGCCACTGATTTTAAGTGGTG
>JAKABN010000019.1 GCA_021796895.1 Thermoplasmata archaeon | reverse complement strand
CACACTTCCGTCCCCGAGTTCAGACATGGACTGTGAACTGGATGCGATTACCCTCTGCAGTGTTCCGTTCACCTCTAGCGAATAACTCTTCTGATGCCGGCCCATCCCGGAGTTCGGAGTGGATGCCGATCTCCGCAGCGCAGATGTGTCAAACGCCTCAACGTCCCTGATGCTGAACCTGTGCTGTCCGCTCGCAGACCTTGTGCTGCGGAGTGTTCCGTTTCGGACTGAACGGTATATGACATTGAGACCGATGCCGAGCATATCGGACACTTCGCCTGCAGAAAGATATGACCTCGTCCTGTAATCGCCAGAATTGACGATACCTTCGACTCCGGACTGAAAAGATTGAACGGAATGCGTCTGCCTCCCGCTCTTCGATCGTTTCATCGCACAACATGCCTCCACTGCTGCCCGGATCGCTGACAGGCGGACCGGCTTATCGCATGAGGCGCCGCGCAGGCATTGCCGCACCTTCTCCGCTCTGACGGCTTTACAGCCTGGCGATATCACCTAGGTTGTTTATATGCGCATATGGGGAATCGCAGAAAAACCATTTCTCCTTTAAGTCTGCAGGCAGCTACGCGGCACCTGGTCCTGATGAGAATGACGAGTGCATCACATCCAGCTCCTGTCAACGAGCAGATCGAGCACTGCCTCTTTCATCAGAGCAGATCCCCTGCCCAGTATTTTCTCGTTGAAATTAAATTCGGGAGTATGTAACATGTTTGTAAATCCGAGCTTTCTGTTGTACGTACCGAGCAGAAGGTATGTGCCTGGAACTCTCTGAAGATATATCGAAAAATCTTCTCCTCCGAGCGTTCCCGGAGATTCTGTCACGTTCTTCTCTCCAAAAATTCTTCTCGCCGTGCCCGCGATAACGGAAGTTACGCGGCAATCGGTGATCAGCGGAGGGTATCCATCCATGATGGCTATTTCCCCCTTTATGCCGTACAGTGCGCATGTGCTGTTTACGAGGTCTGTCATGGCTCTCATGACTCCTTCGACGTCCATTGCCGGCTCTATGGCCACTTTGGAACGATCCACCGCGGAAGACGATATTATGCCGTTTATCGTTACTGCCGCTCCGGTGCCGTTAACTGAATGTACTGTGACAGTGTACGGCGCCCACGGATAACTCCTCCTGTTCACGAGACTGCTGATTCCCTGCAGTATGTGGACAGAAGCGCTGATGGCATCTGATGAGAGATCGGGCCTTGCCGTATGAAATTTCTTTCCTGCAAGTGAAATAGTGAAGCGATTGAGAGCCGCGAAAAAAGGGCCATGGCGATATCCTACCACACCCTCCGGAAGCTCGGGCCAGAGATGAAGACCGACAATGCAATCCACGCCGTCCAGTCCTCCGTCCTTTATTATTTCCCTCGCTCCGCCTGTAGTGGCCTCCTCTTCAGCTGGCTGGAATATGAATCTGACGTTTCCGTTGAGTCTTTTCCTGACATCGGAGAGCATCAATGCCGCACCGTACACTATTGCCATATGGCCGTCATGACCGCAAGCATGCATTCTGCCCTCTGTCCTGGACCGGTATTCCAGCGTGTTTCCCTCAGTTACAGGCAGTCCGTCCATGTCCGCTCTGAGCGCAATGGTAGGCAGTTCATCTGAAGTCGTGAAGTCGACCACGAACCCGTTGGAACCTTTTATCTTCGTGATATCGGCGCCGATGTCTCCGAAGGCCTCGATCAGCACCTTTGCTGTTTCCGATTCGTTGTGCGCAAGCTCGGGCACTTCGTGCAGTCTTCTTCTCAAGGCTATGATCAATTTCTCATTTTTTTTCAACATTCCTGAAGTGGTCATCGGCTTCTTCCCCATTTGATGCTTCCCGCGATCCGTACAGATGGCATGCAACCAGTCTCCCCTTCTCCTGTTCTGCCAGCGGAGGATCGACATCCTTGCAAACCGGAAGCGCATGCGCGCAGCGATAATAGAATGAGCATCCGTGCTCCGGGACCATATCCACATCCGACGTGCTTTTTATGTGTCTGCTTATGTCTGCCGTGTCTTTATTGAAGTCGGGTACCGCGGCAAGAAGACCCATCGTATACGGATGAAGTGGTTCGCTTATCAGGCTCCTTATGTCACAGCTCTCCACGATTCTGCCGCGGTACATGACGTGCATCTGTTCAGCAACATACGGAAGCGTAGAGATGTCGTGAGTTATGTATACAAAGGTGATGCCTGCTCTCCTCCTGATGTCCTGAAACATCGTGAGCACCTGCGACCTTATCGAAACGTCGAGGGCTGAGACGGGTTCGTCGGCAACAATTATTCTGGGATTCAGGGCCAGTACTCTGGCGACGGCGACTCTCTGTCTTTGACCGCCACTGATATCTCTGGGCCTCTTGTCAAGAATATCGTCGTCGAGGTTGACCATAGAAAGATATCTGGAAATATGCTCCTGATCGGGTTCGTTTCCGCCAAGTTTCATGAAATCGGCGATTGCAGCGCGTACACTCATCCTTGGATCCAGAGAAGAGTAGGGATCCTGGAAAATCATCTGAACCTCTCTCCTGAACTCGCTGAGTTTCTTCCTCTTCTTTCCTGTCACATTCACTGACCTGTAAGTGATGAGTCCGCTGTCCGGTTCCGTCAATTTTGTCATGATTCTGCCGAGGGTTGTCTTTCCGCTGCCGCTCTCCCCTATGATGCCGACGTTGGACTGTTCGGTGACTGAGAGCGAGACATTGTCCACCGCGTTGATCCTCACGATTCCCTGACCGGTCTTCTTCACAAAGGATTTTGAAACGTTGTTCAGTTCCAGCATGACTGTCATCTGTTCAACACCTTTTGGGCAAAGTGACAGGCAGAAACGCGATCTCCGGGGAGAGTGGTCATGGGCGGTTCCTCGGACCTGCAGATTTCCTGAACATAAAGGCAGCGGGGCCAGAACCTGCATCCCGCGGGCATCGATTTATGACTCGGAAGCACCCCCTTCATGGGTCTCAGTCCGGAATCGAGATTTGAAAGTGTTGGCGTTGCGCTGATCAGTCCTTCAGTGTACGGGTTGGCCGGCGCATCGATCAGTTGCGATGTCCTTCCGAACTCCATCACTCTTCCCGAGTACAATATCAGCAGCTTGTCGCAGAAAGTGGATGCAAGCACAATGTCATGTGTAATGAAAATTATGCTCATGCCCTTTCCGCGGAGCGTTTTTATCAGATCCACGAGCTGAATCTGAGCAATCACGTCTAGAGCCGTCGTCGGCTCATCCATTATGATTATCTTTGGATCCTGAAACATGGTCATTGTGATGAAGGATCGCTGTCTCAGACCCCCGCTCAGCTCATGTGGAAATGATCTCAGCCGGGATTCAGGATAGGTAACGCCGAGGCTCTGCATTATACCCAGAGCCTTTGCAGACGCCTCCCTGTAACCAATCGACGAGTCTCCGACACTTCTCTCGACTATCTGTCTGCCTATGCGAACAAGCGGATCGAAGGCGGACAGCGTGTCCTGAAAAACCATTCCTATCTCCTTTCCCCTGATGTCGCGCAGTTCGTTTTCCTTCATTTTCAGTATGCTTCTCTCCCCATAGGTGACAGTGCCGCGCATTTCCGATTTTTCCGGAAGTATCTTCAATATCGAAAGGCCCAGTGTACTCTTCCCCGAGCCGGATTCGCCTATGACCCCGAGGATCTCACCGGGAAGAAGGGAAAAGGAGACTTTATCGAGCGCCCTTGTTCCGTCTGGATAGACAACAGTCAAATCCTTAACATCAAGCAATGGTGCAGAATTCACTTGCCCGTGACCCTCCTCAAACCTTCGCTCATGAGATAGAAACCAAGAGAGGTGAGCGTGAGAGCAATGCCGGGGAACAGCATCATCCACCAGCTTCCCCTGATGATGTACTGCTGAGCCATAAACAGATCAAAACCCCAGCTCACGGAACTGCTCGCGAAACCCAGATATGCCAGTGCTGCCTGCACGAGTATTGCATTGGAAATTGCGAGGCCGGAATACACAGCAAAAGTGGATATCTCATTGGGTATCAGATGCCTGAATACGATGTGGGCACCGGATGCTCCGGCGAGAACTTCCGCGTGAATGAATTCCCTCTCCTTGAGTGAAAGAGTTTCGGCTCTTGTTATCCTCGCGAGAGACGGCCACGCCAGCGCTCCCACGGCGAGTATTATGACAAGAAGAGAAGAACCGAAAATCGAGAGCAGGACAAGAACGAATACTATTGTCGGAATTGCCAGTATTACATCCACACTTCGCTGAACGGCCATGTCCAGAACATTGCCGTAGTAACCGGTTACAACGCCGACCGTTCCTCCTATCAGCACGACGAGGAGTCCTGCTGAAATTCCGACTTCTATGGAGACTCTGCCGCCTACCAGCGTCCTGGACAGAACGTCTCTTCCGACATAGTCTGTGCCGAAGAGGTGGGTCATAGACGGACCGAGAAAGGAGTTGGAGAGATTTATGGCGTTCGGGTCATATGGAACAAAATAAACGCCGAGAAATGACGAAACGGTGAAGAACAGCGCAATTGCCAGACCGGTGATGAATTCCGGCGTCTTGATGTAGAAAAGCCATGAATGCAGAGTGTCTCCTCCAAACACTCTCCCGAATTTGCCTGCAGATGCGTTTTGAAGGACCATGCTCAATCACCTGTAAACGATCCTCGGATCTATCTTGACATACACTATGTCGACTATCAGATTCAGAGAAGCTACCAGAAGTCCATAGAAAAACAGAGCGCCGAGAAGAACAGGATAATCCTTGTTCAGTATTGCAGTGTATGTCAGCAGACCGATTCCGGGCCAGGTGAAGACGATTTCCACTATCGTGGCTCCTCCGAAAAGTATGGTGCCCTGCAAACCAATCAGTGTGACAACCGGCAGAAGCGCATTACGCAGGCTGTGCTTCAGAAATATTATTTGCTCTTTCAGCCCTTTCGCTCTCAGCGCCTTGATGAAATCCCTGCCGTTTACCTCGAGAACGCTGGATCTCGTGAAAAAATAAATAGGCGGAAACAGCAGAAGAGACAGTGAGATGACAGGCATGATTATGTGGCGCAGAAATTGTATCGGATCGAAACCGGAAGTGGAAAGATAGATACCGGTTGATGGCAGCAGCCTGAGATAAACAGAAAAGATGAGTATCATCATGAGACCCTGCCAGAACACAGGCGTGGTGTAGGATGCTATTGCTGCAACATTGATCGTTTTGTCGATTAACTTTCCCTTCATGGCAGAAAGAACGCCAAGAATAACACCGACCACAGACGAAAGCAGAAGAGACATGCTTGCCAGCATCAGGGTGTTGGGAAGGTAATCCAGTATTACTGCCGTGACCGGAATGCCGTAGAAATATGAAATGCCAAAATTACCGCTCAGAACCTGGTAAATGTAAACAAGATACTGCTCATAAAGAGGCTTGTTAAGACCGTACTGTGCTTCGAGGTTCAAAAGCTCAGCCTTGCTGAACGTCGGGTCGCTCAGCAATATCTGGAACGGGCCTCCGGGAGCGGCGTGTATCAGCAGAAAATTTATCGTGATCACTGAAAAAATTATCACTGGGAAGAGAGATATTCTCTTCACCAGATACCGCAACAACAGGGGATTTACCGGCATTTATGGCACGTCTTGTACATCGCCTGGTAATACTTATGCCATCAGCTCATTTTGCCCTTCTTTCTTCTGGACAACATTATTGCCGCAGCGACCACGATAATGAGTATTACCACTGCCACGCCGCCAATCAGAGCCCACGGAGTTGTGGAAGGTGGCGCAGATGTGGAAGTGTAGTGCATCGCGTAGATGGACAGTGGAAGGTTGAAAATGCCGCCGAGTCCGTCATGGAAGACAATGGATGTGGACCATGCATCCACCTCGGTTTCTGTCGCAAAGAAGAGGTAGGGTGTGTACTTGTTTGCTATTCCGTCCACCTGCTGGAATACGCTGGTGCGCTGAACCGGATTCCCAGTGTTGCTTGCGTTGTATATCAGCGTCCGAATTGCGGTGTTTGTGAAGTTGCCTGCATTTCCGCCACCTGGTCCGAACAGGAAGTTCACGGGATAGAACGGATCTACCGGTTCGGTGAGATCATACAGATCTATGTTCCAGGTCTTCGGCTGTGGCGCCTGGAAGCTGTCGTATACCCACGCGGTTGTCTGTTCCAGATTGACATTGAGGTTCACACCAACCTGAGCCCACTCCGATTTGAGTATCTGAGTGGCGACCACGAAGTAAGGTATTGTGGCCAGAGTGATCAGAGTGACATTGAGACGGTAGGAACCGGGGGTCCAGATATAGCCCGATGCATTGAGCAGTTTGTCGGCCATGGATTTGTTATACGGGAACTGAGCATCGGGAAGGCTCTGATTCCATGCAGGGTATCCCAGAAAGTTCATTCCGTATGGCTCCGCCTGTCCCCACACCTTGAATGTGCCTGAGGAAATAGAATTCACCAGCGCAGATATATTTGTGGCGTATCCGAGCGCCTCTCTTACAGTCTGGTTGGACAGCGGGTTATAGGCGCCGCCGGTCAGGTTCTTGTTCATATTGTACTGGAGGAACAGTACCCTCATTTCCGGTGCCTTGAATATATTGAATCCCGCGGACTGGACAGTTGAGACGTCGGTGGAAGGCACGTTATTCATCATCTGAATAGATCCGCTCCTTAGCGCAGTTTCGGCCGCTGAGGATGTCTGGAAGAACTGGAGGACTATCTTCTGAATCTTCGGCGCTCCCATGAAGAAGTACGGATTCGCTGTCAGCACAAGGTATGAGCCGGGTTTGTAATCCGTGGAACTTGCGAGGTACCATGGACCGGAGGTGACAACATGCGCATTCACATATGTGTTTGTAGTCAGGTTCTGATTTGCATCTATATGCTCAGGAAGCACGTAAAAGAATGTGGAAAAATAGGCAAGCAGCTGTGGATTCGGCTTCTGCGTGTGCAGCACAATGGTGTAGTTGTTGGGCGTGCTGACTGTTGATGTATTCAGCGTGTAATGAGAAAAAGTCGAATTGTCCGGCTTTGCGAAGGGCAACAGAGAGGTAACCCTTCCGGAGTACTGAATGCTTGCATTGAGCGTGAATACGACATCTGCAGCAGTCAGAGGCTGACCGTCGCTCCACTTGATATTATGGTTCAGGACAAAAGTGTATGCAAGGCCACTGGATGAGATGTTGTAGGAAGATGCAAGATAAGGCACAACAGCGCCGGTCGAGTTATAGGTAATAAGTGTTCCGTACAGCACAGCTTGTATCCAGTGATCTATGAGGGCAATCTGCGTCATGGGATTGAACGGATCCGACGGTGTTCCGACTATTCCGATTGTCAGCTGACTTGGAGAAGTTGCCCTCACATTCTGGCTCTGCATTCCAGTAGTAAACGCCACTGAAATCATCACAACTGCTATTGCCAGAGACGCGAGACCACGCCTGCGATAATATGCCATGCGACTATTCAACTCAAATGCATCATAGTCCATTCATTACTTAAGAGTTTTTACAACCTGCTTCGTGTTTAAACATGACGTCAGCATATGGTTAGATTTTTCATAACTATTTCGTTGAATCGCTAAGGCAGTGTACCGTCGTTCTGCAAACGTCTGGCTGTGTGCATATACACCAGTGATGTTACTCGTAAGGAAGATAAAGAGGGCCAACTACACCTACTATGTCGAAGTGGAAAATGTGTAGATAAAGGGAAGTGCTGTCCAGAAGCACATACGTTGCACCGGGAAGGATCCTGACGTTTCAAGGAACTTCACTCCGGATAATGCACACTTCAGCTTCATAGCGATGAGACTCACGCAGGGCGATCTGACAGTGAATGAGCTGATGCACATGCTCGAGGGGATGGGGCACATGGTGTCCGGGGAGGATATGGAGGCTGTGGGCATACGCTACAGTTTCAAAAAAAACAGTATTACGCTCTCCATCTACCACGCACGGAAGTCGGGAGAGCGTGGCGGTGCGAAGAGTGCGGCAAAGAGCCCGTCGCGGAGAAGACGTACAGGAGAATGATCATCACGCTCTCAGGCTGCAGTGAAATGGTTTTCGCGCCGAAGGTGTGCCCTCCATTGATTCCTTTCCAGTGCTTCAAATGAGCGGATTGTGTCCTTTGCGGAGGCAAGATTTGCAACACAGCAGTTTCCGACGAACGTGAAAGTCAAGAGCCCAAATTCACCGCTGATGGTTTAGTGCCCTTTCAAGACTTTCGACAACCACTTTACTGTCCGGGAGCGGATTAACAAGATAGAAGAGTTCAGATCTCCATTTCATTCTATCCAAAGCTCCATTGATCTTGCTGAGTAATTTCTCTTTGTCGAAAATCTCCTTTCTTCTGCTCATCTTTTCCGCCACCATGGACTCGTTATATCTGAGTCCCCTCACAAGTAGAAGAAAATACACATCGTATATGTCACGCAGTTTGTCTCTCTCAAATATCGATGCAATCTTCTCTGCCGCTATCTCTTCAATACTCATGACCGGAACTGTGAATGTGGCTATATCCGGGTAAATAGGGAGAAGATACTTGGTGTCTGGATTCGACATGACGTCCTGTCTGGTGCTTATGTCCAACTTGATGTTCTGAAGCCGACCCAGCTTCCCGTTCAGCGGGCCCTGAACCCTGACCTCGAAGTTGACACCTATTACTCGCCCTTCGAACTTGTTGCCTCTGCGTTCCCTCTCGATGACCTCATACTGAAGGCTCAGACTGTCAAGTGCAGAGTTTAACTTGCGGTACAGCAATCTTCTGCCATCAGCTCCGTATTGTCCTGTGTAAGAGAAGTCAAGATCCTCTGAGAATCTGTTTAAATTGTAAAAGTACTTCAAAGATGTACCGCCTTTGAATATCAGGTCATTGCCGAATACAGAGTAAATCTCATGCAGAAGAAGTGTCAGAAGATAATCCTTCTCCAGTTGTCTTTGGTCACTGAATCTGCTGGCTAACCCCAGAAGTGTCCCTTCGTCTATCATCGACGTCGACTCCCTTCTTCTGTCAGGCTCCTGTTCCCCGGACCGAGGAGCAATTCCACTTTTCTCACCAGGCTGCTGGAATTCATTCTCCTCGAGAATTCCAATAGTTTATCGACGTCTATAATGTCCCTGTTGATCGCCTCGGAGAGTGTCTCCCGTACATAGGACATCGGCGGAGCATTGAAGTACAGTGCATCGATGATTGCTTTTTCAATCGTTGCAATATATGTGTTCTCTGTCTTCCTATAACCAAAAAACCTCTTCTTTTGGATACTCCTGAATTCGATCATATGTCCGTCTAGAGCTACTGGTCTGTGACGTTTGAGAGAGACAACGCTGACAGTTGTTATGACCTGGTCGGTAACGCCGTAATACTCAAATGCTGCAAAAAGGCTGATGTAAGATGGAAACACAATCTGGGAAGCAATCTCGTAGAAATCAATACCCTTCCCCGTCATGATGAAGTATTTTCCTCCTTCGATCCTCGCTACTTTCCTGCTCATGGCGAGCAACTTGGAAACGTACTTCTTTGGCTTGTTCATTATTCTTGCAGCATCATTCAGGGTGAATACAGACTTGTTGTGTTCTGCCAGCTCATCCAGTACATCGCGCACCTTGTTGTAGACCACATGTGTATTACAGTTATGCCTCGATATAAAGTCCCTGTAACAATATATCCAGAAAAGTGGAGATTTTGTTACACTATTAGAAACACGCCTGCAGTAACCCAGTCTGACCACAGCAGAGGACCCGTTCGAGTTCCCCTCATGCAATCAGGGTGTTCCAGCATGTAGGACTTTGTCATATCTCTCGGACTATTGTGGCCAAATCAACAACTTCACCTTTATGGTGATTACACCTGACAACGGCCAGCAACACACATCGGAGTGCAGACTACTCTGGTCTATCTGGCTTGAAGATTTAAGAGGAATGACCCTCATAACTGTGCAGGGAACTGCATATGGGGCGCTCAAGGGAACAGAGAGTAGCAGAGTACGTCGATTCGGACTTTCTCCGCCAGCGGCTGAGGACTGGAAACCGTCTTTCCTGCCTGATTGAGGGAAGACACGGCAGCTACATTACAAGTGTCGATCTTAATGACCGTCTGGACTTTTCCTGTTCCTGCCCTTCTGAAGAGTACCCATGCAAACACGTAGACGCCCTCCTGGAGACTTACACTGTTAACAGAAAGTCGTTCATCGATCTCGATCGATTGCTGAAGAAACTTGCGAAACTGGAGAAAAACGAACTTCTAGACAAAATAAGAAGTATGATAATCAATTTTCCTCCGGCGCTGTCTGCTCTGGGAGTCAGTGGTTTCGAACTTACAGGGACCCGGGATATGGAGGAGCGGGAAAACGAATAATGCATCTGGTCAGGTCGAAGAGGTTACGTCTGAAACAGTGCAACAAATAAAGCAATAAATAGAGAATCCCTGCGAGACTGTGCAGAAAGTAAATGTCCTGATTGAATGCCGGCATTATCACTTTCCGGCACTCTGCCGGGATGTTTTCTGTGCTGTTTCAGCAGATTGTGATCGCCTTCACCAGCTTCCTCGTTCCCATCATGTTCAGCACTCTTCGCAAGTTGAAAGCCGGCACAGCGAGTCCGGTTTCTCCTCCCACCTTCCTGAAGTCCATGAGAAGCAGACACGTCTGGTTGAATTTCTGGGGAGTGATATTCAGGAAGATTGTTCGGTAACATTCACCACACTGTTTTTTCGTGCAGAAGTCGACAGCGCGGAATGCACGCTCACCGGGTCGGGGAAGAGAGCGGAAGGACTGAAGTCAGAGGCGCCGGACACGCCTGATATGCCCTTCCTGTAATATCCGCCGTAATGTCTGATGAGCAGGGGGGAAAGGATCATGGGGATGAGCCATGTGCAGTTGAATACGGAGGCGAGCGGATTGAATAACGCTATGCCTGTGATGAGAACGAACTCGAATGCCAGGGAATACTTTGAGAGATTGAGTATCTCCCTCATGGTCAGCGGCTCCTCGCTCTTCGGCGTTACAGGTATGGTCCGGAGTCCCGAACTGATATACGCAAGCATGCTCTTGAATTCGTACGGTATCGATATTGCGGACACCGCAGAACTCAGATATCTTGCGCGCAGGTAAACAGGGTAACGGATGCCGCACTTCAGCCTGACAAGTATGTTGGGTATTGCGGAAAATAAGCCGACAACAAGCAGGTAGCGCAGCACGGGAACGGACCAGAAGGTAACGAGCGGGTTGGTAATGAGCGCTCCGAGGAAAGATGCGGTACCGGCCCCGGTTGACGTGAAGCCGTACACTGTGAGCACCATGCCCAGGGGCAGCAGCATGTTGGTGAAATGCCCGAGTGGAGTCTGAAAGAGAAGAAACTTTCTGTCGGCGCTGAGCGTTGAATTCAGGGAGAGATCGAAGAACTCCATGGATCCCCTTGTCCATTTGTTCTGGCGTTTGATGAAGCCGCGCACATTTTCCGGCATTGCCTCATAAGTGTGGAGCGGGACGAAGCGGCAGTGCCATCCCTTTTCGGCAAGCCTGACAGCGGTGGCGAAATCCTCGGACACGTATCCTTCCACAAAACCGCCAATCTCAGTCAGCGAGCTCATACGCACCATGACATTGTGACCGTAGCAGAACACTGCGTCAAGCTCATTTGCGAGCTGTTCTTCCCACACGAACTGCCCTATCCTCGACATGGGCGCCAGCGTCCTTACAAATTCGGTATCGAGATTCCAGATGTTAATCAGTCCCTGAAAGACGGCAACATTCGCGTTTGCTCCGTGCTCCGCGTATTTCAGCGCTTCAGATACCCAGTCCTGAGGCAGATAAGAGTCGGCGTCGAACAGGACCATGTAATCGTAAGATGTTGCATGCTCGCGAAACCAGTTGTTGATCGCGCCCGCCTTGAATCCCTGTCTCTTTTCTCTCCTTATGACGCGGTAGCCCATTGCCGATGAAATCGCATCGACTGTGGATCTGGCATCGGCATCCGTCGAATCGTCCAGAACGAACACGTCGCACGGGTATGACTGGCGGATAGCTCCGAGACACTCCGGAACGACATCATTCATTGTAGCGTAAAGAATGGCGACTCTCCTGTTTGCAGGGGTCCCGTTCAGACTCTTCATCGGTCTGTAACGTGAGGTCAGAGCGATAATCTGTCTGGCCAGTCCGTAAGATGTGCCTATGAAGATGAACGAAAGAACGAAGAAAAGGGCGACGGAATATGGATGACTCCATTTTATGACAAAGGCCCCGAGTCCTATTTCGAGTGTCAGGAATATTGCAGAGACCGCTGTGTAAAAACGTCTCTTTATGAGCGAAATGCCCGGCTGCGATCGCCTGTTTGCGCGCACCTGTTCACTGATTGCCGTATCCCGCATATCTCCATGACTCAAATTGTCTTCTTCGCGGAAATTCAGGGCGCCACCCCCTTATATTAACTTATTTTGACAGTAGTAGAATTTGTGAAACCGGATTCGTGCACAGTGTCTCTCGTCTTCAGGAAGGCGGATCTGGGGATAGGCCGTGATGACAATATCATGTGTAAGCGAGCGTAACACTCTGGGTAATCCTTACTGATGAATTCACCGGAGAAGAGAAGACAAGATACTCGTTCTGCAATCCAGATCCTGTCAGTATGAAATCGATTGATCCGTGGAATGAGTAATCTGAGAGTTGGATTGATGATATGTTTGGAGTGTTTGCTACAATCACCGTTGTTTCGCCGGAGGATGACCATCTTCCAGTGATTGAGGTAATCTCATTTTCAGGAACTCTGATACTGAAGGACCTGCTGCCATGAAAAACAAACACTGTGCCAACAGGCAGCACCGTTGTTTCCGCCGCTTTCCATGTGTAAACCGCCGTCGCACTCAACACTGTCACAGATGCAACGACGAAGACGAACAGGACTCGTAACGCAGAAGAGATGTTGCTCACTGTCATGGCGCCTCCCTTTTCGAAAGATTTAGCCACATAGTCGCAGACATTGTCGCGCATGATATCAGGATGATGATTACAAGGAGCACAAATGCAAGCCATGGCTGCATCTGCGTGAATGTATTACCTTTCAGAAACCAGACTGAAGGATTTATGAAGTTCCACATCAGGTAGAGGATGAAAACGGCAATCGGCAACGTAGCTGATGAAATAGAGACGATGGAGTTGAATGCGCTGATCGATGAAGCAGTCTCCATGTGCGTGGCCGCGCTGCTCCCCGTTGCAAGTCTTCTTTCAACATGACATAACAGTCTGTCAAGTCCGACTGCTGAGACTGCGACAACTGAGACAAACACTGAAGTCCTTATGACGAATTCATACATATTCAACTGGGCGAGCAACCACATGTAATCAAAGACGGAAAAGTCATAAAGAAGGATCAAAACGAAGCCAATAACAATACCCGCGAAGGCTCGTCCCAAGATTGTTGCATTCACTGGCGTTCTTATGTTCCAGACACCTGCAGCTATCGTCAGTGCCGCCACGAGACAGCCGGCAAAAAGCAGCCAGTCAACAGCAAATAGCGGGGGAAGGTGCCGAATTATGACTGTGCGGATAAGACGGCAGGCACATATTATGTTCGGCTGGTATGCAAGTATTGTCCAGAGCATGAATGAATAAATGAGGAAAATCGGAACCTGCAGAGAGAGTATAACAAAAGACAAAGTGCTGAGTCTTGCCTTAGCTACGGTTCTGCGTTTTATTGAGATCACCGTCTTTTTTCAGGCAGGTGTATGGTATGACGTCGTGCCCACCAGACTACCAGAAACAGGAGAATGAGAGGTATTGTCAAAGTCAGAAACGTATCGATGCCTGAATACGGAAAAAAGGTGTTTGACAACCAGCCGGATGATGAGTTGCGGATCCTGGCCATGGTAAGGGAGCCGGAAGAATTGCCTGCATACGAATTCAGAGTGATGAGTATGCCTGTGATGATGGAGGCGACGCACGCGGCGAGAACGAGCCAGAATTCAGGTCCTGCTTTGTGTTCTTCTTCTCTGCTCATGATTCACCTCCGCCTGTTTCCTGCAATACCTATACTGCTGAAACAGCAGATATTTGCTTCGTGAAATCTGCTGAAATCTGCCTCATTTTTGCTTTCTATCTAGACGTTCTCTTCTTGCGACAATTATGTTTGTTGAACCATGCCTCATCCTGTCCACAAAGTTCAGTTCTTCGAGTCTCTGGAGTGCCCTCGTCACCTTGGATTTGGAATATCTCCGTATGCTGACCACGTCCTTCTGCAGCATGGAGCCGCCGGCATCCAGCAGCATCAGGTATATGTCCTTCTCAGCATCATCGAGATAGGCAGGCAACTCGTTCGCGTCTCGTTGTTCTTCATGCTTCTCAGCCGGAGCATCTTCTGATGCGATCTGCAGCATCAGATTCCTGAATTGCGATAAGTTTTTCCGGAGATACAGCAATGCAACAGAAGCGAGGGTGATGGAGACGACGAAACCTGACACAGCCATGGGAACCATCCAGTAGTAATTGCCACCGAGTTCGGTCCTCACCGTCCCGTTCGTCAGAAAGAACAGGAGAGATCCGGAAATGAGTGAAAATATTACCGACGCAACAAAAGCCATCGAAAATATTATTATATTCTGAAGCTGAAGATTGAGCCCTGCGCTCTTTCTGCTGCCGGTTCCGGTGAAGTGAGGCAAGACATATCAACCTTCCAGTCCGAGGATGACGACGCAGGGCTTTAAACATGTCCCGGTTCAACCCGAATGTTCTCAGCGCCCATTTGCATTGTCTGACAGATCATGGCAGCAACGCCGCTGCAGTTCGCGGCTACTGACGAGACCTACAGCCACGTAGCGCCATACGTTCTTCAGAGACGTTCGATACCCGGAGTACCGTTGATGCCGAACTCTATTGCCTCAGCAATTGCGCGGGCACCGCTTATGGTAGTGGCGAGCGGTATGTTTATTTCGACCGCAAGCCTGCGCATCATCGCGCCGTCCCTGATGCTGCCCGAACTCACCCGCGGCGTGTTGACGATGAAGGAAACATCGCCTGATCTCATCAGGCCCAGGGCGTCCGGTTTCCTGTTTTCGGATATTCTGTATGCCCTCGAGGCGCGGATGCCCATTCCCTCAAGAAACTCCTGGGTTCCGCGTGTCGCATAGATGTCAAAACCCAGATCACTGAGTTTCCGTGCGATGGGCAGGAGCGGTTCCTTGTCCTCGTCCCTTACGGTAAAATACACGGCACCCTCGCGCGGAAGGCGCATACCGGCGGCAGTGAAGCCCTTCCAGTACGCCTCGGCGTATGTCCTGCCCAGTCCCATGACTTCACCGGTGCTCTTCATTTCCGGGCCTAGGACGCTGTCCACTCCCCTCAGCTTCATGAACGGGAAAACAGATACCTTGACGGCAACACGATCCGATTTCTTTCCCGTCAGGTTGAACTCATCGAGTCTGTGCCCGAGTATAACCTTCGTAGCAATCTTTGACAGCGGTATGCCCGACGCCTTTGAAACAAAAGGAACGGTTCTGCTGCCCCGCGGGTTGGCTTCGAGCACCGAAACCTTTCCCTGCCTGACAGCGAACTGATAATTCGCAAGACCCTTCACATGCAATGCAGAAGTGAGCAGGCGGGCCTGCCGTTCTATCTCCGCTATTTCGTCCGCCGAAAGAGTGTGCGGGGGCAGAACCATCGTGGCATCTCCGGAATGCACTCCGGCCTGCTCAACGTGCTCCAGTATACCGGCAACAAATGTGTCTCTGCCGTCTGAAACAACATCGACGTCGACTTCCGTTGCGTTGGAGAGATAGCGCTCTATGAGCAGGAATGACTTCCTGTTCACATCGACCCCTTCGAGATATGACGCCAGCTGATCGTCATCATGCACGATTTCCATCCCCCTGCCTCCGATTATGTGAGATGGTCTGAGAATGAGCGGGTAACCCAGTGACCGTGCGGAACTCATTACATCCTCTTTCGACGAGGCCGAGATGGATTCGGGCTGTTCAAGACCCAGCTTTCGGACAAAGTCGGAGAACATTTTTCTGTCTCCGGCCAGCGTCAGCGACTCCGGGGGAGTTCCGAGTATTCTCACACCCTCGTCGCCCTGAAGCGACATGGCAGCGTTGAGCGCCGTCTGGCCACCGAACTGCGTCATTATGCCGTACGGCTTTTCCCTCTTCACCACATCCAGTATGTCCTGATGCGTCAGCGGCTCGAAGTAGAGTCTGGTGCTCAGGTCAAAATCGGTTGACACCGTCTCGGGATTGTTGTTTATTATCACTGCGTCGTACCCCTCCTCCCTCGTGGAGATTGCGGCGTGAACGCAGCAGTAGTCGAACTCGATTCCCTGACCTATCCTGATCGGGCCTCCGCCTATGATCAGCACCGATTTACGTTCTCCGCGCTCGACTTCGTCCTCGCCTGCGGTAGTGCTGTAATAGTAGGGCGTTTCGGCCTGAAACTCGGACGCGCAGGTGTCGACCATCCTGAATATCTTCCTGCTCTCCCCTTCGACGCCTGAAATACGTCTGACGTATTCCGGGGTGAAACCGGTTTTCAGTGCTTCTTCAATCGCCTCGCCGGAACCGCCGGAAAGTGAACGTTCCAGGTCGACGAGGCGCTTGAGTTTCTCAAGAAAGAAATAATGCCAGTGGCAGGCATTGTGTATTGCCCGCACAGTGACGGAGCGCTTCAGTGCCTCGACTATGCAGTAAATCCTTCTGTCCGTCGGAACCCGTATCTCTTCCAGCAGTTGTGCGTCGCTCCACTCCGCCACATCTCCGGTGTCGAGATCCAGCAGGCCGAGTTCCAGCGATCTCAGCGCCTTCAGCAGCGCCTCCTCGACCGTCCGGCCTATGGCCATTGTCTCGCCTGTGCTTTTCATCTGCGTGCCTATCTTTCTGTCGGCAGTCCTGAACTTGTCAAACGGCCATCTGGGTATTTTGACGACGACATAATCGAGCGAGGGCTCGAATGCCGCCTTCGTTCTTTTCGTAATCGCGTTTTCAATCTCATCGAGATGAAAGCCCAGCGAAATCTTCGCCGCGACTCTCGCAATCGGATATCCGGTCGCTTTCGATGCAAGAGCGGAACTTCTTGAAACGCGCGGATTCACTTCAACGACACGGTATGCTCTCGTCCCGGGATGAACGGCGAACTGCACGTTGCAGGCGCCCTCTATGCCAAGAACACTGACAATTCTGATGGCGGAGGAGCGCAGCATCTGGTGCTCCCTGTCGCTCAGCGTCTGCGCAGGGGCAATGACGATGCTCTCGCCGGTGTGAACGCCCATGGGATCCAGATTTTCCATGCTGCAGACGATTATGCAGTTGCCTGCGGCATCCCTGACCACCTCATACTCGTACTCTTCCCAGTCCAGTATGCTCTCTTCAATAATCACCTGGCCGATCCTCGAACTGGCAAGGCCAGTTCCAACCACATATTCCAGTTCCTCTTCGGACCTGACTATGCCGCTGCCCGTTCCGCCGAGGGTGTATGCGGATCTGACCATCACCGGATAACCGCCAAGCTTCTCAACAAAAATCTTTGAGTCTCTCAGCGAAGTGCAAGTGAAGCTCTTTGCCACAGGAAGATCCGCTTCCGTCATCGTTTCCCTGAAAAGTTCCCTGTCCTCTGCCGCTTTTATCGCATGTTCATTTGACCCGAGCAGGCGAACGCCGAATCTGGAAAGACTTCCTCTCTCCGAAAGCTCGGAGCACAGGTTGAGCGCCGTCTGTCCTCCCATGCCGCTGAATATTCCATCTATATGCTCTATTTCAATGATCTTCTCGATGGTCTCCGCAGTCATGGGTTCGATGTAAACGGTGTCGGCAATTTCCCTGTCACTCTGTATGGTCGCAGGATTGGAATTGAGGAGTACTACGTGGAAACCCTCTTCTCTTGCAGCCTTGCAGGCCTGACTTCCGGAGAAGTCGAAATTCGGCGGCCTGGCCGATAACTATCGGGCCAGAGCCTATGACCAGCACTTTTTTCATCCTTCTGTCTGCTGGAATATCATCACCTCCTCCCGCCTTCGACGAGTTTTCTGAAGTGTTCGTAAACAAAAGTCGTGTCCTGCGGTCCCGGCCCCCCCTCCGGGTGGTACTGAGTGGTGATGAGCCTTCCAGATTCGTGTTCAAGACCCTCAAGCGTACCATCGTTGAGACTCAGCTGAACCGGATTCAGCGGCGTTCCGTCAAGCGATTCGGGTGACACGGAAAAACCGTGGTTATGGGATGTGATGTAGACGCGTTCGCCGAG
>JAKABN010000188.1 GCA_021796895.1 Thermoplasmata archaeon | reverse complement strand
GAGTTGCCAACACCTTCCGGAAGGGAAGGCGAGCAGTCTCGCTGAATCGCGAACCGCCTGCGGCAAAGGAGGTCGCATTCTAATGCCGCAAGGAACCCCACGAATAAATTCGCGGGAGGATGTCAGAAAGTTCTTCTCTGCCTCGGATGAACAGATAGCGGCCGGCGAGACAACGGACACCTATTTTCCCAGAACACTGAAGATGCTCGAAGAGAATGGTCTTGCCAACGTCAATGTCTGTGCGGAAGTGACCGCCAGTGAATTACAGTCTGGATGGGCATGGGCAGTGTTTGCAGGACTCGAAGAAGTTTTAAGGCTTTTCGAGGGGCTACCCGTTGACATCTATTCCGTGCCCGAGGGCACAGTCTTCAGAAACAGGTCACGCGGCGGAGTACCCGTGCCGCTTATGTACATCGTTGGAAGATACTGCGATTTTGCAGTTTACGAAACGCCGATGCTGGGTTTCATCTGCCACTCGTCGGGAGTGACAACCGTCGCATCCAGATTCAGGAAGAGGTGCGGCGACAGGATGCTGCTTGCGTTCGGAATACGCAGGGCACATCCTGCAATTGCACCGATGATCGACAGGGCGTCATACATTGGCGGTTGCGATGCAGTCTCCTCTGTGGCTGGAGCGGACACTATCGGCATGGAGCCTCAGGGAACTATGCCACATGCCTCGGTCTTAATGTTCGGAGACGCGGCTAAAGCGTTCAGTGCCTACTCGCATTCCATGCCCCCCGGAGCAAGGAAGATAGCCCTCGTTGACACATTTTCGGACGAGCGGCAGGAAGCACTGACGGCGGCCAGAACGATACCGGATCTTTATGGTGTCAGGCTGGACACGCCGAAATCAAGAAGGGGCTCGCTTCCGGCAATTGTCACAGAAGTGAGATGGGAACTCGATGCATCCGGTTTCAGGAGAGTTAAAATATTCGTATCCGGAGGTGTGCGTGAGGCGGACATAGAGGCGCTGAAGAATGCAGGTGTGGACGGATTCGGTGTCGGGACTGCGATAAGCAACGCGCCGGTCGTGGATTTCTCCCTGGACATTGTAGAAACAGAGGGCCGCGGGATCGCAAAGAGAGGAAAATTTTCCGGAAGGAAGGATGTCTACAGGTGCCCGGGATGCCTGCAGTTCGACGTGATCCCTGCTGGTGAATCACCCGCCAAATGTCCGTCGTGCGGCGTCGCTCAGGTTAAAATGCTGAAAAAGGTACTGTCTAAAGGAAAGAGGACTTCTGTGGAAACTGTCGCGGAGTCAATCCGTTCTTATGTTCTGAAACAGCTTTCTGCAGTGGAGGAGCCTTGAACGAGGCGACGTTTCATCCGCTCCGCGGGATGGCAGTGCTGAACCACAGGCGGGCGGCGCAACGGACAACGCCCGCTTTCTCGCAGACTGCCGGTGGCACGTGTCATCAGGAGTCCGCTGATGCCCGCATCCTTTCATCATCGAAGTGAGGGTTACTGCTTTTCGCGCTCCCTGCAGCCGCGACTCTGCCAGGGAAATCAGGAGTTTACGCCTTAAGGGGGGTTCAGGGGTTACGAGTATCCGCGTGCTGTCATTTCTTCTCTCTGAATCTACGAACCAGTCTGCCTGAGAGTATTGTGCCGGCAACAATCGCAGCCACTTCTATGAACTGTATCCAGATGAATATCTGAACGCCGAAGACATCGCGATACAGGAATGGCGGTTCGACCATGCGCCAGCGCAACTGCACTGAGACGTTTGATCCTGTGATGTTCAGTTCGCCGGATGTCTTATTCACGTAGTAGCCTTTCACCGGCAACACGAAGTAGGCATATGTACCGTTTGTCAGGTTGAATTCTATCCGTGGATTACCAGATGTTGCATTCGAACTGCCGACAACTCCGGATCCGGAAACGACGCGCTCAATAGCGACTGTCCATGGTATGCCCTTTTTCAGACCCGTTCCGTGAAAAAGCACAGGGTAGGCCGTTTTCGAAAAGATTACGAGAATGCTCTCATTGCCTGTCGAAACTGAAAGCACAGATTCTCCGAGGGCACCCTCGGCAAAATATCCGGAGGAAAATGCCTCGTACAGATAGTCGCCTGCAGAAAGGAAGAAACCCATCGTATCTCCGCTTCTGGTGCGCTCAACAAGCCCGCTGACATTTATTGACCACCAGCGACCCGCAGAAAGACTCTTTTCAGCGAATTGAACCGCATAGGTGCCCGTGCTTCCGCTTCCCGGCAGGATTATCACCCCGCCTGATGCACCAGTGACACATATTTGCCCTGAACCGGAGTCCCAGAGAATACCCAGTACAAACCCTTGACTCGATATAAAGAAATTCTGACTCTGATTGGAAATGTTGATAGACTCAATATCCGCACTTATATTGTTTGCATCAGAAATGTAAAGGAATCCTCCAATCGGATCCAGTGTCATCACGAAGGGATTAAGCATCGCATATATCTTATTCTCAATGCTAAGGGTGGACGGATTAACCACGTAGACATTCGAGCTTGCCATTCCCAGCATCAGAGAATTCTGCTTAAATGCATAAAGCAGTGAATAGATGGGAGCACCGAACGAAGTGTTTTTGCTGAATGAGTAATCTGAGGCGTTAAGCCCATAGAGCGCGCCATATGATCCTGAAATGAATACTGTCTTAGAAACCGGGTCATATGCCAGACCAGTGGCAGATTGGGTAATCGTTATATTCCTGGTTATTACGTTCGTGCTTGTATTGATGACGATAATTTCATTGTAGCTGGGACTGGGTTCTGCTATCAAAATTGCCCTGGTCTGCGGGTCTTCCGCCATGGCATAGACTTGCCCGCCGCCGGGCACGCCAATTTCTTTCACGAGGGTGTTTGATGTGGTATTGATTACGGCAACTGCTCCATCAATACCGGCGTAGATGCTCTTGTCCTGCTGATCATAAACCATCGCGAATGAAGCCGAATTGGTGCCTCCGTAGTTAACAAGCTTTATTTCAGTAATAACTGTTCCATTAAGAGTGTTTACAACCGCAACCGCGGGTTTCAGCACTTCACCCACGTAAATGTAACCATTTGCTGGAGAGTAAACGGCGCCACCCGTCAAAGTGCCGAGAGACAGAAGCTGCTGTGGAGACAATGAAGTTGAATTTGCCACGTGGGAGACAACCGGATGAGATTGCAGTGTTGCTCTGTCGGCTCCAGCTGAAACGTCCTTGGATAAATCAGACACGTGCAAAACGGATGAGGCAAAGGGCGTGATAATAATCAGTAAGATGAAGGATATGGCTTCCACTTTGTGAGCTTTCCATTGCAGTGATGGTTTCATAATCTCTCACAAGCATGACTTACGTGAACATTAGCATTTTCTCAGCGTTCTTGAATAAGTTACCACTCGGGAGGCGGCGGCCCTCGATGGTGTCATTTACGGGGCAGGCGGAAGCACCCAGCTGTCCGGTGTCTGGGTGAAGATTGTGGATGACGCGAATGGTACGACGTATTATGCCAGGACAAATTCGCTTGGCGACTA
>JAKABN010000187.1 GCA_021796895.1 Thermoplasmata archaeon | reverse complement strand
GCAGATAAGATTCGAGCGCCTTGCCTATTCTGTCCTCCTCGTTGTAAGCGGGTATTATCAGCGAAATGCCGGACGGTTTTTCGTCCCGCGGAGCGGGAGGGGTGGCGAAAACCGTTTCATGTTTCTCAACAGGACTGGTTCCGAAGGCATCCATTGTTTAACCACCGTATGCTCCGGCCAATCCATCTGACATACAATCACGGGAACATGCCGTCTGGGGAAGCGCGAAGGAGAACATACTCAATGGCAAAAAGCAAGCGTTCAAAGACAGCGCACCTACCTCCTGTCCGGATCACCGGCATTCACGGGTGTGTCGCTGCCCTTGCCATTGTCGCTTCTCTTCCGTCCATTCCTGTCAGGCGAGAGGCTCCGCAGAATGAGCCTGTCGTCGATATCAGGCCTGCAGCTTCTGACGATTTCCGCGTAACGCTCTGCCTGCAGAGAATACGGCGAGTAGCAGCTGTCGTGGATTGTGTCGTCGTTCATTATGCTCCGGACCATCAGTCTGGCCTGCACCTCGACTATCCTGGACCGCCCGCTCAGCATACTCACGAGCCTGGAAACAGCCTCGACGAAGAATGAGGGTTGTCTTCCCTGACCGTTCTTCGGCCTGACGCGTCCGCATATTGAACAGTATGAGTGTATTTCCATTGTCGACGGTTCGTCCGGAATTCTCTCGAGCCAGACTCTCTCCTTCCTGCCTTCGGTGTGCGCATGCCCCGTCTCAAAAACGTCGCTCCTGCCGTGATCACATCCGGAGGTGTTCGGTGCAGACTCGACACTTTCCACCAGATTAACCATGAGCAATCCCTGTCCCCTGTCGTAAATGCTGATTATTATAAAAGAACTATCCGAACTGAAATCAAGCCGTGAACCATCAACTTCCCCGTTTTAGAGAGATGTGGCTGATCTCTGCGTGGATGACACACTCCAGCCAGTCAAAGCGTGTGGGCTTGCGCTCGCGATTCGGTCGTTTAGGGACGAAAATGACAAGTCTGTTCTTTTATAGAGATTCCGGCAGTTTGTGGGATGCTGCGAAGATTATGCCCTTCCGGACAGTTGCATGAGCACTACAGAGCAGACAATCATGATGCCGCCGGCATACTGCAGAGGAGACAGGACAACGCCGAGCAGCAGCAGTGAGGAGACTGCTGCCGAAAGAGGTTCAACCGTGGCCGCCAGTGAAGCGCGCGTGACGGAAATCACCTCCATGCTCCTGATGTAAAGAGTGAACGGTATGAGCGTTCCGATCAGTGTAACGAACACAACAAGCAGCACAACCGGAAGCAGAGCGCCGGGAGCCAGCCCGCCAAAATATGACAGTGAAGGACTCAGAGAAAGAGGAATGGCCAGCACGCCTCCGATGAGCAGCGCCCACGTTATCGATGTTGTGGCGCCGAAATTGCGTATCATAGTCCGGGACAGGAGCGTATAGATTGCCGCAGTAATAGCGGAAAGCACCCCGAGCACGAAACCTACTGGATTTATGGCGAGGCTGAAGTTGTTCAGGGGAAAGTTGGTAGACAGTTCGAATATTCCGACGAGCGCCATAGCCATGGTTAAGTACAGCACCGGATGGCTGCTGATCCTGCCGCCAATAAGCTCAATGGACACCACAACCGGGAACATCAGATACTGCAGCATTGTGGCTGTCGGCGCACTGGTGTACATTATTGATCCGAGATAGGTCAGCTGCACAAAGAGAATGCTCAACGAAAATGTCAGGAGGAGAGCAGTGTTGCCGCGCGGCACGGCAGGCCTGAACAGAATAAACAGAAGGAGACCGGAAAGCAGCATTCTCACAACGAGCAGTGAGAGAAAGGGCATCCTGTAGATTGTGAACAGCGCCGAGGCGACTGTGCCGGAAAGACCCCACAGCGTTGCCGCCACGAGAGCATGATAGAGACCTGCGGGATGCCTTCCTTTCATAATTCCTGCGTGGGCAGCTAAACTTTCCTGCTATTTTAGCTGGAGACTGACATCCTCGCACGAATAAATTCGTGGGGTTCCCGTTAAGTCCATCCTTCATGGATATCACACCGCCGGTTTCACGGGCCGTGTCGAGCCGGCCCCGCTCCAGCCGACCAGCAGCTGGAGCCTCTCCCAACGCTGCCCTATGTTGAGAGCGCCGTTCATGTCGGCATTTCCGCGCCATCCGCATGCATCGCATTCGAAGGATGACTGTGTTCGCCTCTTTCCCATGGCATGGCAGACATGGCATTCCTGCGAGGTGTATGCCTCGCCCACACAGACAACAGGCACGCCCTGCCACATCGCCTTGTACTCTATCATGGACATCAGGCTGTGGAAGGGCATGGAGCTGACAATCCGGTTGAACCTCCTGCCCTTGCCGGTATTGCGGTGTCCACCTGTGAAATCGCCGATGACAATTGTTGCCGATGCTTCCTTCGCAGATGCGACAATATCCTTCGCCGCCCTGTGCAATAGTGCTGCGACTCTCCGCGATTCCCTGTCTTTCACCTTCTTCATCGTGCGGAACGCCTGTTTTTCCTGCAGTGCTGTCCGCAGCCATGCGTGATGGCGTCTTATCCCCTTCACCTCCCTGCCATAAAATACAGGCTTCACCGATGAACCGGGGGCCATCAGCACGGCAGTGGCCGGATTCCTCTCACCCATGTCTATAGCAAGTATGTTGGGATAAGCGTCAATGTCCGGTGCCTGTACATCCTTCTGCAGCACGACATGAACAGACCAGTGATTCCTCTTTCTGATGAGTTTTGCCTCGCATACCTTGATTGATGCATCGACGAGCAGTTCTTCATGTGCCGGGGCCATCGTCACGGGACACCACAGCCCGCCCCTGATGGCCGCCACGGGCACTCTGAACCACCACCTGCTCCATTCCGCGTTCCTCGCCTTCTCCAGCTTTATGACATCGTTCCTGAGGATCATCGGATAGTTCCTGGTCATGCTGAACCGCTTCTTCAGTCTGTGCCGGAGTATCGTCGCCTGCTGTTTCGTCGCCGAATAGAGTGACACATCGGCGCTGTCCCCATAACGCAGGCATGCGAGCCATGCATCATATTCCTGTCCGAGCATGGCTTCTTTGGTCCTCGTCAGTCCATTGGGCGTGAGCTTAATCGTTTTTCGGAGTTCCATGTTCCCACTGCTGTTCTATGTATTTCTGTATCGTTTCGGACGATGCGTTTCCTGCCGAGGCCACAAAATAAGAGCGTGTCCACAATGTGTTCATCCTGCGCAATTCCGGGAACTCCGTGCGCAGCACCCTTGAACTGCGTCCCTTGAACGCCTTCACCGCGCGGTGCGGTGATATCAGCGGGTCCACGGAGACAAACAGGTGGACGTGGTCCGGCATGATTTCCATCGCGATGATTTCCCATGCATGCCCGGCGGCGACGTCTTTAATAACTTTCTCAAGGCGCTTCCTGATTTTGCCCGTGAGCAGATGCCTCCTGTACTTCGGGCACCATACAAAATGGAGATTGAGAAGGGATACGGATGTCCTTTTGTGCCGATATTCCACAATGTAT
>JAKABN010000018.1 GCA_021796895.1 Thermoplasmata archaeon | reverse complement strand
AGGAGAGGAAGTGGAAGAAGAGTTTCGGCAGGACTCCGGTGGAGCACAGGGAATCACACATGTCGATTATATTTCGCGTACTCCTCAGCAATGTGGCAATGTCCGGTGAAATCGCTTCATGCACCGAACCTGCGCTTGACCTGCCCAGGAGGATCGCTCATCTTCTTCTGTTCTGGGGCTTCATAATATCGGCTCTGTCGATGCTGGCGAAGGCATTCGTCTTTCCCACACTGAACGCCTTTCCCTATGACAATCCCCTCGTCGCCGCAACGAATTTGGGCAATGCGATGCTTCTCGCAGGAGGTCTGCTGATGCTGTTCATGCGTGTTAACGTCAGATCAGAGAGAGATTCGATGTTCGGCGCCGTGCGCGCAGACATGTTTCTCTTCTCTGTGATGCTCGCTGTCATATTCCAGTTCATCCTGGAAGCGGCCGATATCAGCGGCTCGGCAACAGTCACCGAAATTGCTCTTGTTCTCTACCTGCCCGTCACGGCGTTCCCGTTTCTCTCAATGGCATGGTCGAAGTTTCCGCATATAATCTACAAACCGCTGCATGCCATAAACAGGGAAATCGACGAAGCGGACGGTTATTCACACCTTCCATCGCCTTCAAAGGTGAGTTTCATTAAAGAGGATTGAGGAGTGCATGGTATGCCAACGTTTGTTTATATGACAATGTGCGACGGATGCGGCAAATGCGTCGAAATGTGCCCCAGCGACATAATGCACATAGACCCCGTAAACAGAAGGGCTTTCAATATCGAGCCGGATATGTGCTGGGAATGTTACACCTGCGTGAAGTACTGTCCGGAGCACGCAATCGACGTCAGAGGCTATGCCGATTTCGCACCCCTCGGTCACGGGGTCACCGTTCTCAGGGAGGCGGAAAAAGGTGCCGTTTCGTGGAAGATCAAGTACAGGGACGGAAGGATCAAGGAATTCACGTTCCCGATACGCACGACCAAATGGGGCACAATCCCGTCCCCGCGAACACTGCCTCCGCCGCCAAATGACGCTATATCCACACCTCTTCTATCCCATGAACCGGATTATCTGAAAGTGGACAGTCTTCCGACGCTGAAGACAGCCAAACAGGGATGAGAAAAGACTCCCGAAACAGGAGATGAAGCTTATGTCACTCAGGAAAACAAACTCTGTAAAGCACATTGACTGCGACATACTGATTGTCGGAGGCGGTTTCGCCGGGTGCGGTGCCGCGTACGAGGCCGGCTACTGGGGCAGGGGCCTGAAAATAGTCATTGCGGAAAAGGCAAATATAGAGAGGAGCGGCGCTGTAGCTCACGGACTCTCTGCAATTAACTGCTACATGGGAATGAGATGGGGAGAAAACACACCCGAAGACTTCGTGCGGTATGCCAGAGGCGATCTCATGGGACTGGTGAGAGAGGACCTTCTGTTCGACGTTGCAAGGCACGTCGACGCTACCGTCCACATGTTCGAGGAATGGGGCCTTCCAATGATGTATAACAAGGAGACGGGCCGCTATCAGAGGGAGGGAAAATGGCAAATAATGATACACGGAGAATCGTACAAGCCGATCATAGCCGAAGCAGCCCAGAAGTCCGTCGATGAAGTTTACAACCGTGTCATGATCACTCACCTCCTGACAGATGCGCATAATAGCCGGCGCATTGCGGGCGCAATAGGTCTGGACGTCCGTGACGGAACGTTCTATGTTTTCAGGGCAAAAGCGGTGATTGTCGGGGCCGCTGGCGCGTCTCACATCTACAGGCCGAGGTCAATAGGTGAGGGTGCAGGACGAACATGGTATCCTCCGTGGAACAACGGTTCCGCATACGCCCTTCTGATGCAGGCCGGAGCCGAGATGATACAGATGGAAAACAGGATCGTCGTGACAAGGTTTAAGGACGGTTACGGTCCGGTCGGCGCCTGGTTTCTGATGCTGAAGTCGGTGGCAACAAACGCATACGGCGAAGAGTACGAGAAGGCTCACCTCGACAGCCTCAGATCGTATGTCGGTGCAAAGTATGCCGATGCCAAACCGATGCCCACGTGTCTCAGAAACCACCTTATGCTGGAGGAAATAAAGGCAGGAAAGGGACCTATTTACATTCACACCGAACGCTCGCTGGACACGCGCGAGAAGGAGGAGCTTGGATGGGAAGATTTCCTGGACATGACTGTAGGCCAGGCCGTCATGTGGGCTTCCCAGAACATTGATCCCAAGGAGGATCCTTCGGAACTCACCATGTCTGAACCTTATGTCATGGGTTCTCATGCAGTGTGTGCCGGCGCATGGGTGAGCGGACCGGAAGATTTCGCCCCTGCAGATTATAACTGGGGATACAACCGTATGACCACAGTCGAGGGGCTCTTCGGCGCGGGCGACACGGTCGGCGGCAGTGCGCATAAGTTCTCTTCCGGTTCATTCACTGAGGGAAGGCTCGCCGCGAAGGCGGCTGTAAGGTACATCCGCGATCATCAGGACTACAAGCCTGAACTGAATACTAACGCGGTCGAAAGAATAAGGGAGGATGTTTACCGCCCGCTGGAAAATTACAATGTGGGAAGGCACGTGATTGTCAAGGGCAGCGTATCGCCATTTTTCATCACGCCGAAGCAGGGTCTGCAGAGACTAGAGAAGATCATGGATGAATATTGCGGAGGCGTGAGTTCCTATTATTCTACGAATGAAAAACTGCTGGACAGGGGGCTGCTCCTGCTCCAGATGCTGAAGGAGGACGCACGCAAAATTGGCGCTGAAGATCTTCACCAGCTTCAGAGGACCTGGGAGTTGAATCACAGGATATGGGTGGCGGAAGCGGTGATGCGTCACACGCTCTTCAGAAAGGAAACCAGGTGGCCGGGATACTACTACAGGGCAGATTACCCGCATGTGGATGATCAGAAATGGCATGTGTTTGTCAGTTCCAGGTACGATCCTGCGACAGACCAGTGGGAAATGAACTCAAAGCCAGTACACCATATAGTTCCTTGAAACTCGGGTGATGCGATGATGCCACTTCCTTACGGCGGAAAGCTGATTAATCGCATGCCTGATGGACCTGACCTTGCGCGCAAGACCGAAGATGCTCGTATCCTCCCGTCAATCAGTCCGCTCATTGACCATGTATATGATGCGGAAAAGATATGCACCGGCGCATATAGCCCTCTTGACGGCTTCATGTCACAGGAAGATTTCACGCACGTTCTGGAGAAGGGAACACTCTCCAACGGCATGCCGTGGACTATGCCAATATTTCTTGCACCTGCGGGAAAGGAGAATACCGCGGTTCTGGACGGCGCTCGCGCCTCCGACACAATTGCGATAGCCGATGTTGCCGGAAAACCTTTTGCGTTGCTGACTGTCGACGAAAAGTTTCCCCTGCCGAAGAGCGATGTGGCAAAAAAGATATACGGCACGACAGACAACGCCCATCCCAACGTCTCAGATATTTCCGGGATGGGTGATACATGCGTTTCCGGCAGACTGGAGCTTCTCGGCAGACTCCCGCATGTAAAATTCGAATACACACCTCAAGAAACACGTGAAATATTCAAGCAGAAAGGGTGGAAAAACGTCGCCGGCTATCAGGCCCGCAATCCACCCCACACGGCACACGAATACATACAGAGGGCGACGCTGGAAAGAGATGACATAGATGCCCTTTTCATACAGCCGGTAATCGGGAAGCTGAAGAAGGGTGACTATCGTGCGGACGTCATAATGGACGCGTACGAGGCGTTCGTCTCCAGCTACTACCGTCCGGACAGGACGCTTCTCGGCTCTCTCTCCATAGCGATGCGATATGCCGGTCCGAAAGCCGTCCTGTTTTATGCAATCGTGAGAAGAAACTATGGCTGTTCACATTATATCGTGGGCAGAGATCAGGCAGGTGTCGGCAACTACTACGATCCATACGGCGGCCACAGGATATTCGACGAGTTCGATGTCGGCGTGATTCCGCTGCGATATGAAGAAACCTTTTACTGCAGAGCCTGCGGCGGAATGGCATCGACGAAGCTCTGTCCCCACGGTGCCGAGTTCCATCAGAGCACCAGCCAGACAGGCATCAGGAAGGCGCTCGCGGAGGGAAAGCCGCTTCCTTCGGAAATACTCAGGCCAGAGGTTGCCAGGATACTCAGAAGGGGCGATGTGATAAATGAATAGCGCAGCGGGATTTCACTCTCCACATAGATTCTGCACACCTGCCTGCCGAAGAGCGGCCGATCATCATGCCGAGGAGTCGATGCCTTGAGCGACGCCGAGCATCATGAGGTGCTTGCCATAGAAGGAGATAGCCTTGCGATTGTGTCTGATGTTCACGGCAACTCAGTTGCTCTTAGGGCCGTCATCGATGATATGACGGATATCGGCGTCAACGCAATGTTGAGCCTCGGCGACGTCGCTGCAACTGGCCCCTCTCCGAGAGAATCGTTACGCGCACTGATGAAACTCAAAACACCATCTGTAATGGGCAACACCGACGAGCGGATATTGAGGCCGGAGCCTTCCAAATTCAACAGCAAGAGGGGACCGGAGATACCCGCGATCGACTCATGGTGCGCTTCACAGCTTGATGGCGACGACTCATCATACGTCTCTTCGTTCAAACCGCTTATACGGCTGCAATTCGGGGGCAAAGACATACTCTGTTATCATGGTTCGCCCAGGTCGAATACCGAAGTCATTGATGTCACAACGGCCGAGGATGTCATTCATGACTGCTTTGCGGCTAGGCGGGAACAACTGTTTGCCGGCGGGCACACACATGTTCAGATGCTCAGGAGATACGGAAGTTCGCAGATAATTAACCCCGGCAGCGTCGGACTCCCATATGACATCGGGAGCGACGGCACGCACTATCGTCCGGTCAGGGCGGAATATGCAATCGTGGAGATGAATGGCGCAGCAGCATCTGTCCGGTTCAGGCGCGTGCCATATGATCTGGACGAGCTTGCACGAACCGTCGAAAGCAGCGGCATGCCCCACTCAGAATGGTGGATGTCAAAGTGGAAGCGAAAGTAACATTTGCCTGCGGAGCAGGGCAAAATCGTTGCAGTTGCGCACATCCGCAGAATAGCTGGAAAGAGGCGTGCCCGGAGGCTGTCCGCTTTGCCGCAAGTGAGCGCATTCATTAAAGAGTTTGAGAGTATGAACCATGATTTGAAGGATTGGCAGATGAAATTCGCGACAAGGGCTATTCATGCGGGTGAGGAACCCGACTTTCTGAACGGTTTTGGAGATGTTGTTTCGCCGGTTCATTTTTCGTCGACATTTGCCAGGGCCAGCGCTTCAGAACCAACCAGAGGTTACGATTACTCAAGGACGGCAAATCCCACGAGGAGCGCGCTTGAGTCAAAACTCGCATCGCTTGAAGATGCAAGACATGGTCTTGCTTTTTCCTCCGGCCTCGCGGCGGAGACGACCGTCCTTCTCTCCCTTCTGGAAAAAGGAGATCATGTAGTTGCGGGCGAGGACCTGTACGGCGGCACGAGAAGGTTGTTGACCGGCGTCTTTGCAAGATTCGGCATTCACACCACATTCACCGATATCACCGACGCAGAGAATGTGAAGAAGTCTATCACAGAAAGGACCAGGCTCGTATGGATTGAAAGCCCTTCCAATCCTCTGCTTAAGGTATGCGACATACGTGCGATTTCGGAGTTCGCATCGGCAGCCGGAGCCCTCACGGTCGTGGACAACACATTCATGAGCCCGTACTTGCAGCATCCGCTTGCGCTTGGTGCCGACGTTGTGCTTCACAGCACTACAAAATACGTGGCCGGGCACAGTGACGTGGTCGGTGGTGCGGTCATGCTGTCGGACGATGAACTTCATGCGCGGCTCAGGTATCATCAGAACGCCGCCGGAGGCATCCCCTCTCCATTCGACTGCTTCCTGATTATGAGGGGCGCAAAGACGCTGGAACTCAGGATGCGCCGCCACTGCCACAACGCGATGGAGATTGCAAGTCTAATCGAGGGACGCAGGGAAGTGAAACGCGTGTTCTACCCGGGCCTTGAAAGTCATCCGCAGCATGAACTGGCCCGAAAGCAGGCGACAGGTTCAGGCGGAATGGTCTCGTTCGAGCTCAAGGGCGGCGGTGAAGCATCGCGCCGCATGCTCAAACGTCTGAAACTGTTCTCACTCGCAGAAAGTCTTGGCGGGGTGGAGTCCCTGATTGAGGTCCCGGCGCTTATGACGCACGCCTCTGTGCCAGAGGCTGAAAGGAAAAGGATTGGCATCGGTGAGGGCCTTGTCAGAGCGTCCGTGGGGATTGAGGATATATCAGATCTGAAAGACGACATCACCGGCGCACTCGACAGTCTCAGTACGTTCTGACATAGGAGGCAAACTGCGAGGATACTGAAGACAGTAGGGTTCGGAAGACCCGAATTAACGGGCGCGGATAATGTCGCCTTCGCCTTACCTGGAGGAAGGCGAGTGGTCCTGGTGAAACGCGAACCGCCGCGGACTTTGGAAGTTGCATTTTAATGTCCGGGGAAGCTTCCCTGACTGCAGGGAGGAGGATATCACGGCGATTTATCGACCGGCGACACATGCACCCGTTATCCCGAACGTCATACTGTCCGCATCCACTAGTCCCATGCCCCCGACTGGTATGATCGTGTTGGGGCATTCATGCCCGAAATCATTCACCTTGAGTATCGGAAATGTGTAATCTTTCGTCACTTCCAGCAGCACATCTTCCATCTGCGCCACGTCATGCTTCGCGGTCTGCAGACTGTGTATGTAACCCACAACAGCCCCTCTGATTGACTCGAAAACGCCCATCTGCATCAGCTGATTGAACATATGATCACAGTCATCCGATCCGACAGTGTAACCTTCCATGAACAGTATGGTATCACTGAAATCCGGCCAGTAAGGCGTTCCGGCCAGTTTGAGGAGGCACATCAAGTTGCCGCCCATCAGTCTTCCAGCCGCCTTGCCGCCTCTCACCATTTTCCGTTGGCCCGCCGGGGTTACTTCTCCGATTCTGCCTTCAAGGAGCCTTCCTGTGAATTCCGAAATGTCGTACTCGGTGGGCTTCCAGCCGAAACCCCAAGCAACGTCGCTTCCGTGAAATGTCACGAGTCCGGTCTTGCTGTAAATTGCATTCAGGAGCACCGAGATATCGCTGAAGCCGCAGAATATCTTCGGATTCTTCCTTATAAGCTCCCAGTCAAGAAGCGGAAGGCATGCGTTTGCCGTCCCGCCTCCCTGGGAACAGATAATCGCGGATATGCTCCTGTCTGCAAACATGGTGTTGATGTCATCGGCCTTTTCCAGCGGAGTACCGGCGGAATGGCCTCTTACCCTAAGAGCATTTTTTGCAGTTACCACATCGAATCCCATGTCCTCAAGGACTCTGATCCCGCTGTTCAATCTGGATAGGAGTTCGTCTGTGTCGATGGGTGCTGACGGCGAAACAATGCCAATGCGGTCACCTCGCTTCAGTCTGGCAGGGAGAAGCATGAAGACTCAATCTGCAGTGTGTTCAAAACACTTTGCAGAACTTCTCTTTCCCTGTCTGCAATCGATTCGGTCATCACGCATTGTCATCCGGCCTTCCCCTCAGTGCGATTGTGCACGCATCTATGATCGTCATTGCAGTCACCGGGCAGAGTGATGCCACGGCTTTGCATCCCCCGACGCCTGTCGTCTGTCGCGGGTGTTTGCGCAGACGTCCCGCATCTCTTCAGAGTTTGGGTTCTTCCAGCATAGTCCTGGTGGTGCGCAGCATCTCCGTGATCTCGGCAATCGCACGTTCCAGCTGCGGATCATGCCCGGCCGCATAGTCCTGCGGGGCTATCTCCACTTCTATTGTCGGCTCTGTACCGTAATTCTCAACCCCCCATCCGACATCCTTGAACCAGAATGCGAATTGCGGCTGGGTCACGCGCGTGCCGTCCACGAGTCTTATTCTCGGATTTATGCCTATTACGCCGCCCCATGTCCTGGTCCCTATGAGCGGTCCGAGGTTCAACAGCTTGAATCCGTGGCTGAATATGTCGCCGTCGGAGCCCGCAAGCTCATTTGTTATCGCAACCATCGGGCCCTTGACAGAATCCTGCGGATACGGTATCGTTTTGCCTCTTCTCGGCCTGTCATAGCCTATTCTCTTCCTTGCCAGCTTCTCCAGAAGAAGTGCGGAAACATGTCCGCCTGAGTTGTAACGCACATCGACGATGAGTCCCTCCCTCTCGTTCTCGATTCTGTATATTCTGTGGAATTCGGCGAAACCGTTGGGTCCCATGTCAGGTATGTGAAGATATCCAATTCTTCCTCCCGTCCTCTCATGGACATATCTTCTGTTCTTCTCTACCCATGACCTGTATATCAGGCGCTTTTCGTTGTTCAGCGTCCTGACGGTGTGCGTCGCTCTGGTCCTTCCGCGTCCGAGAGATATGCTGATTAGATCGCCGGACCTGTTTTCAAGCAGCTGCTGTGGCGAAACTTTGTTTGAAATGGCAACACCGTTAATGGAGAGAAGCCTGTCCCCCTTCGCCGCATTGACGCCCGGGGAAAGGAGCGGAGATTTCTCGCCGTCGTTTGCAGGATCGCCGACGAAAATGTCGCGTATGTAGCAGACCCCGTTCCGCATTTCAAAATCGGCGCCGAGACCGCCGATTGGGTACGGGCTCCTGCTGTCGTAGTCTCCACCAATTTCGTACGAATGCGACGTGCCGAGTTCACCCTGCATCTCTCTTATCAGATCGGACAGCTCGTATCTCGTGCTCACTCTGGGCAGCAGCCTGCTGTATTTGCTGTGAACAGCATTCCAGTCCCTTCCAAGCATGTCCTGCCTCCAGTAATTTTCACGCATCAGCCTCCATGTTTCCCTCAGCATCTGTTTCCATTCTTCGGAGGGCTTCACGGTGGTTTTCACTCTGCCGAGGTCTATGTAGCCGCTGCTCTTTCCCGGTTTCTTCTCGGCGCCCGCGTCCGGTTTCTTGCCCGCTTCAACAACCCTTATCTCGTTTCCGTAGAACAGCAGCAGGCGGGACGCATCGCCGGAGAGATCGAAGTCGCTGACACCGAAAGCAATTTCCTCCCTCTCCATCTTATCCAGATCATATGACACGAGCGTTCCTCTTCTCTTCTCCGCCGAATAAAGGTAGTATTTCTTTGATCCCTCAACAGGAAATGAAAGGAAAAGCACCTTTCCCTGCACTCCTCTTATCTTTTCGTAATCTGCGTCTTCAACCGGGAAGGGCTCGACTCTGTTCTCTATGCCGGCGTAGTCGACCTTCCCCTTATCTTTCCCGCCGCCGGCATGATTGGGCTCGATGAATGGCGAAGGAATGTCGTCGCGCAGTGTTACAGCAAAAGGTCTCGCAGTTTTGGGAAAACCGAGGTCAAACATGATCTTGTCATAGACAGGATCCAGCTCCCTGTCGGAAAGGAAGTAAAGGTACCTGCCTGCGGGATCGAAGGCGGGCGAGAAATCGTTTGCATTCGGTAATGTGACATTGACCTTCTTCCCCGTCGCGACATTTACCAGTCTGATGGAACTGGCATTCATCTTCTCGGGAAAACTGTATGCTATGTGTTTACAGTCATGAGACCACGCAAATTCGTCAATTATACCGTAATCGCTCGTGTCAAGGACCCTGACAGACTCCCTGTCGGTGTCCAGCACGCTGATTTCGAATCTGTTTGTCGAAAATGCAATGAGATCACTTCCTCCTGCCGCTTCCAGTCTCATTACCGAGCCATCTACGGGGATGGTCCGCATCTTCCCGTCGTTCCTGTTCAGTATCACTATGCTCTCTTCTCCACCTTCGTCGCCGACGGCCGCTATTCTTCCTGAGTGCAGGAATGTTCCGAGACGGTATCTCACACCATGGTGCTTGCCAAGCTGAACGGCTGCTCCCTCCCAGTTGCCCATAACGAACAGTTTTCCCCTGGCCCCGAGAAGGACATTCTCCCCTTTCACGTCGAGCACGCACTCCTCCAGAAATTCACGGGTGTCGATAAACCGCTCTCTTGTCTGAAGCCGTGTGGCCTGCGTGTCTATATCCAGCTTTTCGGGGCTCTTCTCACCGGGATCAAGCAAATAGATGTCTCCGCCGTTCTGATAGACAATGCGGCGTCCGTCGCTTCTCGCGTTTCTGGCAAAGAAATCTTTATGCTGCGTGTGCCGCCTGATGTCGCCTCCGGCGGCATTTACGGAGTATATGTTTCCAGTGCCCTCATGATCTGAAACGAAATACAGCCTGTTTCCTATCCACATGGGCGATGTGAGGTTTCCGTCCAGTTCCAGAAACTTGCCGAATTTACCGTCGCCACTGTTGTCCTTCCAGAATTTGCCCCTTGCGCCGCCCCTGTATCGCTTCCACTGAGGCAAATCGCCTGAGTTGCGCGCAAGCACAACGCCGGGTCTGCCAAACTCTATTGCCGATGCGGGACCGAGGTTGAGCAGCCTGCGTTCGCTGCCGTCTGTGTCAAATTCGTGCAGCTCCGCCCACTTGGCGAACGGGCGGCCATAATCTGTGCTCACAATCAGTTTTCCCTCCGGCGACCATCCTGCCACGGATGTCATTGGTGATCCGAAATATGTTATCCTGGTAGCCTCACCGCCGCCTGACGGAATCAGATATATTTCCGCAGAGCTCTGCGAAGCGCTCTTCATGCATCTGAATGCAATCCATTTCCCGTCAGGCGAGAATCTTGGCGTTGTAATGATGCCCATGCCGCCGGCTATTTTCCTGACACTCCCTTCCCCGGTGTCAAACTCCCACAGTTCGTCATCGTTTACAAAAATTATACTGTTGCCTTTTATGTCCGGAAAGAGGTAATAGCCATTCATGACCGAGTTAATTCTCAAACTGTTCTTAACTCTAACTGTTTGTGGCCGCAAAACAGATAATCGCCGGCGCAAGACTTGGGCATATGTCGTATCATTGTGCCGCAGTTGCTATGGCAGCGTTAGCGAAATGCCCTCTCCTCAACGTTACGTTCTGGTATCTTCTCTGAAGTGAAGACCGCATTCTCTGCTTCCTTTCTCCCACCACCATCTGCCGCTCCTCGGATCCTCTCCCTTCCCAACGGCACGCGTGCACGGCTCACAGCCGATGCTCGGATAGCCGGAATCGTGGAGTGTGTTGTAAGGTATATCGTTTGAAAGTATGTAATTCCAGACCTCTCCATTGCTCCAGTCTGCGAGAGGCGATATCTTCAGCATGGCGGTGGCCGCGTCGAAGCCGATCTTCGGCACGTCGGCTCTTGTCTTTGACTGCTTTCTTCTCAAACCCGTGATCCACGCCTTCTTGCCCGTCAGGGCCCTGGTCAGCGGTCTCACTTTCCTGATGTCGCAGCAGAGTTTTCTCTTTTCGACGGAGTCGTAGAAGAGGTTCACACCATTCCCCGTAACCATTTCCTCAACTTCGCCGGCCTGAGGGAAGAAGACCGCGATCCGCACGCCGTACTTTTCATGCACTCTTTGCATGAGTGCGTATGTTTCTCCGTGAAGCCTTCCCGTGTCCAGCGTGAATACACTGACGCACTTTTCTGTCCGTTTGAGCACTGCGTCAAGCATGTGCAGCAGTACCATGTCTTCCGGACCGAAGCTGCATGCAAATGCCGCATCTCCGCCGAATTGACCTACTGCCCATGAGATGACATCGCAGGCACCGAGGCTTTCCATGTCTCCGTATGAATTTTCCATGACGACCATGAACGGGGTTTACTTTCGCCGGATAGATAATACCACTTTTAGGGATAGATTAGCAAATATATATGCATGAAAATTCGTATATAATTGGAGAGTTATACGATTTTAATTCGTATTTACAACAGGGAGGAAGAAACGAACATGCACAGATTCTTAAGCGGGCTTGCGGAGGGACGAACCGGGAAGCCGAGGAATGCCGGCACGACAATGGTCCTCGACAGAATCGCTTACGGCACGACGGAAGTCGTCGAGTATCTCTCGGATTACATCGACACTGTGAAAATCGGCTGGGGAATTCCTTTTCTTCTGGACGCAAAGATGCTGAGCAGGCGCATTTCATTTTACAGGGAGCATGCTATACATGTCTCCAACGGCGGCACAATGCTCGAAATCGCCGTCTCAAAAGGACGCCACATGCAGGCACTTTCGGCGCTGAAAGAACAGGGATTCGACACGATAGAATTGAGCGAGGGCATAATTGATATCCCTTCGGCCACAAAGTCCAAGATTGCGGAATTCGCCCGCTCAAACGGAATGCGGCTGCATGTCGAGATTGGCAGGAAGGATCCGAACAACCAGCTCAGTCTGGATGAAACGGCAGAGGGTGTGGAAAGATCCCTGGACTTGAGTCCGGACGCCGTGATAATCGAAGGCAGGGAAACAGGCAGGGGTGTGGAGATTTATGATGAAACAGGCACCATAAAATGGGACTGGGTCGAACGCCTTCTCGGCGTCTCCAGACCGTCCCTGCTTATGTTCGAGGCTCCCCTGGAAAAACAGCAGACCGAACTGATATTGCACATGGGCCGGGAAGTCAATTTAGGCAACGTCTCCTTCGCAAGTGTCGCAGCCCTCGAGACACAGCGGCAGGGGCTCAGGGGCGATACGTTCGGGGTGACAGCTTCTGCACCCGAGATACTCGGAGGACCGGCATCGAAGTTTGTACACTACATGCTCAGCAGTCACGGCTCCATGGACCAGTCCAGGCTTATTAAATCTACAGGACTGACAAGACGGACAGTCCAGAAGGCGCTAGACACGCTGGTCCGTTCGGGTCTTGTCAGAGAAGCGAGGGATCAGCACGATTTGCGCAGAAGAGTATACTCCTCCATTCACAGGACGAATCCGATAAAACGT
Organism: Thermoplasmata archaeon; assembly: GCA_021796895.1. GTDB lineage: Archaea > Thermoplasmatota > Thermoplasmata > Sysuiplasmatales > Sysuiplasmataceae > Sysuiplasma. The sequence continues at coordinate 6,037 of JAKABN010000018.1, read as the reverse complement.
GAAAACGACTGATTCGCCTGGACAATGAACGCAGTGCGGCCGGTTCGGCAATGGAACTCCCTCTGAGGCATCTCTAAAATATATCTCCGCGTCATCACTTAATCGCGTCACAGAGTGTTTGCGCCACAAGTGACCATGCACGGTCTACGATGAATTCCAATGACTTTCAATACAGTTCACAGGGTAATATTCGGCGATTCAGCTGTAGAACTCGCTTCGCATCATGCAGATACATTCGAGCTTGCTGTCACATCACCGCCATATCCCATGATTTCCATGTGGGACGCGGCATTCGGCCGACGCGATGATCGGATTATCAGGGCGCTGCAGGACGGACGGGGCGACGATGCATTCGAGCTGATGCATTCACAATTGGACGAAGTCTGGAAAGCTCTGTATGCTGTCTTGAGCCCCGGCGGCATTGTCTGCATTAACATAGGCGACGCGACAAGATCAATAGGCGGAAGTTTCCGCGTTTTCCCGAACCATGCACGAATACTTAACTCCTGCATCCAGGCAGGATTCAGCGTTCTGCCGGAGATATTGTGGAGAAAGCAATCCAACAAACCCAACAAGTTCATGGGTTCCGGCATGCTCCCGCCCGGTGCCTATCCAACGCAGGAACACGAATTTATCCTCGTGCTCAGAAAGGGCGCAAAACGGGTGTTCAGGAGGAAAGAGGAAGCGCAGCGGCGGTACGAAAGTGCTTATTTCTGGGAAGAGAGAAATTCATGGTTTTCAGATGTCTGGGAAGATATCAGGGGGGAGAAACAGGCTGCGAAAGCGCCGGGCAGAAGGACAGCCGCCTTCCCTGTGGAACTGTGCTACAGGCTCATATGCATGTTCTCGATAACCGGCGACACGGTTCTTGATCCTTTTCTGGGCACAGGAACGACCACTGTTGCGTCGATTGCCGCGGGACGCAACAGCCTGGGCATTGAGATGGACACATCGCTTTCCGACCTAATATATGCAAGAACGGAAGAGTCTGTATCGCTCGCCGTGCACATGACGGAAAGCAGGCTGGAGTCACACAGGAGCTTCATTTCCGCAGAAGGCGCAACGGACAGAGTAAATGCGATGCATATCAATCGCAACTATGGATTTCCTGTTGTTACCGCTCAGGAAAGAGAGCTGCTGCTTCCAAAACTGCAGAGCGTGTCTGTTTCTCGCGCAGGAACGATACACGCCAGCTATATCTGAAAATCTGCCCTGAGGTGGTACGGCCGCGGATGGGCGCCGGCTTCATCCGTCAGATTGAATTATTCAAATCATATTCCCCGAAACAGAACGTTCGAAGAAGAGGCGAATGAACTTGAGATTTCTGAATGTGGTCCATGAAGGAAAGCGTGAGCTGGCGATGCGTGCACGCGGGGGCATTGTGACGATAGACAGGCTGCGGAAGATCAGCGGTCGCAAATACCCGGGTGCCGGGTCTACTGACGACATCATAAGGCAACCGGCCCTTGCCTCTCAAATCGCATCGGATTTCGTCAGGCACACCGGCAGGCTCCTTGACGGGGCACTGGAAGACGGAGATGTGAAATTCCTTCCGTGTGTTCTCAGACCCGGAAAGATAGTCTGCATTGGTCTCAATTACAGGAAGCACGCGGAGGAAGTGGGAGCGGCGTTACCGCAACATCCCGTAGTGTTCAGCAAGTTCTCCGACTGTGTCGCAGGTCATTTAGAAGACATTCCGATCCCCCGGGACGGCTGGAACGTCGACTATGAAGCAGAGCTCGGAATGGTTTTCGGCAGCAGGGCAAGCACGGTTTCCTGCGAAGCGGCCCTGAATCATGTGTTCGGCTATTTTGCGGCAAACGATGTATCGGCGAGGGAAATGCAGCTGCGCACGAGTCAATGGCTGATTGGCAAGACATCGCCCGGCTTCGCGCCAATTGGTCCGGACATGGTGACATCGGACGAACTGGGCTCACCGGATAATCTGAACATCAGATGCAGGGTGAACGGTGAAGTCAGGCAGAACTCAAGCACATCAGACATGATATTCAGATGTGATTACATCATCTCGTACATTTCGAAGTATTTCCCGCTGAATCCCGGTGACATTCTACTCACCGGGACTCCGGAGGGAGTCGTTCTGGGCAGCAGGAACCGGCGGAGATGGCTCACGGTTGGCGACACCGTCGAGGTCGAAATAGAAAAAATCGGTGTCCTGAAGAACACATTTTCGGAACTGGCACCGTGAGAACGGCAGGCAGACGGTTGTATTCAGATTGCGACGTAAACCAGGACTGCTATCAATGCAATCACAATGTAAAGCATGTACCGGTTGATGGAGCTGTTCATGAACCATCTCCCAAACTCAGCCGAACAGTCGCAGTAGCGTGAAGCCATCCTCTTTGCATACGACCATGCCGCGTTTGCGGGCAATTCACTGCTGCCTTTTTCCATGGCGGGAAAAAGATGCCGGAACATGAAACGCATCGGATTTGAATACTGGCAGGAATCGTAAGATCCGCCGGCCGATGTTCCCCCGCTCCATACCGGAACTCTCCTTCTCACGGAGCGGAATCCAAACAGCATGTAGGCTGTTGATGAAAACACGGTTATCAGAAGCGCCAGATAAAATGGCGATACAAGGCCGAAGACTCCGTCCGGACCCGGCGAAGTTATCAGCAGACCCTGAGGCACGACGAGCAGCCCCTTTATAAGGCCCGCAACAGTGGTTCCGGACACAATGCGTATGGCATTGCCGGAACTGAGGAGCAGGTATGATGAAAAAATACCAAGCAGAAGCACCGCTGCACCGGTAATCATAACGCCGGCATGCATCCCACGTCCTTCCTTAAGATCCCTTCCTCCTCTGGTGCCGAATCCGGCAATCTTACTCATCGCGACAAGAGAGAGCCCTCCGCCCAGGGAGACCGCTGCCCCGACAAAGACGGACAGGACAGAAATGCCGTAGTTGCTGAATGTGACCATAATGAACAATGTTTCCAGCAGCATCCATTCTCCGATACCTCCTCCGAACGGCAGGAGTCCCGCGAGAGATATTGCATCCAGCGCGCCGCCGGCGGAAGACGTATCCGGCATTCCTCCACCGAATGCATCCAGCCTGCCTCCGGGTGCATGTCTCTCTATCAGACCGGCGAACATGAACAGCCCTGCCTTGCCGACAGTATGCGCGAAAACATAAACGATCACGGCTCCGGCTGCAAAGGCGGCGAGCTTGATGTCGTGGTAGTACAGCGACACAACGATGGCTCCCAGCGCTATCAGCATGGAACCTCCGTTCTCGATAGTGCTGTATCCGGAAAGATACTTCACATGCTCCGAAGACGCGGCAAATATCGAAGCGAATACGAGCGAGAATGCGCCGGCTGCCATCATGAGCACGCCTATGCCCATGTACGGTTCAGTGAGGGATATGAAACGCATTATGCAGTAGACACCGGCCATCGTCATTGTTCCGCTGAAGAGCACTGATCCGTTCGTCGGTGCACTGCCGTGCGCAACAGGTAACCAGTCCGTCAGAAGGAAAGGCGTTATGCCAAGCTTCACTGCGAATCCCATCACGCCGAGCAGCAGGGCCCACACGGACACGAACGGCCGGTAGCTCATAGAGCCAGTTGCCGAATATATCACCGCGGCCATGGCGATTATCAGCAGCGTGCTCAGCTCGCTGAACACAAGGAAGAGAAACGGCGGGAGTGCACCTGCATTTCTGCGGTATCCTATCTGCAGGTACCCCGCCACACTCATGAGCTCCCATCCAATCAGCAGGGTAACGAACGAGTAGGACACAATGACCATAACCATTGCAAGAATCGATATGCTGAATGTCAGACTGTTTATCCTGCCGGTCCTGTCGTAGGATATCGAGTAAACGGATGCTGCAAACCATGCTATGGCGCCGATCAGCAGAAACAGATACGTGAGAGCGTCCAGCCGGAAAATTATTGTTCCTGAAAATGTCAGCATCGAGGTGCTTCCCGAGCCCAGTAGCACACCGGATATGAGTGCAGATATCACGGATACTACGGCACCCGAGATGTATGCACACCTTCTGTCGACCAGGGCGAAAAGTGGCGGAATCGAAAACAGGACGAGGAAAAACATCGGTGTCATTTCGCATCCCTCGCCCTGATCAGTGCGTCAAGTATGGCGTAGGGACTCGGCGGGCATCCGGGGACCAGCACATCCGCGGGTAAGACTCCATCCACGCCTTTGCCTATTATGCCGCCGGATATTGAGCACGTACCAGTCGCGATAACTATTTTCGGCGACGGCATGGCCTCATAGGCTGCTTTCAGCGCCATCTCCATTCCTTCCGACACAACTCCTACAACAATGAGCGCATCGGCATGTCTCGGAGTGTTCGTGACGAACATGCCGAGCCTGTTGAAATCATAGACCGGATTGTGCAGTGAGTGTACTTCGGAATTGCATGCGCCGCACGAGCCGGTGTCAATCATATAGATGTGAAAAGATCTTGACGCAATCGAAATGCCGGAATTCACAGTCGAGTGCACGGGACGGCCGTCCGGCATATAGTGTTCAGAGCAGCGCCGGCATGAGATGCACCTGTTCATATCCACCGCACCGTCCGATATCGCGCCGGCCGGGCAACGGACTTCGCCATCCGACATTTTTACGGGTTTTGTCGTCCAGAGCGGAACATCTTCCGCGTCTCCTTTGGGAAAGCGTGTGGTTAGAACGCCTTTCCTGAGGCCTCTGATTACCCACGATTTCATATTACGCCCCCCATCTCGCATACCCACAGGCCAAAACTTTCCCATGCGAATGCAAAGTCGGTAAACACCGCTCCACTGATGCCGCGGACAAACGCCTGGAGATTCGCAAGCGAAGAGGAACGAATGTATGCCCTCTCTATCGAGTCCCCGAGCCGAAGGTACAGCAGAGTCTCACCGCCAGGCGACTCGATCCTGCCAATGCCCTCCCCTCTACGATCAGAAATGCTTGCGGGCCGCGAGGCGTCGGCTTTGTGCAGCTGATCTGTCACCTGAGCTATTATACTCCCCGACTCCTCTATTTCATGCGATCGGATGAGCGCTCTGGAGAGCGAGTCTCCTTCGTACTCCTTTCGAAAGTTGAAGGAGAAGTCGGAGTACGGGAGCAGCCCCTCTGTCAGGCGTTCATCTGTCGAATATCCGGAAGCCCTCGCTGCGGGACCCACAGACGACTCGAGGTGTACGGGGCAGGTCCGCTGTATCCTGTCGATGAACAGTGTCGACGAGGAGAGATGCTGCCATAAGTCGCCGAATTCGTTAACAACGGCGTCAACCGATTCCGAAATACCGTGAAAATCCACAGGTGTTCTGATACGGCCTATGTCGTTTAAGCCGAAGAAAAATCTGTGGCCAAAGCGCCTGGAAATCATGCGCAGAATTTTTTCTCTCAGTCCGAATATGTGCGCCGTTGCGACGCTCTGCGATGCCGCTTCGCACAATCTGCCTACCACAAAAAGATGGCAGGCGATGCGCTCCAGCTCGCACGCAAGCATTCTCGTCAGCCGCACTTCGTGACTGGGCTGAATTCCCAGTATGCTTTCGGCTACGCCGCAGAAGAGGGCGGAGTAGGATGCGGAATACGGCCCGTTGATGCGCTCCGCCAGCAGCAGCGCAGTCTCAGTGTCCTTTCCGCCGAGCTTCAGCGATCTGTTCTTGAACGAAAACTCCGGCACGAGTGATGAAATTCGCTCTCCCTCGGTACTCATCCTGAATCTTATGGATTCCAGCATTCCCCCGGAGGATGGTCCGTAGATGAATTCCTTACCCCCCGATTCTCCTCTTTCGGCCCTTCCGGCAATGTAGTCAAAGTTCTCGTATAAGGACAGCCGGTTTTCCTGCATACGACGAAGGGTAGTCCCGTTTCTGAAGATGGCATTCCATGCTTCGATATCTTTAAAAGCACCCGAGAGCACGTCGGTATTCTCCTCTGTCATTTACACGCCTCCAGTCAGGAGATAGAGCAGCGTGACAAGTGCAGAAATTCCGACCGATACAATCGCCACTGAACGCTGCAGCAGACCCGCCTCGTTTTTCATCGTTTC
>JAKABN010000186.1 GCA_021796895.1 Thermoplasmata archaeon | reverse complement strand
ACTGGTATCCGAAGTCCAGGCCTAGAGAGACGAAGAACGGCATAAAGGCGAAGAGCAGGCACGGGAAGATAGGGGAGAGATGGTGGTCGGAGAAGTGGATCGAAGCGCTCGAGAGCATGGGGCTGGGTTCCAGGCTTGCAAGGGGAAAGAACTACGCGAGGAGGGGGCAGGTGACATCGATCGACGTTCTTTCGGGAATGGTGAAGGCGAAGGTGCAGGGATCGAGGCCCAGGCCATATGACGTTACAATAAAGCTGAAGCAGTTCGGGAAGGGATCGTGGCGTTACATAAACAGAAGCCTCGCCTCCAGGGCCGCCTTCTCCGCGAGCCTGCTGCTCGGAGAAATGCCGCGCGACATAGACGGCCTGTTCAGGGAGTCTGGCCATCCTCTCTTTCCCTCCGCCAACTCCGATCTGCAGACTTCCTGTTCATGCCCCGACTGGGAGAATCCGTGCAAGCACGTGGCGGCAGTCTACTACATACTCGCAGAACAGTTTGACGAGGACCCGTTCCTCATATTCAGGCTCAGGGGGCAGACAAAAGAGGAAACAATGGACAGCATCAGGCGCTTCAGAAAGAAAATAGCGTCCGAAAGTGCGGCGCCGGCGCCCGGGGAAGCGGAGGGCGGGAAGGCCGAAACACCTGCAGTGAGCCTTGAGGAACACATCGGTGATTTCTGGAATGCGGGAGAGGGACTGGACAGTTTTCAGCTGAATCCGTATCAAACCGAAACCGGTTCTCCGGTGCTCGCCAGACTGGGTGAGGGACCATACATCGTGAAGAAAAAGAACATCAGTTCAAGACTTTCTGAAATATACAGCGGCGTGTACAGGAATGCACTGAGGATGCTGCTCAGGTGACATCCCAGACAGCGAAATTTCGCCTGATCTCTAAAAACTCCGTCAATGAGAAATTCGAAATGAGGCGGATGGCCGATGGCATTTCAAACTTACACCGGGAGAGAAATGTTTAATATGTATAATGGTAATTATACTAACCATGATTATAGAAAGAAAACAGTGTGGAGAATTGAAAGGCACCGGGGGCTGGATATTCATATACGGCAGAAGAAAAACCGGCAAGACTTTTCTTGTCAGAGAATGCTCTGGATTTGACGACTATTACTTTGTCACCAGGGACAGAACGATAATTGACAACGAAGGGAATGCAATTTCCGAAGAGACACTGCAGTCGTTGCTCAGAAGAGCTGACGACCGGACTGTCGTTATTGATGAATTTCAGAGGTTGGGGCAACCTTTTATGGACTTCCTTCACTATCTGCCGCAAAGTGGCAGAGTCCTGATACTCAGCTCAACATTATGGCTTTCAAGACGCCTTCTCGGCAGAGGGTCGCCAATACTCGGGAAATTCAGGGAATTCAATATCTCCCTGATAGATATCGACGACGTCCTACTCTCGATTGAGGGAACCAACAGATTCAGGCTCGAATCTTCAGTGATCATGCGTGAACCACTGGCGATCCAGTTCTACGAAAAAGGCGTTACGGATTCTACAGACCTGGCAGCAAGGACAGTAATCGGTTCTGCCAACACAATACCCTCACTTATTGGAGAGATATTTTCGGAGGAGGAAAGGCATCTTTCCGCAACATATGAAGCCATTTTATCCGCAGTCGCCTCGAGGCACTACGTCAGTTCAGAAATCTCTTCCGTGGTGTTTTCGAAAAAACTAATCGCCAAGGATGATCCGAGTCTGATACAGCCTTATCTGAACAATATGCTGAAGCTTGGTCTGGTCAGAAGGATCAAAGTGTATGGTAAAAACAGATTTCAGTACAGAGTCAGTTCTCCGCTGATGTCTCTATTCTACTGTCTGAACGAAAAGTACGGCATAGCCGAAAGGGACGTAAGTGCAACGGAATTAAGAACTGAAATCAGGGAGCTGATGCCATTCCTTATTGAGGATGAGGTGAGGTTAAGAATAGGCGTCATTCTGGGAATGGAGGAACAGATTATTGAGTCGGTCAACGCAGACGCAGTTTTCCTGAGATTCAAGAAGCCGCAGGCAATTCTGGAGGTAAAGTGGAGAGAAAGAGTCGACATTAAGGCAGTAGAGAAAAACCTGAGCGGTTTCAACGTGAAGAAAAAGATACTTTTCGTTCCTGACAGGATGGGACTCACGAGTAATGCGCTTGAAATATGGGATGTAAATGACCTGCTCGGAAAGTGAATGGCTGCAGCTGGAGAGGCAATATCGAGTAATTAGATTCCGCAGGGACGTCTCGCTGCAACACTGAGCGGCATGTTCCCTGGCAATTCTGCTCCTTTCTGAATTCCTGACTGCGGCCAGGTACAGCGCTATCAGGAGCATATTGGTTACTCCACAGGCAATCGAAAGCATGAGCCAGGATTCGTAACTGATTGCGATACAAAAACTGACTTACATGTCCGCTTTGGGCCGGTTATGACTTCAATAATCCCCGCCAGCATCGCGTTTCTATCGACCTCTATATCCACATCTATTATTTTCCCGTTTAGGATTGAAGATATTTCCTGACCATTCCTCAGCAATACATCTCACAGATTCTCCATATGTTGGATAAAAGAAGGAGTGTGTTTGAACAATTGCATTGCACTGAACAAAAAATAGTATTTTTGTGCATTACACATCGTCAATACGCAAGCTATGATTTGAGGATATATTTATGACACAAACTGCGTAGGCAGAAAGAGCCCCTATTTCCTGATTGCGTGAGCACCGGAACAAATGCTTAAATAATTATCCATTCATTAGATAATCCTGCGCGTGGATAACTTGAGATTCTATGATCGTGAAAGGGAGCTGGCGGTCTTACGGGATGCAGTAAGACAGGAAGGTTCAGCCATGATAACCATAAGCGGCAGGCGCAGAGTGGGAAAAAGCAGGCTTGTGGATGAATTCCTGAAGGAGAATAGGTGTTCAAGAGTAATGATCGTGCCGAAAGAAGAGAAGCAGGTGGCAAATGATTTTGCCGAGGCTTTTTCGGATGACTACAGGCCCGTATTCAACACGGTCAAGGAAGCACTCGAATATTTCTTTGCAAAATCCGGGGAGCGCATTCTCTTCATAGACGAGTTTCCGAACTTCCTGGAAGTGAACCAATCGGTGCCATTCGAGCTGCAGCGGATATGGGATGCACATAAGGACAGAACGGACAAGATATTGATCGTTTCCGGATCCTACACAGGCATGATGGACAGAATTTTCACAGTGAGGAAGGCGCCGCTCTTCAACCGCGCGACCTTCAAGATTCTTCTCGAACCTCTGCAGAGGGAGCACATCTGGAGAATCCTGCGCGAAAGCGTCGGAATGCATGACCCTGTTGAGATGATCAGGACCTACTCGGTTCTTGGGGGAATTCCATACTACTATGAACTTATGGAAAAGCAGGCCGACGTGAATGCCGATGTCATTTCGTTGTTTTTTGGCCTGGGGCAGCTCAGAGAGGAGGGCCAGGATGTGCTGAGACAGGAGTTTGGTTCCGGCTACAAGAGGTATTTTGCCATTCTGGAAGCGATAGGCAGCGGCCTGGTTTCTTCCGGAGAGATAGCAGACCGGATAGGATTGCGCCAGACCACCCTGTCCAAGTATCTCATCTCGCTGCAGATGGAT
>JAKABN010000185.1 GCA_021796895.1 Thermoplasmata archaeon | reverse complement strand
TGCTCATCCTCAGACCATGTATCAGGTCTCTTCAATTCGCCGAAATTCTTGAATGAAAAAGAAAGCACTCGGTGAAAATAATTGCCTAGTGTCGCGACGAGTTCGTTATTTACCTTTGATACCATGTCATCCAGACGGAAGACACTGTCCCTGCCTTCAGGCATCACGGATGTGAGATAGTAGCGAAGCTGTTCCGGCGTGAATTTCCTCATGAGCTCCCTGATTTCCGGTGCCCCTCCCCGGCTCTTTGAAAACTTCATCCCTGAATTGTCCGGCGTGAGGTATTCGTTGGCGACAACATCATAGGGCAGCACGAGGTCACCGTGCGCCATCATCATAGCAGGCCAAATGATTGTGTGGAACGGAATGTTGTCCTTACCCATGAAATAATAATGCCTCGCCTCCTCATCCTGCCAGAATTGCTTCCAGGCTTCCGGTTCACCCCTGTTTCTTGCCCACTCTATGGAAGCGGACAGATAACCGATTACTGCTTCAAACCACACATAAATTACATTCTTTTCGAAACCTGGAACAGGAACAGGGATGCCCCAGTCAAGATCCCTCGTGGCAGATCTGTCATCGAGACCGGACGAAATCCAGTTCAATGAGAAATCAAGCACGTTCTGCCTCCAGTACTTTTTACCGGAAAGGAATGAGTGAAGGCGCCCGGAAAAAGCAGAGAGTGAAAAAAAGAGTTGCTCGGAACCTTTCAGCACAACGGGATTTGAGCAGAGAGTGCATCTCACTTCATTCAGTTCTCCCGGTTCAAATATGGTTTTGCAGACCTCGCACTGATTTCCCTTTGCCTCCTGATATCCACATTTCGGACAGGTACCGGAGACGTACGTGTCGGCCAGAAACCGCTTGTCTGTTGTACAGTAATACTGGTCAGTGGTTTTCGCATAAAGATGACCGTCTGAATACAGTTTTCTGAAAAAAGACTGCACGACGTCGAAGTGGTTCTGAGTATGCGTTTTAGTAAAAAGGTCGAACTGTATTCCCAGCCATTCAATAGCCTCCTTGTTGGATTTGTGATACATTTCCGCGGCCCGATCTACAGAAATGCCCTCTTTCTCGGCCGTTATGACAACTGAGGTTCCGTGCTGATCGCTTCCTGAAACCATCAGTACATTATTCCCTCTCATCCGCTGGTAACGGGAAAAGATATCCGGTGAAAGAAGCGAACCAGCGACATGACCAACGTGTATCGCGCCGTTGGCGTACGGCCATGCAACGTTTACAACATATTTTGTCACAGTTACCATCATCCTTGCCGATTCACAGCATATCCATCAGACAGATTCATTCGGTTTTCCGGCAGACTATCTTCATCAGATTATTAATTCTATCCCAAGTGTGGTATGCGGACACGTGGCTGTATGGTTACGACATGGCATCTAATCGTAAATTGTAAATCCTTAAATACTGCACCTTACATCATTAGGGTTACCCTAATATGGCTAATAAGATGAAAGAAAAAAAGAGATTGTCCGGGATGACAAAGAAAGAAAGAGATTGTCTTGTAGCAATCAGGGAAAGTACTGTTGCACCTTTTCCAGCGAGGTTGTGTGAAGTCGCAAGAATCATGGGCATCAGCTCGCCCTCGGCTCTTGAGATCATAGGCAGGCTTAAAGGGAAAAACCTGGCGGAGTCGAGGAATGGTATGATTACGCTCACGGAAGAAGGTGATGCCGAATACGAGAGAATAGTACTAAATCACCGCGTATTAGAATCTCTTTTTGTGCAAAGTGGCATTTCCATGGAAAAAGCATGCAGAGACATTAAGGCTTTCGATTACTTCCTGGACACAAGAACGAGTCTCGCGATTCTTAGAAAGATCGGTAACCCTGCATCCTGCCCTCATGGAGATCCGATAAGAGTAGGAACGGAAGGGGGCCAGTAGCATGATCAGCGTGAATCTCTGGAATCCTACAGACACGGGTCTTACGACAGTACTGTTGCTCTCTTACCTGCTTGGAGTTGTTCACGGAATAACGCCGGATGAACACACGTGGCCCATAACGTTCTCATATTCCGTAAGCAGCGGAGGATCCAGACAGGGCGCCAAAGCCGGACTAATATTTTCCGCAGGTTTCACCATACAAAGGGCCATACTCTCCGAGGTTGCATATTTCGCTCTCGCAGGGATCTTCATGACAGCGCTGTCATTCGGAATCACTTACATTGCGGTTGGAGCAGCGATGGCTGCTGCAGGAGTTTACTTTGCACGGAAGAGACACTATTTTCACATACACGTCCTGGAAAGACTCATGGAACACCTGTTCGGATTACACGGCGAACACAGTTCGGAGCAGGACAGCGAATTCGGGCACACTGCCAACCCGATAGAGAGCCGCGACGGCGCTTTTGCGGCCCAGCCCATACCATCCAGACTGGCACTGGTGCACGGTTTGATAGCCGGCTTCGGATTCGGTGCCTTTGCACTCATACTCTATACGGTTTTTTCACCTTCGATGCCAAGCCCCTGGCTCGGTTTTGTACCGGGTCTGCTATTTGGTCTTGGAACTATGACCATGCAGTTGCTGTTCGGCGCCTTCTTCGCCGGAACCCTGAGACGAGTCGGGAAACTCACTAAGGAGGGAATCGATTTTGTGACCGGCAACATAACAACAAGCGTACTCCTCTATGGCGGGCTGGCATTTGCCATCTCGGGTCTGTTGGTGATAGCAATGCCTAGCATACTGAACATTGGGTTGAATACTGGCATAAAAGTGCATAATCTCGATAACCTGGGAATTGGATTCTTTCTCGTGGTCTCCAGCGTGGGCCTCGTTGGCATCGTCTCCTTCTTCTCAGCCATGAGGAAGGCACGAAGGCTTGGATACGTCGAGAAGATTGGCAGCGGTGCCCCCTAGGGACAGGTTAAAGTGCAATGCTGATTTCCTTCAGAGTGGTGTAAGATGAGAGTCGCAGTACTGCTCGAAGACAGATGCCAGTCGAAGAAGTGCAATCAGGAGTGTATATTTTTCTGCCCGGTTGTCCGTGCTGGAACAGACTGCATCAAGATGGGAGAAGAAGGAAAACCCGTTGTATTCGAGGATCTCTGTATCGGATGCGGGATATGCGTGAACAAGTGCCCTTTTGATGCTCTTCGAATTGAGGGACTGCCGGACGAAATGAGTGAAGACACGATACACAGGTACGGGATCAACTCTTTCAGGCTCTACGGTCTTCCCACTCCCAGAACAGATGCGGTTATAGGCATACTCGGTTCAAACGGGATAGGCAAGTCCACGGCAATTTCAGTCCTTTCAGGTAATATCATACCCAACCTCGGCAATTTTGAGGCTCAGGCAGACAAAGACACAGTTATAGAATTCTTTCGCGGAACAGGGATGAAAGAATATTTTGAAAAGCTGTACAGCGGGAAAATCAGGACAGCGACAAAGCCGCAGTATGTTGACAGCATACCGAAAACATTTAACGGCGTAGTCAGCGAGCTGCTGGGCAAGGTTGATGAACGCGACATACTCCGGGATCTTGTTGAGGAACTGGGACTCAAGAATGCCATGGAGAGAAAAATATCGCATCTTTCAGGCGGAGAGCTTCAGAAGGTCGCAGTAGCCGCAACCTTCTGCAAAGATGCGGATGTG
>JAKABN010000017.1 GCA_021796895.1 Thermoplasmata archaeon | reverse complement strand
TGTGTGGAAGTCTGTCCGGGATGTAATCGAATGAGAGCTTTCCTATGTCCCTGAAAACACCGGTAGGCATGGTTTCAGTCTGGACGTTAAGTGCTGCACTTTTATTATCTTTGGCGGTGCCTGGTCCCGATCTGGATTCGTTCATGCCTGTCTGCACTCTGGCCTGAGCCGGTAGAAAACGCCTCCGTGATCAGGCTGGCAGGTTGAACGTTATGAATATGCCAGACAGCTGAGAAATAATTGCGCAACAGATCCTCTGCCGGGGGCCGCCTGGTGCATGAATGCAGAATTTTGCGTTTCAGCCTGATGCCCTTCGCGCATGCAGGTGTCCCGTATTCTGTCTATCAGGCCTTTTCCGCAACGCCTTTCGCTGCCGGAGCGTACTTCGCCATGACGAGAGATATGTCGTTGGACAGATTACTGAGCAGATTCAGCTCGGAATTGCTGAAGGGAGGAGGATTGTTTCTGTATACGCTCAGCACGCCCAGCATCTCGTCATGCATCATCAGCGGAACCGATATGAGTGTTTCAAACGCCTGTTTCTTCGTTCCCTCGATGTGTACTGCAAAATTATCTGTGGCCGCATTTGTAACCAGCAGGGGTTTCCTTGTGCTGAAAACTGTTCCTGTGATTCCCTTTCCGGCATCAAACTCCTGTCCGATGAGATGTTCTGTTTCATCTGTCCTGTAGAATTCGCTGATAACGACGTTCTTATTCCTCTCCCTGTCATGCTTCCAGAGCAGACCGAAGTCGCCGTCAATCATCTCCACCACCTTGGGCATTGTTTCCTTCATCAGTTCCTCCTCTGCTCTTCCCTGTATGACACCGTTCACAATCGTGTGCATTATCTCGATCTGTTTCAGCTGCCTGTTAAGGCGCTCCACCAGATGCACCTTGTCGATTGCAGCTGCAGCAATTCTCGAAAGTTTTGCAACCTTGTATGCGTCATTTTCATCAAACGGACCGCCGGTGGATTTGTTGAATGCGACGATGACCATACTGTCTGCAGCGTGCACCTTCACCATCATCACTTCCTTCATGTTCAGCCTGGACGCCCATTCCTCCTCCATCCTGGCGACCTCGACTGTGCGCGCTGCGTGCGGCTGATGGTCAAACTGCATTCCAATGACGCTGCCGTCGTAAACAACGCTTCCATCATCTATGGCGGGGCAGGTGGAGCAAACAGTCCTCTTCGTACCTCCGACCTCCGACACGAGTATTACGTCGGTTGCCGAAATAAGCGTTTTTGTTTCCATTGCGAGCGTCTGTTGAAGCGCGTACATTGAGCGCGAGGAATAGAGTGCGATTTCTGCATCCTGCAGGCGGTCAAAGTCCGACAGGAGGAGTGACCTCTCCATCCTGGCACCGTTCAGCCTGATTGCAAGCGATGCGAGATTGGACAGCGTCTGCATACACCTTATGTGCCTCTGGCTGTAGCGACGATCGCTCGTATTCATGACAGCTATGTACCCCTTCTCCCTTATTCCGATATTAATCGGAATGCACGCAATACGTTCTATGCTGTTCGTCAGTACATGTTCTTCAACGGCGTCCCGATCGTTCGGGTAATCGTTGACTATCTCCGGTTCGCCGCTTCTCAGCGTGCGCCCCACTATGCCGCGTGAAAGCGAGGCCGCGTCTCCGTTTTCCGATGACTTCTTGAATCCGATGGTCATGCCGAGTGTTTCCCTGCCTGAAGAGAGATTGTGAACGGCGAGAATCGCCATCGGTGAGGCGGTTATTGTCGATGACGCATCCATAATACGTTTCAAAATATTGTTCGTATTTTCGGCCTGGGATATCATATCAAGCAGTTCCCTGACATAATCGATCAGTCTGCTGTTGGTTTTCGCCGCAATGAGCTCACCTATCATGATTGTTTTGAGATTGAAATAAAGGGAAAGTTCGATGAGCGTGTGAGACAGCACTTCATTCAGGAACGCCTGCTGGTCCATCGCGAAGACTATGAAACACTGGTATGCTGCATTCTCGTTCTCCGCCGTCATGATGTAGAAAGTATTGCTGCCGTGGTCAGGGAAAAGTTTGGAAAGGACGTCCGAAAAGGATGAATAATTTAGCCGGTGAATGTGTCTTGACAGCGTAACTGAAGATGCCACCATTGATTCGAGAAGGCCTGTAGATATAACAACTCGCGCTCCCTCTCCGTCGTCCAGCCTGTGAAACTTGTTGCCTTCCTCGTAGTACGCCGCACTCATTGTGCCGCTGATGTGTCTCATGAAGCCGTTCACAGCAGCCAGGACCTCCCTGACGGACCGGTTGTTGAATACCGAGGTGTACACATCGGACAGCCGTTCCACATTCGCCTGCATCTGTGAACTTCTTTCGGTCAGCTCCCTGTCCCTGATTCTGGATGTGAACGTTCTGAGAAGTATGCCGAAAACGACGCTCATCCTGCTCCATGCGGTAAGTTCGGAGGGCAGAACTACGGGCCATCCCATTCTTAGGATGACGGCAAACACACTGCCCTTCCCGTCTGCGATCGGAATCGCGAGACTCGAACTGTCGCAGGAGACTGACCTGACAGTCGAATCCGATATGACTGCCCGGCAGGTTTCCTTCTCTGCAGCAGTGAGTTCCGCGTAAGGGTGTTTTTGCCGGCGGATGTCATCGGGCATTTCTTCACTGGTCAGAACGGAAAAACCGTGTATGTAACCCTTCGTGACGAGAGTGTTGAAGATTCCAAAGACCATTTCGGACGTGTCAGAGCCGCGCTTGCGCAGAAATTGCAGAACCGAATCGTCAATCGCCTCTATGATGTCTGCCCAGAACGCATAGGAGTTGAATTCGTGTTCTATGATTTCAAGCGCGGCGGAAATGAAACGTCCTGCGACGTCCTCGGCTGTGCCGTCCTGAACAGATTTGAATTCCAGAACAGCAGCGACACGGCTGTCGTTCCGGCCGACAGGAATGACAGATATGCAGACAGTTTCATTATTTGCGGACGCCGATATCGTTCTTCTGACGATCCTTCCTTCCTCAAGAGAGAGGGCTATAGCGTCGTCCAGCGTTGAGTAGTCGTTGGGCTGGCCTGCAATGCATATTTTCTGAATTTCACCGGGAAGCGGCGTTATCAGCGTGACGGAAGAAACATTGAGTCTGCTCACCAGCCATTCGGCCAGAACTGTCAGGCTGTTCTTTGTTGGCTTACGCTCCCTGCGATCCGACATGAAGGCAGAAAGTTCCCGGCTGGCATCCTGCATCGCTTCGAAGTCCGAATGGCCGAGCGATGAAGGCATAACAGCGCCTGCGGTTCCCTTCAAAAGACGTATGATGCTGTCCCATCCAGGCATGGCAGTATCGATACCGAGAAGAACAAAAGCACCGATTGCCTCCCCCGAAGAAAACAGAGGGAAAGCATATTCAGTCAGCCGATCCTCTTCCTTCGCAGCAGGACAGAAACCGGCCCAGTCCAGACCCGTGCGAACGCATTTTGAAACCGGTGAGTCTGAAGCCGCATCTATTTCCTCCTCGAAACCTGCGGTGTCATCGGGGTATTGCAATAACCTGACAAGCGACCGTCCGGAGATGATATAGAGACAGCCCGCCGAGGCGCCTGCAGCCGAGACAGCTCCCCTCACAAAAGATTCTGTTCCGTTCCGTCCACTGGGGCTGTTACCGTTATCCGCCGGTCTTGACTCGTATTTCATAATGTTCGACCCTGAGCGGAATCCTGCATGAATTCGCGCCATAGATTCGCCTTGGACAGTTTATAAGAATTGCTTCCTGAATACCATGACGGCAACTCACGGGGGCGGAATGTCGTCCGTATTGCGTTTCTCGCACCGATTCCATCGCCAAGCTTTTAGTCATAACCGTGTATCTTAATCAGGAAGAAATCAACGCCGGTCCTGAAATGAAAAGATATGCGACAGTAATCGGTTACGAATGCCTCTTCAAATGCCCCCCCGATGAATGGCAGCTGCCTCCGGTTGTCGTCGGGCACATCGCAGGCATTATGGAACTGGAAGGCCTCGTCTTTGACCGTTCGAGATTTGCTCTCCTTTTGCACGACGCGCTCGAGAAAAGAAGGAAGAAGGCGGAGGAGACGATGATCGAGACGAAGCTGGGTGATGTCGTGAAAATTGTCCTGGAGGAACTGGAAGTGAGCGACCATTCGCTGAATCAGCGAATCATCGAAGTGGCTGCTTCATATTACACAGGACACTCCTGCGCCAGACAGGGAGCAGTGGAACTTCTTAAGAGATTGAAGAAAGACATGAAGGTTGGACTGGTGTGCAATGTTCCGCTGGGCATTCCTCACAGCATAGTCGCCTCACAGATCAGGGATGCGGGCATGGATAACGCTATCGACGATCTCCAGTTTTCTACCGAAATGGGAATGAGAAGACCGCACGCGCGGCAATTCAGGTATTCTCTCAGCAACCTCAACGCAGATCCTTCAGAGTGTGCCGCTATCACTGGAATAACGGGTGACAGGGATACTCTCAGAAAACTTTCATTTGCAGACATATTCGTAATAGATGGTCAGAACGCCGGGTCAGGCAAGCAGGCAGCCGCCCTTAACGAACTCAATTCCGCACTCTGAATTCATTCCCATTCTATCGTGGCCGGCGGCTTGTTGGTGACATCATAAACCACCCTTGTTATTCTTGAGCCCAGCCTGTTTGTCATTTTTGTCGATATGTCCTCGAGTATCTCGTGGGGAATGTCCGAAAAGCGGGCGGTCATGGCATCAACAGATTTCACCGCCCTGACAACAACTGTGTCGCCGTATGCCCTGACATCTCCCTGAACGCCGACGCTCCTCACAGGCAGGAGAACGGAGAAGTACTGCCAGGGAAGCGCGGAAAGTTTTCCTTCAGTGTATGCCCGTTCAATCTGTTCTTCCACGATTGCGCACGCCTCCCTTTCAAGCTCTATCCTCTCCCTGGTAATCGGACCGAGGACCCGTATGGCAAGGCCCGGACCGGGAAAAGGCTGTCTCTCCGCCACCTCCACTCCGAGGTGCCTTGCGACAGCCCGTACCTCATCCTTGTACAGATCTCTGACAGGCTCAAAGAGTTTCAATTTCATTTGTTCCGGAAGACCGCCCACATTGTGGTGCGACTTTATCCTGTCCCTCAAAGCGCCGCCGCTCTCAATCCAGTCAGGCGCAATCGTTCCCTGGACCAGAAAATCGGCACCGAAAGACTCTGCCTGCTCTTCGAACACCTTGATGAACTTTCTGCCTATGACTGTTCTCTTCGTTTCCGGGTCTGAAACACCCACGAGTTCTCTGAGGAAGGATTCGGAT
Source organism: Thermoplasmata archaeon (assembly GCA_021796895.1). GTDB lineage: Archaea > Thermoplasmatota > Thermoplasmata > Sysuiplasmatales > Sysuiplasmataceae > Sysuiplasma. Next base: position 13,822 of record JAKABN010000017.1, on the reverse strand, counting down.
GCGTCAACTATCCTGCAGTTCAGATCGAGCCTCGAAAACATGGATGAAATTTTCTCTGTTTCGCCCTTTCTCATGAAACCTGTGTCGACATAGACTGCAAGCAGCCTTTCCCCGATTGCCCTGTTTACAAGAATCGCGGAGACGGTACTGTCAACGCCGCCCGAGAGAGCTATTATCGCTCTGCCCTTAATGTCGTTACCCGCCTTTGCAACCTGCTCTGCGACGAACCTCTCAACATCCATCTGAACCGCTCCTCACACGCCAGAAGGAGCGGCGGGTAATAAAAAGAATGTCTCCGGGGATTCGTGTGGCCTTATGTCTTCATGATAGCAAACAGGAAAACAAGGACGGCGATGACTGCGCCGATGATCGCGGCCAGAATGCTGAGGAATGCTCCCCAGATGACATCAGCCAGATCGGGCTGCGTATAGTGATTGTACTGGGCAAGTGCGAGCCAGAGTATTGCGACGACCACACCAACTACCAGCAAAACTGCGCCGACCGCGCGGCTCTTTCCTGTTCCGAAATACGACGTGAAAGCGCCCGCAAGAACCATGAATATGCTGAACGTCAGAAGCAGTATTGTGGCAAAATTGCCCAGGTTCTGGGGCGGAATCGCATTCGAGACAGAAGCCAAATATGCAACGGACTGATGCAACATGATATCGACCACGGTTAACAGTTGGTTCTTTAAAACTTTATCCCGGTAAGCGTCTTGGTGTCAATGACTCCCTGAATTGCCCTTATCCTGTCTACGACTACCTGACCCAGCAGATTGAAATCCTCCGCTTCAATCTTAGCTATAAGGTCATATTCACCGAAGAGCGGATGAAGTTCGACTATCTCCTTGACCTTCAGAAGCTCGTTGTACACCTCATGCTCCTTGGCCGGAGCAGTGCTTATCAGAACAAAACCCACTGCCATTTCAAGCCCTCGTACTTATAATTGCCATGGGATTTAAAACATTATGCCCATTCTCCGCCAGTAAGCATTTCCGTTCGCATCCATTGCACACAGGGATATTTCCTCAGCACCCTCTGGTACCACAAACTGGTACAGTTCCAGCCCCCGCAGCAGTGCATCGGCATTGGCCTCAAGCTTCCTCCTCTTTCCGCCGATGTATGCCGTGAGCGTGGACGGCGTGAAATTGTCAGTGCACGTCACTGTTACCGGAATTGTGCGACAGCCGCACTCCGATCTTTGCGGCCGTGCCGTGATTTCTGGAGGAGTGTTGATTCTGCAGACCGAGTTTTTTCCGGCAGCGTCCGCGGTTCTGTCCAGCAGGATGCTCACTTTCACAAATGCAGCGGACTCGAAGCGTCTTTCCTCCTGAATTCGTCTGATCACGTCTTCATTGAGGTCTCCGCAAACCACCGTTAGCTCCGCAGCCTCCGTCTGCCCGTCGGTCCGTCTCTGCCCAATCCTGCGGATTATGTCGTCCTCATCAGCAACGGCGCCGCTGGCAACTTCGCCTGAGGGCAGGACAACCAGGCATGCTCGGGAGCTGCGGCCGTTCCCGTCTGCCCCAAGACAGCGTGAAATATTCTCCTCAAACAGTTTGTCGCTGTCGCCCGCCGTGAAGTCATGAGTGAAAAAACCCGACACGAGTCGCGAGGCTCCGGGGTCGTATGAAGTCGCCTGGGAACTGATCCTCCTGTCGAGCGTCTCCATCCCGGACGGTGACATATCCGATACTATCCATCTCCGTCCGAGTTTCTCTGCGACTGAGGCAGTGGTTCCGCTTCCGGAAAAGAAATCCGCGACGATGTCTCCGGGCGAAGATGACGCCTTTATGATCCTTTCCAGCAGCGCCTCCGGTTTCTGAGTGGGATAACCGTTTCTCTCCTTTGCCTGGCTGTTGATGATTGGTATGGACCACACGTCTTCCGGCACTTTCCCGAGTTCATTCACCACGGTGCGCCGGCCGAAGGAGATGTCGCCCCTGCTTGCCTGATTCAACGTGCCTCTGCTGTATTCCTCTCTCACAGCATCGGTATAAAAACTGTGCCTGCCTGCATCTCTGGCATAGAGAAGAATGGTATCGTGTTTCTTCTTGAACCTGTCTCTCACCGTCCCGCCAGGATCATGGTAATGCCAGATGATTTCGTTGAGGAAGTTGCGGTATCCGAAGATTTCGTCCATAATCACTCTCACGTAATGGGCGGCGTGCCAGTCGATGTGCACGTAAATCGAGCCGTCGGTTTTCAGGAGTCTCCTCATCTCCATGATGCGCGGTCTTATCCACGCAAGATATGCGGATAGCCCGCCGCTCCATTTGTCCGAGAAAACGGTTTCGCCGCTTCCTGTGCTGCCATAATGCCTGTTTGTAAAAAAGGGAGGATCGGCGTATATCAGACTGACGAATCCGGATGGGAGGTTGCGCATAACTGACAAGTTTTCTCCGAGGATGGACGTCCTCTGAATGCACTCAGGCGATGAGGCCCGAGCGGCGCCGGCGCAGAACAGAGCGGGGAGCACTCTCGCGCCGGAAATGTCATGTCCGCTGGTCATGGCACAGCCTCATTGGTTCCCCCAATGCCCCTCCGTATTTATTTGGTCTCTTGACTGCACGCACCGATGCACTCGCTGCCAGAGGTCAGAGTCGGGGGCGGCTCAAGATTACCTGCATGACGGAAAAACACGTCATTGTTTTCCTGCCTGCTGCAGAAAGGAGTCTGTTTCAAAATAGATGCGGGCAGCGGTTATTCTGTCATCGTTGACATCATAGGATATGCACATCGGAACACGGACATTCTTTCCTGTCCCGGCAATTCCGGCGAACTCGCCTTTGCGCCTTCCAGCGAAATCGGCTTCAAGCACCGCATTGCCATCGTAAATTACCAGTTTTCTTTTCTCTGCCTTTGCATCGAAAGCCTGATGATAGAAAAACTCCAGAATAGCTCCGATCTCCTTCCTGCCCGTGTAGGATCTTCACTGTCCCATGACAGTAAAAATCGCGTTGTCCGCGATTGCGTTCATGTCATGTCCCTCGAGATATTTAATCAGAACCGAACGTGTTGAAACAACAGACATATTACTTTCCCCCGCCCGCTGGCGATTGCAAGCGATCGGCACATATAATATTTAATGGTGCTTGTCCATTGAACAGTGCCTTTTATAACGCTTATAAATGCCGACTTTCAGGATGCGATGCAGCATCAGCCTTCCGGTTCATCGAAGATGAGGGACGGCTACGAATAATTAGCCTTCCATTTACCGTGAAGCGTTTCCCAATCCGTGGTTCTGCCTGAACCGCCGCTGCCGCTTATCGATATAGCTGCCATCGCGTTTCCGTACTCTACCGCCGTAACAATGTCATGCTTCCTGTAAAGGGCCGCATAAAATCCCGCTCTGAAGGAATCTCCTGCGCCAATGGTGTCCACAGCATTTGCGACGGGGCAGGGCCGGACGTCACGTATGCCGTCTGAAGAGATTACGTGTGTTCCTCTTCCTCCTGCAGTCCTGATGGTTGTGCCACAGTAACGTGTAATCTCTCTTTCGCGATCGATGGAGAGAAGTTTGAGCGCTACCTTCATCTCTGTCTCGTTTGTAAAAAAGATTTTGCAGCCTGATATCAGTCTTCTGAATGTCGCCTTATCATAACGGTAGCCTATTTCCTGCCCAGGATCGAAGTTATAATCCCTGCCCGAAACAGCAATCTCATACCTCGATGGATCTCCCGTCCCAACATGCACAATACTGCTGTCCTTCACCGCATGCTCCCAGAGCGGAAGCTTACGACTGCTTGACATGGCTCCCTGCTCAATGACGTACGACTGTTCTTCCCCATCGTCGAAAACGTGGCAGCGCGGCGTACGTTCGCCCGTTGACAGTATCACATCATACAGGTCTATCGAAGTACGCCGGAGCGTATCGTAAATGACCGCACCCGCGTCATCGCCGATATAAGAGCCGAGAGCAGTTGCGACGCCGAGCGCGGATGCATGAACCCCTATGTTCCCTGCGGTGCCGCCGAAAAGAATGGCGACAGATTCTGCATTGATTGATGTGCCGGGGGCTGGCAGACGCAACACGCGGTAGACCACGTCCATGTTTATATGACCGAGTACGCCGAGGAAATTGCTGCGCCTCTTCTTCGGACCGAGTCTGCTCCACTGGGTCATGTTCCCTCTGACCATGAAGACATGTACTTCCTCTGAGCCGGTGAGAGTCTGTCTATGCCTGCGTGCATGGACTTGAGCTTCAGTCTCGCAAGTTCCTCATCAATTTCCCTGGGAAGTGTGTGAACACCCGGTTTGAGATTCCTCCCCTTTTCCGCAATAAATTCGGTTCCTCTCGCCTGCAGCGAGAAACTCAAATCCATGATTTCAGCCGGATGTCCCTGACCTGCAACGAGATTCACCAGCCTGCCGCCGCCGAGAAGATATATCTTCCTGTCGTCAGCGAGTGTGTACTCGTCCACATACTCCCTCACACGCCTGGCGCTGCACTTTCTGCCAAGCGTCTCCACGTCTATTTCGAGGTTGAAATGTCCGGAGTTTGCAAGGACGCAGCCGTCCTTTGCATGGCGCATATGTTCGTATGTGACTACATCCCTGCAGCCTGTGGCGGTGACCACGAAATCGGCACTGCGGATTGCCCTGTCCATGGTCCCGACCGAAAAACCGTCCATTGCCGCCTCGACGGCTTTGATTGGATCCACTTCAGTGACGGTGACAATTGCGCCCATGCCCTTCGCCTTCTGAGCTATACCCCTCCCGCACCATCCGTAGCCGGCAACAACAAACCTTTTGCCGGCCAGGAGCAGATTCGTGGCATTGAGCAGGCCGTCCATAGTGGACTGCCCTGTTCCGTATCTGTTGTCGAAGAGGTATTTCATGTATGAATCGTTCACGGCAAGCACAGGGAACTGCAGCTTTCCCTCGCGGGCCATTGCTCTCAGTCTTACGACACCGGTCGTTGTCTCCTCATTGCCTCCGATGATACCGTGAAGAAGCTCCTTTCTGGAGGTGTGAAGCATGGCAATAAGGTCTGCGCCGTCATCCATAACTATTTCCGGTCTGAGGTCGAGCACGCTGTTCAGATTGTTATAATACTCGTCGTTGGTTTCGCCCTTGCGGGCAAATGTTTCGAGACCGTACTCTTCCATCAGAGCTAGGGAAACGGAATCGTCGGTTGACATCGGATTACAGCTTGCAAGCCTGACCTCAGCTCCGGCATCTCTTAGCGAGATTGCGAGGCATGCAGTTTTTGCCTCGACATGCAGAGCCATGCCGATCTTCAGTCCCCTGAGTTTCTTTCTTTCCCTGATTCCGGCTGAAGTGGCGTTCAGAACGTCCATATGCGCCTTCGCCCATTCAATCCGCCTGATTCCTTTCTCAAGTAATTCCTTGTCCGTCAGATCACCGGCCGCTTGGCAGTACAGCGGAAATCAATGCACCCGAATAATATTATGCGTGCCGGGACCATGCCAATTTTTCATTAACCTGATGGTGCGCTCACGGCTTCTGTCTCTTCGGATGGCTGTAGTGCGGTTTAACACGGACAGTGTTTTCTGCCTTTGCGGAAAGACATGTTCCACCCATCTCTCCTCCATGTGTGCCGACGGTGCTCTGCCATGAACTGCCCTTCTGCTCCGCGGTCATGACATGAGAACGTGAGGCACATCACACTGTAAATCAGCCGGAAGACACAGAGTGCGTGCCTTCACGCCCTGACATTAGGTGAAAAATTGAAAGAGCCCTTGCCTCCTGGAATAGCCGGGAGCGGGAATGAAACGTTCTCACACATCAGGAAATTTTCTGAAATATTTCGGAAATCTCGCGCTCTAGTATGCTCGTGAATTCTCGCGTAACGTCATCCTTGAGGTCTCCGGGTATCATTTCGAGTCCGACCCTCGCGGCAATCTTGCCGAGGCGCATCATAGCATATCCTTCCTTGATTCTGGCCTCGATCAAATCCTCGATGGCTATCTTTATCTGCTCCTTCAGTGCAGGATCCCTGTCGATCCGGGCAACAATTCTCTTTTTAATTTCATCCTTCACTATATCCTGCATCGCCTGGACGAATATTCCCTCGGTGTCCATCAGCTTGAGAGACTGTCTAGACAGTCTCGTAACAATGTCTTCCGTCATCGCTTTCAACAGACATAACGCAGAATAGCAATAAGTACTTCACGGCTGCCCGGGCGCCCCGCAATCACCCGAACATAATTTAAACATGAGGGTCGATTTGTGTCACGGAATGGCTGAAAGCGAGTTCTCCGGACTGAAAATTGTGGTGGTCGATAACGGTGGCCAGTGGACACACAGGGAATACAGAGTCATCAGGGATCTCGGAGCATCCGTACGCATAGCGCCCAACACGTCCGACCCTTCAAGCATTGCCGATGCCGACGGTCTCGTGCTCAGCGGCGGCTCTCCCAGCGTGGGACTCGAGCCGGAAAAGATGGGAAGGGAGGGAGAGTATCTGGACACTTTCGGCAAGCCGGTGCTGGGTATATGCGCGGGTCATCACTTTATTGCCTACCATTATGGGGGCGAAACGGGCAGGGGAAGAAGCTCAGAATTCGGTAAAGCCAGGCTCAGTGTCATTTCGGGACACGGCATACTTGAAGGCGTACCTGAGGAGTTTACTGTCTGGGAATCACACAGCGACGAAGTGAGAAAACCCCCGGAGGGATTCGAAGTGCTCGCAAGAACTGAAGACTGCCCGGTGGAGGCGATGATGTCCACCGACATGCCAGTGTACGGCATACAGTTCCATCCGGAAGTTGAGGAGACCGAGAACGGCATCAGGATATTCACAAACTTTCTGAGGGAAGTGGCGCGTTGGAAATCAGCGGTGAAATGAGGGAAGTGCTGATAGAGGCACTGGACAGAAGGAGGAGCGATGAGACTTTCGAGCGTACGCTGGGAAAAATCGTCAGGAAGAGAAAACTTACGTTTGAGTTCTACAGAAATACAATGGATGCAGTGAGGAGCGCGTCGAAGAAGGGGGAGACACCTGAAGAGGCGGCCAGGGCGCTCTGCTCAAAGGAGCTGGAATAGGAGAGAGGCAGCCATGAGCACTGCCATGATGACCGCCATAATGAGCATGTATTCCGTCACTTTGCCGTTGCTTCCGAATATTATCGGCACAGGACCTATGAACAGAGCGCCTCCGAATTTTCGCCGCCCTTCAGGGTGCCGTTCATGCATGCCCTGCACGGTGTCATGATGAGTGCCTGTTTCAACACCATCAGGCTCGTAAGGGGAGTGGACCGAGTTGACAACCATACGCATCGAAGAGAAGACGAAGAAGAGCACAAATGAGAGGAAGATGAACAGCACTGCCGCGAAGGCAAAGAGTCCGGTTCCGTAAATCACCGGAAAGAAGAGAAAGATGGCCACGCGGAGCTGTCCTCCGGCCAGCCCTTCGGCTGTCGAGAATAAGGCTATGAACACCGACAGTATCAGCGCAATGCCTGTTGCCCTTGCGACTGCAGACGGACGCATACAGGTAAATAACATATTGCGGTCATATAAGAGAGCTGCTGATGCGCTATTTTCCGCGTGCCAGCACTACGTCGATAACACCGGATATACGGGCCCAGTGCGATCCTCGCCAGTATATCTTGCCGCACGTGCCGCACACGTAAAAATGATCGTGCCTTGCAAGTATGCCGCTTTCCACTAATCCCGAGACTTTTTCACGTCCCGTGATGGAAATTACGCCGTTGCACAGACTGCATCGCATCCTGTTCTCATCGTATGCAAGGCCGCATTCACTTACGACAGTACGCAGCTGTTCTTCTATCTCAACCGCAGAGATGTAGATGCTCTTCACCCCCTTCCTGGAATGCAGATTCCTGTCACGGGTAAGGAGTATCCGCCCCTGATCATCGGCAATCCCGGCAATCGTGCTGTCGTCGTCCATCTCATTCGCATAATCGGTATCATATCCCATTATTCTAAGCCATCTGGCCAGTTTTCCCAGCATCCTGTCTGCAAGAAAGGAGGGGCAACCATCGATGTTCACGCCCCCGGCCCGGCGCGAAGGAGCAGAGGGAGACACTACGTTCATGGCCTTCCAGTCCCGCCCCTCCTGTATGTGGCCAGAAAACCTGGACCCAGACGCCTCACGCTCTCCAGCCTGAATCGTGAAAAACTTCGCGCATCGTGGAAACCCGCACCGTCTGCGATGGAAGGTGCGCCCGAGCCGCCAATGATCACCGGAGAAGTGTAAACAGTCATCGAATCTACAAGTTTCGCCGACAGGAAACCGAATATAAGGCCGCCGCCTCCTTCGACAAGCATGCTCTTAACACCCATTCGGGGCAGGAGCGATACGGCCTGCCCGAGGTCGACCCTGCCGTAGCCGCATCTGACGATTTCGGCTCCTTTCACATCACCCTCAAACTCCTTTGCGGTGAATATCACGGTTCTTGCCTTTCCGTCCAGAACTCTGGCACCATCTGGAATCCTTCCACGTGAGTCGAATATGACCCTGACGGGTTGCCTTGGGGAGTGAGGGCGGATCGTGAGTGCAGGATCATCAGCCAGGATCGTGCCTATGCCGACCGCCACGGCATCGAAGGTGCCTCTGAGCCTCATCAGTCGTTTCATGTCCTCCGGAGAGGACAGAAGAACCCTGCGTCTCGAAACCGTAGATATTCTGCCGTCGATTGAGGCGGCACAGTTGACGGCTATCCTTGATCGGGTCAGGCAAACACCATTACGACGTAAGCGGCGACGAGCGTTAAATAATCTGACCCTGGGGAAAAGAGGATGGAATTTTGCCATGGATTGTGAAGAGTCTGGACACGTGTCTCAGACTGTGCGTACGCGACATGCATATCGGGTCAGTATACTCCGTCAGACAATTGTCGGCTGATTGAAAACACTTAAGTAAGTACAGAGCAATCAACCGCCGGGATGCACTTGAATGCCTTTCGTTTTCCGGTCAGCGGCGCCCATCGACGGTACACCGGGGGGTCCAAACGGGAGGTGATGCTCATTGCTCGCTGACTCAACACTCTTCTTTCAGTTTGGAATAATAATGCTACTTGCATTCATAGGAGCAGGCCTGTCCGCACGCCTTGGCCAGTCCGTCATTCTGGGGTACATGCTCGTTGGAGTGATGATCGGACCGTTCATGAAGTTCAGCATCCTTGGCTTCACTTATTCGGGCATCATACAGGACACTGCGATGCTCGGCTATTTCGCTAAAATGGGGCTGGTGCTCCTGCTCTTCTTCGTCGGACTCGAATTTTCCGTGAGCAAACTGAAAAAAACAAAGACTGCCGCTACAATACTGGCCGTCTTCAACCTCGGTATAGACATGTTTATTGCATTCATGCTCGGGGTCCTTATGGGATGGCCAATGGAAGATGTATTTTTCCTCGGCGCCATCATTGCGACCGGTTCGTCTGCGGTTGCCGCGAAGGGAATAATGGAAATAGGAAAGCTCTCGGCGCCGGAAACAGAGTTCATCATCGGCATGAGCGTCGTTGAAGACTTCATTGCGATGCTCCTCCTGACAGTCGCCGGAGGGCTCATGACACGTTCCGCGGGAGGCCCGGGAAGCATCTGGCAGCTCATAACGTACGTCGGCGCGTTCTATCTCTTCTTTGTCCTGCTTGCGGTAATTGTCATTCCGCGGGTTATGAAGCACATAGAAGTGATTAAGAATGATGAAATGTTCATACTGTTCGCACTCGGAATCGTATTCACATCAGTTGCTCTGGCGGATGCGCTTTACGTCCAGTCGCTGATTGGTGCGTTCTTCATCGGAATGGTGTTTGCCGAAACAACAATGACGGAGAGGCTGAAGAACAACCTGATGTCGATGAGGGATGCCTTCGTGGCGATCTTCTTCGTATATTTCGGCATGATGATCAATCCGGCGGTGTTGCTGCAGGTTCTTCCCCTTATAGCCATGGCAGTGCCTCTGATGCTTTTCAGCGATATGGTGCTGACTTCCTCGGTTGCTATGCTGATAGGCTTCCCGTCGAGGCATTCGCTCTTCGTTGGCGCCTCCTCAATGTTCAGGGGTGCGGAGTCCATGCTTTTCGCCAGCGTCGGAGGAAACGCCATAGGCGTGAGCTATTCTGAACAGCTCTATGCAGTGGCCGGACCCTTTTCACTCATCATGGATCTCATTGCTCTTCCGATCCTGAAGAAATCTGCGAGCATCACGCTCAGGCTCTCCTCAATCGTCCCGACATACATCAAATTCAGCGCTTCGCTTATATCCAGGACTTTTTCAAAGCTGGTCATGCCGCAGTCTCTTCCGATTTACGGAAATGCCAGGAGAACGACGCTTCCGTTGTGGGCATTCATACTGTCATCTGCAATTGCAATCTTCATTTCCTATCCTCTCAAGGGTATACCGCTGGTGATTGCGGGCGTGTCGGCATTCCTGTCGCTGTCGGTCCTCCGCAAGGATCTCGTCTCCTCGATCAATCTGATCAATTACACAAACATAGGAGTGGGCAGCAGCAGTTCGTCGAGAATACTGTCGCTTGTTATGAGACTCGTTTCAGGACTCATGGTCACCGTATTGAGTGTGATAGCTCTTGCGGGCATCTATTTGCCATTGAGCCTTATTCCGGTCACAATATTCGCGGCATACATGCTCAGAACGATGCATACAGCCTACGTCGAGATGGGGAGGAGCGGCAGGACATATGAAACGCCTCACGCCGCATTCGGCGGTGCAGTGATAAAGGAGCAGGGAAACGATTGGGTAAACAAGCACCGCGTTCCTTCCAGTTTCGAGATGATCAGCAGGGCTCAGAATACATTTTCATCTGTTGACAAACCCAAAGTGGGCTACATAAAAACAAAGAAAGGGTTTGGTGCAGAAAAGGAAAAATTCCAGGACGGGATTTATCCGCCAAGGCTGAAATAAGGTCTTTACAATTTCACGGCAGCCTTTCCGAGACCCTTCGCCGCAGCGGCCACTGCCGCACCGATGCCACCGCCGCCAGCTCCGCCCAACAGTGCATTCTGCACCGCGCTCACCACGGTGTAACCGTGTGTGCCTGTCGGTATGTGCTGAAGTGCGATGGCGAGACCCGGTATGTGGCCGGATGCCGCGGATGCTACTCCAAGCCCTACTGCCCCTGCCGCAGCTCCTATTGCCGCGGCTGCTGCTATTCCTATCATGATGAATTGGACCGCGGCACTTCCTTATTAATCTAATTTGACATGGATCGAAGATTGATAGGCGTTGCCCGGCTGTCTTTTACCAATCATCTTCGCTGTGTCCGCCCAGTCAGAAAGTTCGCATAGAATTCTCCGCAGGGAAAGACCGTTGTCCGTAAGGGAGTATTCGACACTCGGGGGGGATGAAGGTTTCACGTGTCTGCTGACAATTCCCATCCCCTCCATCTGCTCCAGCCGTTCCGAAAGGCACGCCGCGCTTACTCCGGCCACCGCTCTCTTCAGCTCATTAAATCTCAAGGATGTCTTTATGCCCAGTGCAAATACAATGGGCATCGTCCATTTCCTGCTAAGCTCGTTGTAGATTGCCGTTGAATGACCGCACATCGCCAGTTTGGTTTCTTCGTCGGAGTCTATTAATGATGTCATACGTGGTAAAGTATATTGACTTGGTATATTTGTCTTAGTCCATTATTGTTTCACAACATCCCGGCAAAAGAATGTGACCCTGTACCGGACATGCCCCCATACGAGCTGAAGAATAAGTTATCCGGGGATGAAAAGCAGAACGGGCGTAGCGAGAGAATGCACTTGCGATGGCTTCCCTGCTGTTCTCAGGTGCGTCTGCCTGCTCATGGAATATATTTAGATGCGGCAGGATATGCAGAGCATAACAGAGGTGCACAGTGAACATTAATAAGGCCCGGTTGCAGGCTGCCCAGTGCACGGGAGAGAAAGAAAAATGTGATGAATAAATTGCTGTCTATTCTGACAGGAATCGCTTTGATGTCAGCTCCTGTCGCCATAATGGGAGGGCATATCATTCACACAGATCAATTGGGCGGCGGACATCAGGGACAACTAGTCGATTTGAGGGAAACAAGCGGCAACAGTTTAACAAGAAGCGAGGTGCTCTCAGCTCAAACAGCCAGTTCTTTCACAAACATAACTCTCGGCTCGACTCCGCTTTCGATGGCGTTCGACGCGCTCAATCAATGTGTTTACGTTCTCAGCATTGGATCGCAAGACGTTAACGTTTCGGCTATGAATGCAACTACGAACAGATTGATTAAATCAATCTCACTGAATCCTGTCTTCGGAAGTCCAAACGATTGGAAGATACTGTACAATCCATATAGCCGGGAAATAGAGGTCCTCACCGGTTCCACACTGTACTTAATCAACAGTTCTTCTAACTCGATAGCCTCAACTCTGTCAATTCCCTCCTACCCTAACGATATGGCCATAAACCAGGTGAACGGTGATACCTACATTTCCTATGGCAATGGAAACATCACCGTGATTAATGGCACGACGGATACAGTCTCTGTTACATTTTCTGATTTTTCCGAGTCGGACGGCATTGCATTTGACCCGGGAAATGGGGAGCTCTATTCATCTAGTTCTGCGACGAATGAAATCTTCGTTGTAAACATGTCCTCCTACAAACTGGTATCCAGCATTATCGTTACCAACCCTCTCATTTTGACCTACAGTCCTCTGAAGAACGAGCTCTATGCCATAGGATCTGACGTCATTTCCGTTGTTGATGTCTCCACAAATTCTGTCACAAAGATTCTCAATTCTAACATAACGGGACCAGTTGGCACTGCTCTTGACGATGCAAATGGAATACTCTTTGTGTCTGATAAGTCAAACACATATGCTCTCTCCACTCCAAAGAATGCGGTAAACTTTACACTTTACGGATTCAGTGGTATGGTTTACGCTTCTGTTTCCGGGCTGTACGGCACTGTCGTGAATAGCTCCAATAACACCGTCACCATGATTCGCGTGTGTGAGACCAGTTCCGCCAAAGAGGTTTCATTCGTGCAGCGTGGGCTTCCACCGGGTTCGACATGGGCCGTGACATTGGGCGGATTGAAAATATTTACTGCCATGGGAAGTATGACATTTTTTGAGTTGAATGGCAGCTATGTGTATCAGATAGCTCTAACACCGGGTTTTGAGGTCGCGAAATCGAATGGAGTTGTGACGGTCGACGGCTCGAGCATATCTGAAACGGTGACGTTTACACCATTCACCTTCGCCGTTTCGTTTGCTGAAACCGGATTGAAGAGCGGAACAATGTGGTCGGTGAAGATCGAAGGAGTATATGGCAGCAGTCTCAACATAGTACAGTCAGCAAAAACACAAGCCATTTCATTCAAACTTACCAATGGAACATATCTGTACGAAGTTCTCCCAACTCACGGATATTATTTGAATCAGACAAGCGGCCTCGTGAAAGTCTCCGGTACAAACATTACAGTCCTACTGTCCTGGAAATCGGAACCTGTGGACTTTCTCATGGTGAATTTTCTGGGAGTTCCGCTAATCATCTGGCTGCAGTTTGTGGAAGTGGCTGTCATTGTCATGGGCACAATTCTGACCGGCAGGATAGTCCGCAGATTCAGAAAGTGAAGTTCATCCAGCCTTATCCGGAAACATCTTGCAACTGTTGTCGCAAAAATAAAAAATTGTGTACCGGTCAACTGCAGTCTGTGTAACGGCAAGCCGTTGCTGCAAAACTTCTAGCACTATTGTGGCTACAACTTTAGTGGCCGCGGGCTGAATACCTCGGAGGACCTCGGTACTTACACCCCGGCTCTATCAAACTCGTCTTCTACGAGCGTTGAAAAGTGCCTCTTTTTTAGGGTGGCTTCGAGCTTAGATGCTTTCAGCTCTTATCCACTACCGCGTGGCTGCCCAGC
>JAKABN010000184.1 GCA_021796895.1 Thermoplasmata archaeon | reverse complement strand
GCACCTGCGATCTCACTACCCTGGACATGAATGGCCAGGAAAGCAGCGAGAGAATCAGTATGGTGGATGTGTTTGTGGGTGGAAGATATGCGCTCAGTATGACAAGCAGGGGAAAGGCTGGTATGACGAGGAGCATGTCGACAAAACGCATCAGCGCGTCATCAGTATATTTACCGAGGTACCCTGCAGTAAGTCCTACTGAGATGCCTATGCTGCTCGAAAACAGCGCAACGAAGAAACCCACCTTAAGCGACGTCGCAGTGCCTATGACAAACCATGAGAAAACGTCCTGACCGAGGTAGTTTGTGCCCAGAATATGCCTGGCTGAAGGCGGACTCCATGGCGCTCCGGACTGCGCCAGAGGGCTGAACGGTGCAATGAACTTTCCGAGCAAGCCCAGCACGATGAAAAACAGCACTATAGACGCGCCGAAAATGAATTTCCTGTTGTGCATGAGTGGTATCATCGGACGTAGCAGTCTCTTCACAATGAAGCGGACCGGGGATTGCTGCTTTACATCTGTCGAACTGTTCAAATCAGACTCACTCTCGGATCAATAATTGTATAGATGATGTCCACAATGAAATTGGCAAATATGACGCACAGGCTTATGATCAAGAATATGCCCTGCATGAGTGGGTAATCATCGCTCTGTATTGCCGAAAAGAGCGTGTATCCGAGTCCGGGATAGGCAAAAAGATATTCCACCATAAGTGCGCCACCGACAACATATCCCAGCGCTATGCCTACGTGAGTGGTCACGGGCAGTATGGCATTTCTGGCAGCGTATTTGTTCTTTATCACGTGGTTTGGCAGTCCTTTTGCAAAGGCTGTCAGTATGTAATCTTCATGCATTACGGTTATCATGGTGTTGCGCATCTGCAGCGCATAGCCAGGCATCAGGGCTATGACGAGCGTAGATATGGGCAAAACTGCATGATACAGAACGTCCCCTAGAAACGCCAATTCACTGTGGTATGTGACACCTTGGGATACGGCATGTGCAACTGGAAAAATCGTTATATCTACGGCGAAGAAAATCAGCAGTATGATGCCTATCCAGAAGTAAGGTATTGATGAAATCAGCATGCCTGCTGATGAAATCAGCGAGTCAGGCAGTGTTCCTTTTCTCCACGCAAGAAAAATACCGAGCGGTATGCCAAGCAGGGCGGCAAATATTGTTCCGGATCCTGCAAGAAACAGCGTCCACGGCAGTCTCTGCAGTATCACCGAAGTGACACTCTGCGGATAGTAATAGAATGAAATGCCCAGGTTGCCGTGGACAAGCTCGACAAGATATCTGTAATATTGATAGAGCAGATTCGGATTGTTAAGTCCGAACTCCTGAGTGAGTCTCTGTACCACGACCGGATTCCCTATCTGTCCGCCTCCGCCTCCAAACAGGTTCGCCATAACAGGATTACCTGGTATTATCCGTGGAAGAAAAAAATTGAGCGTTATCGCACCGTATGCGATGACCGCCATGTTTACGAGTCTTCTGAGCAAATACCGTTTGCCGATCAATCTTACCGTCTCCTTCTGCGTAAGCGGCATAAATTTATGAGTAAGATGTTTGCGGCGCCATCCGACAACAGGGCAAGATTACTTGTTATGCCTTTCCTTCAGCCTCTTCCCTCTGACATAGAATATCGCAGCTGCGACACCCCCGAGAATCAGTACCACGATTCCTCCTCCTATGTACGGGAGGTAATTGGGAGCAGTTTCGTTTACATATTGCAGAACGTCGATGTGTTCAACGCTGATCATCCATGCTATATTGTAACTTGGTGTGTTATCCCTGATTGTCTGGTTGTTATAGCTGAAGAATGTGGGAGGGTCCGATGTCATTGCCACTGGAACCTGTGCCGCAATGATCTGCTGCACACTGTCCAGCAGCTGCTGAACCCGAGTGCTGTTGGATGTGGATGCAGCCTGTGTGAGCAGACTATTGACTGTCGTGTTGTTGTAGCGCTCCACGTTCCACCCGTGGGTCCAGGAGAACTGACCTATAGGTGCCGAGGACTTGTTTGAGAACAGGGAGTTGAGCACGCTCCAGGCATTGGGCGCATAGCCTGTGTATCCGAAGTATGTGAGTTGATACTTGCCGTAGCCTGTGTTCGAGTTCCACTGTGCAAACGTATTTGCAACATAAGTTGTCTTAATTCCGAATGCAGTCAGGTTGTTGGCTATCACGTTTCCGGCAGTAACCCAGTCTGCGAGAGGAGGCTCAATCAGAGTGACGGTAACCTGCGTGCCGTTGGGGTAGTACCACTGACCTCCATTCTGAGTAAATCCTCCGTCCTTCATCATGATTGCTGCTTGTGTGAGGTTGTAGTGGTAGAAGGGCAGTCCAGAGGGTATCTGATTCTTGTAAAGTGCCGGAAGAGCTCCGTACGAACCTGTGAGTCCAGCTCCTGCTAGAGCGAGCAGGTTCAAGTTGGTCTTGTTTATGACATATGCGACTGCCTTTCTTGCATATGTGTTGTTAAATGGCGCGATTGCGTTGTTCATCCAGGCGAAGAATTCGTATGTTGACGGAGCACTTACGCTTCGTATATAGGGTATTTTTGCGAAAAGTGCCCTGTCTGTGTAAGGCCCCCAGAATGCATCAATCGTCTTGCTTTCAAGCGCAGCAGTGGCATCTGAAGTTGTCTTGAAATATTCCCATACCATTTTTGCGTAAGAGGGCGGACCGTTGAAGAAATGCTTGTTTGCACTGAACACTGTTCCAGCAGTCGTAGACATGCTGTTCAGTATCAGCGGGCCGTCAGTTATCAGGTTCGTCGCCTGATACGTTCCCGATGTAATGTTTGTAGCATAATTCGTGAAACTCGAGAGATTCGCAGTGTACGGACTGTTGCCCCATGCTGCCGGAATAATCGGTTCTGTTCCTATTTCATAAATCAGCGGGCTGTAGAATGTTTTCATTTTGAATACAACCGTATAGTTGTTTAAGGTAACTATGCTCTGGATGTAATCATTGAATGAGTAAAAGTCAATACTTGGTGTATTGATCAGCGATTGAAAAGTATATGTGACATCTTTGGCAGTAACAGGCTGTCCGTTGGACCACGTCGCATTGTGAACCAAATTAAATGTGAACGTAAGGCCGTTGTTTGTCACGTTGTATGACTTTGCGAGCCATGGTATGACTCCGCCGTTTGTTCCCGGGTATAGGAGGGAACTGTACAGTAGTGCATCTATGTCTCCAGCTACGCTCGTGGCTGTGAGCGGATTCAGATTGGTGAGTGTGCCCTGGATGGAACCGAAGATGAAGGTACCGTTCGGATTTATCTTGGCTACCTGTTTTGCGGAAGCAACGCCCACGACGCTGCCGCCGAAGACGCTGCCGATCAGCAGAAAAGCGGAAGCCACGGAAAACGCGATCAATGCCCTTCGCATGAAAAATATGCTTTTTCTCTCAGCCATAATTCCCGGTGAATAGAACAGATGTATAAATGACTGATTATTATTAGCATGGTTATCATAAAACAGTTTCTCCCAATCATAGGCATCTCAGACAAGCAGGAATGAAACGATTACCTTCGTTCCTATGAACAGGCGCAGCTCAGTGACTGCGCTTTTCTTGCTCGCTGACGGAGTCTGGCTGCGGACATGGTCCGATTATTTAATATAGTGATAACAAATCACATGCTCGCGATTT
>JAKABN010000183.1 GCA_021796895.1 Thermoplasmata archaeon | reverse complement strand
TTCCTTTTTCAGGCGATATATGAGCGGTTTTTCACTGATGTTCAGCACTTTTGCCACCGTCAGTCTTGAATAAAAAATTCAGGAATAGGTTTGCCGCAAATACCGACTCAGTCTAACTTCTGCATATAGACGCTCGCCATGAATAGAGATGTGTAGGAAGATGTCTGCGATGCAGACGCATAAACGGTAGAGACTGCAGTATACGGCGATATATGGTTCTGCGTCATGCTCTGGACTATTGCGTTCTGTATATCCGAAGCGGCAGCGGCTGCACTGATTTTTCCCGATGTGAACTCACTGACGTATGTTCCGAACGGTGTCCAGTAGTAGCCCATCTGTGGCTTATTGATGAATATTTGTGAATGACTGACAAACTGATCACTGTATCCCTTTGCCCAGCTGACGTTGAGACCATCGATGTAGTTCAGCGCTGTCGACACTGAGGGGAAATCTCCAGCACTGTTCCAGAATTTGATTTCTGACGTATTTGAGGCAAGGTATTCACCGAACTGGATTGATGCCCACATCTGCGAGTTTGTTGCGCTCGAAGCCCGCTTGGTCAGTATGCCAACTGCGATTGAACCTAGAAACGGGAGCGGCCTGAGACCCGTCTGTGAAACCACAGGCATTGGTGCCACACCGACGTTCTGCGCACCAAGTGCGCTTATGTATGCCCCGATGTTCCATGGCCCGTCAAATATGATACCCGCATGGCCCGTTTCAAAGAGGCTCATCCACTCCGATCCTGTCAGTGCAGGCGGCTGGACGTGGTAAACAGTTGTAAGATTGTTCAAAAAATCCATCGCATTGATGGTGGCACTTGTATTGAGCGTAGGTGTGCCGTTGGCCGCAAAGAGCTGTCCTCCGAATCCTGCCTGCCATGCTATAAACCTGTAACCGCCATCGGAACCAAGGCCATAAGCAACACCGGCTGTCACATATTTGCCGTTTGTTATAACTGTAACATTTTTGGCCATACTGATCATCTGGTCAGTGGTTGTCGGGGCTGTAGGTATCAGTTTCTTGTTGTATATCATTGCAATTCCGTTTATGTTGAGGGGAAAAGCGTACACGGAATTGTTCAGTGTCACGTCGCTAAGCGCAGTCTCGCTGTACTGGGAGAAAAATGAACTGCCAACGACCGCGCTGAGATTGATGATTAAACCGTGATAGTACAGTGTACTGCCCTCAAAATCGCTTGTCCCGATAATCACGTTTGGCGCTTTTCCGGCAAGCGCCGCTGAAACGAGTGTACTGGGAGAGGGAGTCGTCTGGTTTACCCAGTCGACAGTCACATTCGGATATGCACTCATGAATGCGCTGCGTGCACTCAAAAATGCGGGGAATTCGGTGGACGAGAAGTCCTGCCATACTGTGATTGTAGTATGCGAGGGTGTGGGCGTCGGGCCGGTTGTTTTGGTCTTCGTAGTCGTCGACGGGTGCGCCAGAAGCAGATACGCACCGGCGCCCGCGAGTATCACAGCGACAACCACAACAACCGCGATCAGTACCTTGGCACCGCCGGCCCTCCTCTGCCTTGGCTGGGTTGTTCCGGTCGGTGCAGGTTCCACAGCGGCTGACATCAGCGAAAACGTGCTTGCACCACTGGTAAAGCCATCCAACAATTTTTTCACACTGTTCCTTGTTTTTAAACTCATAATAAACACCCTAACGCGATGCCTCAGTCCGTGATCGTGCAGACACTACTAAAAGCTTGTCAGCAGAGAAGAAGTGTTTGCGGCACGGTATCTGTCTCACTTGCATGTCCGTAACCTGGCGTATTAGTCCAATAAAAAATAAAGATTTTGAGTGTTTGACTGGCACAGAATCACCTCTTTCTTCTGGAAACGATCACATATGCAACAACAACCACAACCAGAAGTACTATCGCCGAACCAATGAGTATGTATGCAAGCGCTGAAGGAGCGGACGGCGGCCTGGGTTTGGTCACTGTCGTCACGTGATGTGTGTATATAAAGGTGGCAATTGGCACCGGTATGAAGTAAACATTGCCGCTGTTCGCACTGTTGGTGAATGAAACCATTACGCTCGTATTGTTTCCACTCTCGCTGATCATTGTTGAGGGCGAGAAATCAAGGCCATCCGATGTAACGGCGACTGTAGTGACGTTGCCGGCCGTCCCATATGAAACCATTATGTTGGAGCCTGTGGAATTTGTGGAAACATATGAAATCACAAACTGGCCGAAAGAGTTCACCGAAAGCGACATTTGACCTATCGTGGCACCCGAAGAAGCGTTGACAATCGTTAGAGCACTACCAGACATCGACGCCCTGCCGGAACTTATCGTGATGTTGGCAAGATAGACGCCACTTCCCTTAGAGTATGCAAGGTAAACTGATTTGCCGTTTGCATAAGCGGATATGTTTGTGGCCGAAATGTTCAGTGTCCCTATGGATGTTCCATTAGAATTCATCACAGCAACATCAGATGAATATGCTGCAAAGATGAAATACTGGCCGTTCAGCTCCGTAATTGAAGACGACAGCACGCTTGATGTCGATGTGACATTGGTGATTGTAATCCCGGAAGTGAGATTAACAATTGTCAGCTTATTCGCAGTGCCTATGAGCAGATACGTCACTCCGTTGAGGGAATAGAAGGACAGGCCGTTTATTGCCGCAGAAGATTTCAGCAGAAGTGCCGGCGAAGACCATATTTCACCGTTCCTGGATGTAGACCACCAGACCGAGTTGTTTGTGTCATAAAATGACATGTACTCTGAGGACAGTGCGTCATAGCCAGTGGCAGAATAAGCTGGTGCTTCGACCTGGGATGTCGTTTTCACAGGAACAGTAATTGGCAGATAAATTCCGGGGAGTGCCGCAAGCTTCGTCGAGGTATATGATGAAAGAACGCTCTGCTGCGTTAGGGTTGAGGAGGAATTAACGACGTTCGGGGCTATGTAGCTGTAGATGTTTGGTGCATTCGGTCCGCCTGAACCTCCTCCCTGGTAATCGCCGGCCGTTGTAAGGACGGGGTCCCAGCCGTTGGTGCCGTAGCCGTCCTGGAATCCCGCCACAATGACATAGCCGTAATGCGTAATGCCTGTACCTATCAGGGACAGCGGCGCCTCCACTGAAACTGTCTTTGTAGTGAGATTCGATGTTATCAGCAGGGAGGTGTCATAGGTCTGTCCCGTGTAGCTCTGTATGTATGCATTTGCAGGGAAACCGTCAGCCTGAATTGCCCACTGCCATGCAAAGGCCGATGTGACATTGGCGTTAGGACCGGAAAGCATCGCAGTGCTGCCGGCGGTTCCGTTGGCCTCGTGAATGTAGATATCGATAATCGGCTGTGTAAATCCATACGAACCGCCAAACGGATTTGTAAGGTTGCCGAAGGTGAAATTGAACTGGACAAGGAACTGGTTCATAGAAATGTTTACCCACCTCATCTGCACCGAGTTGGGCGGATAGTCCTGCGTAAGAAGAGGATAGGTGTAATTGCCGGGTCCATTTGACGGAGCGGTATTGTGCATCACCGAAATAAGCGACAATTTTGCCAGGCTTGACGGAATCGATATTTCCAGCGGTCCCGACAACTGACCTGCCCCGGTCGATGTATTGACAGTTGCAACTGCAAAGGTAACGGAGTTTCCGGGAATCATGCCCAGATTCGAAAGAGGTATCTCAATTTCAATAACACTGCCGACGTAAGCATTAGGCAG
>JAKABN010000182.1 GCA_021796895.1 Thermoplasmata archaeon | reverse complement strand
CATCGACCATGTCTTCATAAGTGTAATCATCCGGTTCGAACGGAGAACCATGGTATATTGCAATCTCTGGCAGGATGGCACTTTCTCCCAGACTTTTCAGGAAGTTCATATTCTGAGGCGTGAGTATGGATACAGTCCATCTGATTGCCGCAATGGCAAGGGCATTCATGCTGTTGTAATCTGCGCTCACGGCAGTGCGATCGTGATTGCCGAGTATGCACGTTGCGTCCCTGTCCCTGAGCAAATTTATCACCTCATTCGGCATCGAATTGTAGCCGACAATGTCGCCTGCACAGAGAATGTCGTCTACACCCTCGTCATCGAAACGACTCATTACTTCCCTGAGCGCAGGGTAGTTGGAATGTATGTCTGAAATCACGCCGTATTTTTTCATCTGCCATCCTCCAGCTGGGCCGTCAGAACCTCCGGTATGGCTTCTATGACATCGTTTGCCACCAGGCCGTAGGATTTCCTTCCGAAACACAAATCTCCCGCGCATCCGTTCATATAAGCACCGAGTCTCGCTGCATTGTATCCGCCCAATCCTTTCGACATTAACGCGGCAACAATGCCGGCGAGAACGTCTCCGGTCCCGCCAACAGTCATTCCAGGGTTTCCGGTGTCATTCAGTCTCACGCGTCTGCCGTCGCTTATTATATCGACAGCCCCCTTCAGCAATATTGTGACGCCGAGTCTTGACGCCCACTCAATGACGCTCTCCTTCCTTGAATCCAAGTCCTCTTCCAGATGCTTTCCGGTGAGCATGGTGAATTCCCGCGCATGCGGTGTTATCACGACATCCTTCCCTGACAGTAAGTCGTGGTTTTTCCCCGCCACTTCTATCCCGCCGGCATCGATGACGAGAGGGCATGAGATTCTACTCAATAGTCTCTCTGTAAAGTCGACGGACGTTGCATCTGTTCCGGGTCCCACAAGCGCAGCACCGCTTCTGCCTATCCAGGGCATGATTCTGTCTATGCTGTCGGGCGAGAGTGAAGTGTCTCCCGCAGGAAACGCCATGATCGATGGTGAGAAGGATGCGACAGTTCTCACCGAAGTTCCCGGGACAAAAGTGTAAACCAGATCTGCGCCTGCCCTGTAGGCAGCCAGCGATGAAAAAACAACTGCACCGGCAAAGGCGCCACCTCCTATTACGGTCACAATGCCGTTGTTGCCCTTATGTGAATGACTCTTTGGCACAGGATAGAGTTCCATCTCCCCGGGACCGGTGTATTTCATCGCTCTCTCAGGGATGCCAATATCGACAGTGATGATGCGCCCGCTGTTCGACTCGTTCATGCCTGATTTTGCATCCATGAATGTGACGGTTACATCCGGGTTAACACGTTCCTCGTAAGGGAAACCGGAAGGAACATCAACAGAGAGTACAGCAGAGCCATTTCTTCTTGCCTCGTTGATCATCCGCACAATCCTCAGAAATTCGCCCGAAGGCTGCCTGTTTATGCCCGACCCCAGAAGGCAGTCAACAATGAGTGTTTTCTTCATCTCAGGGGATCCGAGGATGGACGCTTCCCTCACCAGCCCCGAAACCCTGTCGAGTTTCTCGTCCAGATCGGGTTTGCGCTGTATGCCAGGCTTGCCTGCGACTATGACAGACACGTCGCGCCTGCGTGAGAGAATGAACGCTGCTGCAAACCCGTCGCCGCCATTGTTTCCCGGCCCGCACACAAAAACGACATGCTTCATGCTGCCAAACTCTGAATCTATCGTTGCAACAATGCATCTGCCCGCAGTCTCCATGAGTGTGGAGAGAGGCACACCTGCTGCCTCGGCATTACGATCCGATATCCTGGAATCAATCATTTCCAGCACTCAGGACGCACACTCCTTGGATTCGTAAGGCATCTGACGATCACTTCTTCATCTTGTCAGATATTACCTTCAGGAGCTCCCTCTTCCTCATGCTGATGTCGACAAATACTCTCCCCTCCTTCCTGAACCATCTTGAGGGAAAGCTCGCATCTGCATCTATCTCATGGTTGATGCCAATTGACGTCAGGGCACTGGAAATCATTTCTACGGTGGGAGACTCGACCGCGTCCTTTCTATTCACGCGTCTTCCCTGATTACGCTTCAGTCCGGAATCGAAATATGAGGGCCATACAACCCAGCGTTTATTTTTGGCCATTGCACTCGATAGATCTGGCCCGATTAGATAATTTTTTCCCAACGAATCCCCGATTTCCTTCTCACACGGGTCCGCGGACCAGGCGGCGGCACAACGGAGTAATAGGTGTTACACATACAAACCAGCCGGAGCTTTGCATGAATGTTCCTTATAATATTGCTGTGATCGGCGGCAGCCACGCCGACGACACGCATCTCAGACTCGCCTACAGCGTCGGCAGGCTTCTGGCGACAAGGAATGCAATCGTGATTTGCGGTGGCCTGACAGGCGTCATGGAGAGCGTTGCAAGGGGCGTAAACAGTAAGGGCGGAATCTGCATCGGCATCCTTCCCGGCGACGATCCGGCAGAGGGAAACAGCTTTCTCACTGTCAGGATTCCGACCGGCATTGGATATGCCCGTAACTTTCTCATCATAAGGGCGTCGGATGCGGTGATCGCAATCGACGGCTCAAGCGGTACAATTTCAGAAGCGTCATTTGCAATGACGGAAGGCAAGTCAGTGATATCTCTGGACAGTTTCAAACTGGCAAAATCAAAAGATGGTGATGGTGAATTCATCGAAGCCGCATCTGCAGCGGACGCGGTGAAACACGCAATTTCTGCTGCAGCCTCACACAGGCGTGGACGTAATCTGCACTCAGACGGCTCTCGTTTTGATCCTTGAACAGTCAGGTTTCAAAGATTATTTGTGCCGTCGCGACATTTCCCCCTAAGAATACTTATTTTGGAGTTGTGAAGAATGGAAGACGAAATCGGATTCGAACTCGCGGAAAAAGGTCTCGCTTTTGCGACCGAGGGCCGAATCGAATATGCATCGGTAACATACAGAAACAGCAGAACTCTCAGGATGCTTTTCAGAAACGGCTCCCTGTCGATAGTTTCACCAGATACCGACTACGGCATAGCTGTCCGGATAGCAACATCGGCTGGCATAGGCTTTTCGGCCACCAACCGTCTTACAGTTGCAGGAGTCAGAGCGGCGGTGTCAAGAGCCAGATCGATGGCCCGCGCATGCAGGAGCAGGGTGCCTGATCTGAAGAGCGGGAGTGGCCGGACAGCTGAATGGGGCGTTCAGCAGAAGATATCATTCGACAGCCTGGACGATAGACAGAAGATAGACAGGATTAGCGAGCTCGACAGAAGCATAGCGTCCTCTTCAGCCCTGAAGTCATTCAGGCAGATTTATCTCTCCGAAAGCCTGGAAACAAAATTCTATGTCGATTCCGAAGGAACGAAGGTCAGGGGAGTGGATCCGAAACTCGTGCTTACATACTTCATCACGCTCGTAAAGGGAAGTGATTCGGAACAGGTGCACAGAGATTACGGGTATACTGGCGGATACGAAGCACTTGAAGTCTGGGATATCGACGCTTCCTCAACGGAGGATATGAAGGGCATTCAGCGTCTGCTCGAAGGAGGAAAAACCGTAAAGAGGGAGAAACTCGACGTGATTTGCGGGCAGGAGGTTACTGGCATCGCATGTCATGAGAGCTGCGGCCATCCGATGGAGGCAGACAGGATTATGGGCAGGGAGGCGTCACAGGCCGG
>JAKABN010000016.1 GCA_021796895.1 Thermoplasmata archaeon | reverse complement strand
CATGATCGTAAACAGTTCCTGAGTTTAGCAGTGAAAATTATTTTCCAGCTCAGGCGCCGTTTCGCAGCAATCGAGAGAGGAAAAGATGTTAAGGGAGTTCGCACCTACCTATGACGGGATAAAATGCTGTCTCTATTAATTATACCCGGACTCAAATATGCCGACCTGCAGACTTCTTCCGCCCTCGGTGCCTTCGCCGGCGGCATCGTAATTCTGTTCATCGTGCTCATTTTTCTCGCCGCCATGATCAAGATAGTGAAGGAATACGAACGGATTGTAAATTTCAGGCTCGGAAAGGCACAGGCGGAAAAAGGGCCAGGCATAGTATTCGTGATTCCCGGCATCGACAAGCCGGTGCGCGTCGATCTCAGGGAACGATTCCTCCAGATTCCGCATCAGACTTGCATAACCAAAGATAATGCACCCGTGGACATCGACTTCATCATCTATTTCAAGGTCATCAGCGCCGCAGATTCTGTCATACAGGTGAACAATTTTGAAGGTGCAGCCATGGGAATCGCCACGACAACCCTCAGGGCCGTCATCGGCGACATCAACCTGGATGAGGTTCTTTCAAAGAGAGAGGAAATAAACGCCGTGTTGAGAACAAAACTGGATGAAGTCACGACAAGGTGGGGAGTCAAAGTCACCAATGTCGAGATAAGGGAAATACTGCCGCCAAAGAATGTGTCTGATGCCATGATACTTCAGATGTCCGCCGAAAGGAGCAGGCGTGCCGTCGTTACCGAAGCCGAAGGAAAGAAATCTGCAACGATAACCGTCGCGGAAGGCGACAGGCAGAGCGCCATACTTCGCGCTGAGGGCGAGAAGCAGTCTGCTATACTGAAAGCGGAAGGGTACGCACAGGCTCTCAGTACCGTCTTTTCCGCGGCAAAGACAATAGATTCGAAAACATTGACGCTGCAGTATCTCGACACACTCAAGGCTCTCGGCAGCAGTGCTGCAACCAAATTCGTTCTGCCTGCCGAGTTCACGCAATTGCTTGCGCCGATAAAGGCCATGATAGGCAGTGCGGAAGCCGAGGCAAGCAAGACGGAGGAAGACAAGAGTGAATGAGCCAACACCCGCCAAGCGGGACAGCCTTGTGGACAGGCTGTTCCTGTTCGGCATAAGGCCACTGCTGATCGTCATAGCTGTTTTCGGCATTGGCCTGTACATGCTCGTTGACGGAATACTGAATCCGGATGCCGGTTACATTTTCACAGGAGTGGTGCTTCTGTTTCTCAGCGCGGGCCTCGCGTACGGCTTCCGGACTACCGGCACAAAGAAAATCACCAAGGCATATTTCACGAAGGATATCAAAGCGGGCCGCTCAGGAAAGGCTAAAAAATCATTCGGTCATTCCGTGCGTGGCGTGGTGGATCTGGACAATGAATACTGGACTGCTGTTTCCGACGAGGATATTTCGGAGGGAGACGAGGTCACAGTGCTGTCTGTCGAACCGGATAAAGTGACACTGCACGTAACCAGGAAGAAAAACTGAATTATCTAAAGGTCAGCAGGCTAGCGTCCCTGCACATCGGGCTGAAAGAAACTGCAGCGGTGATGCAGATAGCGGACATATGCGTTTTCAGGCCAGTGACATTCTCTCCGGTCTGAAGATCCGGGATGTGCTCGCAATTCTTTCAAGTCGTGCGCGTTTCCGGAAGAGCTTCCTCCACTTTCAGCTTTCCGTTGCCGTAATCTATCACCCTTACCTGTGCATCTTTTGATATGAAGCTGTCGGAAGTGCAAGTCCATTCCTCAGAGATGACATTGCATATTCCTCCGCTGCCGGGAACGATGTCTGTAACCGCTCTTCCCACGGCTCCGACTGCCCTGTGCGGTCCAACCAGCTTCGGACCTTCCATCGCTGCCTTCCTTATTCTGGAAATGTAGACTGCGCCTATTATGAGGAGTCCTCCGACAAGCCCCATTCCTATGTAGTTGCCTGCACCGAAAGGCGTCGGGGAGTAGCCGAGCGAATTTCCGGCAAGCAGCCAGGTGCCTGCGAGACCGAGCATTATCCCGGTCATGGCGAACAGCCCGTGTCCGGCCTTAAGCTCAAGAAATATCAGCACTGCCGAGGCGATCAGCACGAGAATCGCAACCACAGGCGCTCCTATGACTTCTGCTCCAAGAAGACCGAGCGCAATCATTATTCCGCCAAGAAATGTGAGGAAAAGAGTCCTGTGCGTCATATCGATGAAAATGGCCACTGTTCCAACGAGAAAGAAAATACCGTCAAGCGTGGAGTTGCTCACGACGCTCAGGAACTGATCAAAAACCGGTTCCTGAAACACGCTGATCGTTGCATTCTGAAGACCGACGAGGCCCAGAAACTCACTGAATGACTGCGCTTCACCCGAAACCAGCCCGATTGCCGAAGCCGTGGTTGCGTTGTACGCAACGTTATTCATGGCCATGTTCTCCGCCGCACTTGCATTGTAGTGATTCCTGGATGCCAGTGCTCCTATATACTGCACTGAAAAGTTCTTCACATGCTGCTCTTCCAGTGCCGTCCCGCCGATGATGTACGGCGTGGAGGGTCCTATCACTGAGCCTTTTCCCATGTACGTCATGTTCGTTGCGAGGGCAATGTAACTCCCGGCCGATGCCGCTGCCCCGTCCGGCGGCACGTATGTGAATACGGAGAGCCCCCTTGACTGTACGCTCTGAATCGAGTTCACGATGGAGAGCATGTCCTCGAGAAGGCCGCCCGGTGTGTTCATCACTATGACCATATCGTCATGATTCGATATCGAGGCAGAAGCGGCCGCCTGGACATAACTGGCCGCTCCCTGATCCACGGCGATGTTGAAGTTGACAATAATAACATGCCTGCTGGCCACAGCCGATGCGCCGTTCGCCATTACCGCTGGCTGCGCGGTTGCGTGGTGCGGCACGGACAGGAGCAGAAACGCTGCAACAATGAGCATGATCTGCAGAGCGGCCCGCATAACGTACAATACCGGAAACACACATTTAGTTTTTTGGCCTCTCCGTCAAATGCCAGTCGTCATTTCAAGGCTTGTCATACGTGATAAGCGTCAGATAAGTAATATAAAGGCTCCACCGGGTTAAAATCGCGATAACGTGGAGCAGCACAGTTTTCGGAAGTCTGTCAAGGGTGAAGAGAATGTAACATCCAGGGCTCTTCATGAATATGCCCAGAGCTCGCCTGCTAAACTCAAGGCGCTCACGGGAAACCGCAGAAGGATATTGCAGACGCTTTACAGATTTCCCGCATCCAGCGTCTCGAGGATTTCCAGGGAAGTGAGACTCACGCCCAATACGGTCAAGTGGCACCTGAACGCGCTGAAGAAGTGGGAGTTCATAAACGAGGAGAGGGTGGACAACAGATCCGTCTTTTTCCCGTGCAATTTTCTCGATCAGTCTGAACTTCAGATACTCACCATCCTCAACGATGAATCATCCAGCGTGATTTTCAAGAACGTATATGACCATCCGGGGACCACACAGAAGGAAATAAGGGAGATGCTGGACCTGACGCAGAATACTGCCGGATACTTTCTCAGAAAACTCGCACATACCGGCGCCATTGAGGAGAGGCAGGACGGTAAATTCAAACATTACTATCCGTCAAGAGAGATAATGAAGAGGCTCGAAGACAGACAGAGAAAATCGAGCGATTATGCTCACTCTCTCGTGCACAGGCTCGCCTCCGACGGGATCGAGGTCACAGAACTCAGAATATTCGGTGACTCATTTTCATTCAAATTCAGGCACAGAAAGGGAGAAGAAAACATAATGTTCGATTCAAACCCGTTCAGGAACGTTATCTCCTGATGCTTCTGCAGGATATGCTGTCTGGCGTGGCTCGCTCAGCCTGTATTTCTCATTCCGTATGAAACTCCCTTCATGCTCATCAGCAGTATTCTCTCGAGCAGCGTGTCATGTTCTCTCTCCCGCAAACGTGAAATGACCTCGGCCTGTACGGCGTTGATAACGTCAACATACGGATTGCGGAGGGCGATGCTCTCCCTCAGAGTCCTGTTGCCGTGAAGCAGCTGTTTGCCATTCCTCAGTTCTGCTATTGTCTTCACCGTTCTGGCGTATTCCTTCTCAAATGCGCCGTAAAGCGATCTGTTCGAGGGCGACGCAAGCTTCGCATAACGCGACGCTATGTGCAAATCTGTTTTAGCAAGCGTCATCTCCAGCATGTCAATGAGCGATCTGAAGAAATTCCATTGTGTCGTCATTTCACTCAGCGCGCGCTTTCTCGCCGGGCTTTTCGCCGCGAGTCCTGTTCCTGCGCCGTACCACCCCGAAATCAGGTGCCTGTTCTGTGTCCAGGAGAAGACCCATGGTATGGCCCTCAAATCGCGAAATGACATGTTTCCTCTGGACGCCGGCCTCGTTCCAATGTTCAGCGAATGGATGTACTTCAACGGTGTTGCTTCCAGCAGATATCCCGGCAGCCTGGAATCATCAAGCATGGCTCTGTAAGCATCATGCGATCTTTCGGAAATCATCTCCATCTCCTCAATCCATGCGCTTCTCGGCCTGACCGCACGCGATTTGAGTCGCAAAAGCGCGCTTATGACCTGTTCATACTCCCTTATCGTTATCTCATCGTCGAAGTATCTGCTCCAGAGAACTTCTCCCTGCTCAGTGAATTTGAGACCGCATCCTGCAGACTCCTGGGGCTGCGACAGTATTGCGAGATGTGTTGGGCCCCCTCCCCTGCTTATCGAACCCCCGCGGCCGTGAAAAAACTTCAACCTGACGCCGAAACGTGCGGCCGTCTCAAGCAGCTGCGTTTGCGCGCAGTAAATGAGCCATCTTGAGGTCATATAGCCCGCATCCTTGTTGCTGTCCGAGTAACCCAGCATTATCTCCTGCTCCATCCCGCCCCCGGCCAGAAATTCAGCGTAGTGTCTGTTTTCGAACAGTCTTGTCATTACTTCGGCCGCATGCCTGAGATCATCGTAAGTTTCGAACAGCGGAACGACGGGCATCACCGATGTTCCGCCGGCTCCAAGTCCGGCTGCCCTCTGCAGAAGGAGAGATTCAAGCAGCTGCACATCGGAATGAGTGTTGCTCACAATGTAGCTGCCCATCGAATCTTTTCCGAACGTCTTCTGAGCCTCTCCTGCCGCTCTCAGCATAGACAGCAGCCTCACATCCCCGCGTTTCACTGCATCCGCGATGACTGGCGGTGAGCGTGCATGAAGCATCTCTCCCAGAAGTTTCCTCTTCCCCTGATCGGTAAGAGCGCCGTATTCCCCTGTTATTCCTGCCCCTGAAACAAGGACCGCAACAGCCTCCTGCTGTTCGGAGGAGTGGACACGTATGTCCGGCGATGCGAGATAAATCGAAAATGTTTCAACGGTTCTTATCAGATCCTCCAGAGCGCCTCCGGCAATGGTTTCGTTACCCTCTTCGAGCAGACTCTGCTGCATAATCCTGAGATCGGATAGCAGTTCTCCGCCGTCGGCATAGCGCCTTGCCGAAACCTCTTCCGTCTCTGCAAGCCTTGCGATTATGAAGCTGCAGAGGGCCCTGTACGGCTCATTTTCATTAACTCTGGATATCTCTTCCCATACTTCCGGAAAGTCCGATTTACATGTCTCCAGTTTAAGCATCAGTGTCCCGCTCATACCAGAATATCTCTCGGACACAGAAAGTCTGGATATGAGCGAATTCAGCGCCTCTGTGTATT
The DNA here is from genome assembly GCA_021796895.1 of Thermoplasmata archaeon. Lineage (GTDB taxonomy): Archaea > Thermoplasmatota > Thermoplasmata > Sysuiplasmatales > Sysuiplasmataceae > Sysuiplasma. Next base: position 13,702 of record JAKABN010000016.1, on the reverse strand, counting down.
TCGAAAAGAGCAATCTCTGCTGAACTCGCATGGCGTTCAGCATCGTACGGCCGTTTGTCGCAGGATTGCCGTCGGCGTCTGAGCCTATCCATGAGCCATATCTGATGAATGCGGGAAACCGGTAGTTTCTCCCGGGGAATGCATGTTTGAATGATAAATCGAGTCTCCTGTATAATTCGGGTATTGTTTCAATGATGTTTATGTCAAAAAAATACAGACCATACTTCAATTCATCCTCATTTTCCGGCTTCCGTCCCCGCAACTCGTCAGTCAGCCACAGCTCCGCAATCTCCTCCCTGATTGCCCCGGACGCTTCTGCCTTCTCATGATATGCGGAAGCGTCATGAAGTTTCAGCAGTTCCTCCTCGATCCGTTTCACCTTCTCAAGTATTGTCTTCCTCCGGGCCTCCGTTGGATGAGGCGTGAATACAAACTCAAGCTTCATTGTGTTGAACATTTCCTCAATACTGTCCGGCGGTACGCCGCTTCCTGCGAGAGCCAGGACCATTTCCTCGACGGAATCTGTAACCGGTCCGCTTCTCATTCGAGCCTTCAGTGTTCTGATTCGAAAGACGTCCTCGGCCACATTCACTATCTGGAAATAGGCCGTGAATGCGCGCACAAGAAGCAGCAGTCTTCCGTCTTCCTGCGTCTCCACGAGCTTTGAGAGCTCGCGGGAAGCACGGGCGTTTCCCCGGCGGTGCGACACCGAAAGACTTCTCGCCCTTTCGACAAGCTCCAGCGCATCTTTTCCCTCTATTTCGCCTATTGTGTTTCCCAGTGTCTCTGCAAGAAAACCAACGTCACTCCTCAACTCTCTGCCCGCCGGCATCGCGCTCTTCTTCATTCAGTTCTCAGACATTGATTTGGCCGCTCTTTTAAAGATTTTGCCATTTTTTATCATGCATTTCGCGCTGTCCCGGATAGCTCAGCGCTCAGAATGAGAGGAAATGGTCTGTTTGTGAAATGAGTTCTGAAAAACCGTCCGGACCGATGCGTTCGGCGTTCCCCTGGAGCGGCAGCCGTTCAGCGGCATCCTCCACACAGAGTCTGAAACGTGCATTCAGCCTTTCAAGCTCGCCGGTCAGTCTTCTCATGGAGGATATCGCCGCGCCTTCCAGCACGATTGTCGTCTCCGCCGCACTGCACAGGTTCGCGATAACGCCAGGTATGTCGGAATCAGCGCGGATCATGCGGTGAATGTGTATCAGCATCTTCATCAGAACACCAGTACCTTTGACGAAATCATCATTGATGAAAGCTCGTCGGATTTAATCAGCGCATAGCCTGCCGGGAGAGGTGCTTCCGGCACCAGTCTCCTGAACGAACCTTCGTGAACCCGGACGCGGATGGAGTCGGCGCCATCCATTCTCTTCAGCGTCTCCCTCCCGAATCCCCCCTCTCTCTGTTCGAGCAATATGAACACACCGTCGTCGATCAGAACAAAATCGACTTCATGGTTCAGTGCCGCGGTCATGAATGAGACTCTCACCGCCTCGGTGATGTGCGCGGTCGACAGAGGCGGTCTTGTCAGCAGAACGGTTACTCTCATCACTCCTCCGCAGTGTAGTTGAAAACAGCGTCTGCCGTCTCAATCTCTTCCACAAGATCCTCGAGTCCTCCCATTCTGGCATTCTTTATGACTGTGCTCACCCCTCTCATCGCCGCGCATGTTGAACATCCGGTTATATTAACTCCCGCGAGACCCGCGAAACCGGCGACCACATCGGATGCGCCCGGCAGGCTGAGGGGCATCGACGCGCTGTAGACACCGTCTCCGAGCAGGAAGATCGTGACAGTGTGCCCTTTGACCGAAAGCGATGCTGCCTTCTCCAGCACATTCTCCGCCTCCCTGTGCTGAACGGGCGACGAGAAAAGCACGATCAGGCAGCGCAGTGTATCACTCCTCCACAACTGACCATCCGGAGTTCGTGCAGACATATCTTCGCCCATCTATCTCCACGATGCCACCCTTGTCAACCTCTCCTTCAAAGAAGAGGCTGTTCAGCAGTTCCATGTGGTCTTCGGGTATACCTTCAGTCCGTCCTCCGGCGAAGAACGGATCGCCAATTCTCGCAATAATCCTTGCCCTGAGCATTCACTATTTCTCCTTTCCTCCAGCCCGGGCGCTCTGCAGCAGCGCAAAGCGCATCCTTCTAATTGTTCTGAATAGTTCTGTGTTGCTGTAAAGTTCAATTTCTCCACGATCGGACAGCCCGCTGACCGCCGGGTCCAGCGGAATGGTGCCGATGTAAGGGACGCCGAGTTCCTGTGCCGCTTTCTCTCCTCCTTCCCTTCCGAAGACATTCACCTTCGAACCGTCCGGAAGACGCAGGAACGCCATATTTTCCACGACACCTGTGACGGGAACATGCATCTCTCTGGCCATTGTTACCGCCCTGGCAACAACCGATCTGGCCACCTCCATCGGACTCGTGACGAACAGAACGCCGTCCGGTGTCAGCGACTGGAAAACGGTCATCGGAGCATCGGATGTTCCCGGCGGCAGATCCACTATCAGGTAATGCAGGTCTCCCCAGTCTGTTTCGGAGAACAGACCCCTTATCGCGCTGTTTATCAGCGGCCCCCTCCATACCAGGGGTGTCTTGAACCTGTCCATGATCAGGTCCACCGTCATGATTTTCACACCGATCTGTGAGCACAGCGGCCTGATTTTTCCGTTCTTTCCCAGCTCGGGCAGTCTGTTCATTCCGAACATCCTGGATATGCACGGTCCGGTGATATCCGCGTCGAGGATGCCCGTCCGATAGCCAAGCATCGCAAGGTGTGTCGCAAGAACAGCGGTCACGAAACTCTTGCCTACGCCGCCTTTGCCTGATGCGACTGCTATAATGCTGGATATGCCCCCGCGCGGAAGCGCGTCTATGCCTGTCCTCTCGTGCACACCTGTTTCGACGATCGGAAGCTCAATACGCCGCTGAACGCCCGCCGCGCTGTTGGCGGTTTCCGTAAATTCGACTATTGCGCCGTATCCCCCGTCTGCAAGAACCGTTTCGATGTCCGATTTTATGACGTTGCGGAAAGGATAGGCATGCGGGACAGAAACTGTGACCTTCACATCCTTCCCGTCCAGAGCGATGCCCGAGATCATCCCCGTCTCAACAAGGGACTGTCTCTTCTCCGGATGGGGAATCGCGGAAAGCAGCTCAGAAGGTTCCTGTTTCAAAACCGCTCAGCCTCCCGTGCTGCCCGCGATGGACGGGTGTCTCGCGGCCTCGACTATTGCCGCGGCAAAGTCCCCGGGCGTGGCACCGAGAATCCTGACATTGTCCTCGGCCGCGACAGCAGCAATCCTTGCCTCTATTGAATTTCCGTTCAGCGGAAGGCCCTCCAGCGCTCTTTCAAGGCGGTCGAGTCTCCAGGTCACAGGCACTGTGAAGAAGTCGCCCGAAAGCACAATGCTGCCAATCGTCCCGTTGTCAACAAGCAGAGTTACACGTATCAGCTTCTGTGCCTTGTAGTCCGATTTGCACAGAAACACTCCTTCCCTTATCTTCACAATGCGGCGATCGGCGTAGAGTTCATTCCTGTTGCCGTCCCTGGAGAATATCCAGTCCTGTCTCTTCCTCTCCTCCACAAGTCGCGAAAGGCGCTCCGTTTCGTCTGCCGTAATCGCCGAGCTGACAGTCTCGCCGTATATTTTTCCGAATTCATCTGTAAGTGCCTTGTCGATGATATCCCTGCTCACTTCCTTCCCTGTCAGGGAACGGACTGAAGTGAGATGTTCTTCCATGGTCCGCGCCATTTTATCCCTGAATTTTTCATCCGGCACTCTGAGTATGCCGGACATCACGTCCAGATTCAGGTCCAGAAGTATGTCGCCGGTGAGCACCCTGGCGTCTCCGATGTCCACTGCGCCGTTTGCACTTATTTTGCGTCCGCCGACCGCAAGATCATTCAATCCGGATCTGACAGTCGTTATGCCTGTGCGCCGGAGGGCCGAAGACACCGGCTCGAGCATCCTTTCGTAGTACTGCTGTATCGTCCCCGCTGTAGACGGGGAACCAATCCTGCTGATGAGAAAATAATCCTCCTCCCACGGGCCGTCCGCTATGGCGCCTCCTCCAATCACTCTGCGCACTACCGGTATTGAATTCCTGACGCAGTAGTCTATGTCAATTTCCTGCAGAGCCTCCTGGTGGAATCCCACATTCGCGAACGGTTTGTCCGCATGGCATAACACCAGTGTATCGCCCCTGCTTCCCTCACTGACGGATTCGGCGAGAATGACGAACATGTTTGTCATGACATATCCGTCGACCGGACCGAGATTGATCACTTCAAGGTCCGTCATGATTCATCCTCAGAAGCTCAGAACTGTATCGGAGTCCAGCGAAAGGTCCACTAGCGTGGAGGAGCCCACAACCTTCACGCCATCTATGACATCCGCCGGATCTATGTCGCACAGACTCCTGAGGCTCTCCTCGCATGCGTAGAATCTCACTCCTCCTTCCAGTGCCATCCTGATGAACTGCATCAGCGTTCCGCCTTTCTTAAGTTTGACCTGTTCCGCAAAACCCGTTTTCAGCAGCTTTGGCGCATGCATCAGAAAATACATAGATGTGTCGACTTCCATCGCCGCGGACAGTGCCGCGGTGTAAAAAGGCGCGTATGTTTTTTCCGGATCCTCCGGGCCGGTTGTCATCACAATCAGTAATTTCTTTCCTTCGACTTCCGCCATATTCATCCCTTCACTGCTGACATCTCAGGCATTTTATTCCGTCCCTGCCGATGAGCTCCCTGTAGCGCTCCATGGCCCTCTGTCCGCTGAGCAGGGATGCCTTCTCCTCCGGGTTTGACATTTTCACTCTGACTATCCAGCCCTTCCCGTACGGGTCGGTATTAATGAGCTCCGGATGTGAAGCAAGTTCCTCGTTCGGCTTCACTACAACGCCCGTCAGCGGGGCTAGGACTGCTCCGGCCCATTTTCCGCTCTCAATCGTCGCCAGCGGTTTTCCCCTTGGCCTGCTTGCGCCTTCGCTCTTCACCCTGATCACGACGATCTTGCCTGCTCTCGTCTGCGCCGGATCTGTCAGTCCAATCACGGCCTCTTCCCCTTCGAACCTCACCCAGGACATCTGATTTCCTTCCAGGAAATAGAACAGATCGTCCGGCAATTCGCATCCGTTTATCAATGCCATTACAGAATCTCCATCACCTAGAAACCTTTCGAGTGCAAAACCTTTCCTGCATCCGAGAAATTGTCCGCAAGGCGTGCTTCCCTCCTGCTGTGGCCGAATGCAAGGGCCATGAGTTGAGTGAAGTACACAACGGGCCTCACTATCTCTCTGCCGTACTGTTTCTCAATCATCGGTATGTTCGCCTCAATATTCATCTGTCCGAGCGGGCACATAGTGACCACGAAGTCTGCATTGAGTCTTGCTGCCTCGTTGAGTATGGATGCGCTGAATCCCACGGACACCTCACGATCGGCTATCGCGTGTCCTCCCCCGCAGCAGACCGTTTTCAGCGGATACTCCACGGTTTCCGCTCCTATTGCCTCCATCAGATCGTCCATGAAGTGCGGATGCTCCGGATTGTCCCTTTCTCCGGAGCCGGCACCGGTGTAAATCTTTGGCCTGGTGTAGAGACAGCCGTAGTAGCATGCGACCCTGAGTCCTGTCAGTGGTTTCTTCACTCTTTTCCTGACCGCATCGAGCCCTGCCTGCTGGTATATGACCTCAATGATGTGCTTCACTTCAACATCGCCTTCGTATGAAGGCGCTCCAGCCTTTCCGAGATACTCGTTCATTCTCGACTTCGTCGCTTCGTCCTCGGTTATGGCCTTGTTTGCACGTCCAAGGGAGAATACGCATCCATTGCATGGCGCCACAACCGCTTTTGATCCCATCTCCTTGGCAAGAGCAAGATTCCTCCCGGGGAGGAAGACGGAAAGATCGTAGCTCACTGTCTTCACTTCCGTTGCGCCGCAACAGTTGTAATCCACAATCTCATTCATGACAATTCCGAGATCTTTGCTTACCAGTTCGGAGCTCTTCTTGTATGCTTTGCCGAGACCGTCCAGCGAACAGCCCGGATAAAATGCCAGCTCACCTTCACTGTAATTCATATCCATCCTTCTCCAGTATCTCTTCCGCAACTTTCCTGACCTTTTTCCATCCTTTTGTCCTGTGCCTGATCGGGCCCGTTCTCAGCCTCCCCGTTTTCAGCATGTTCATGCCCATTCTCATCATGTATCCGGCATTGAATTCCTTCATCTCTTCGTCACGAATGTAATTCCTCAGCAGCATGATCTCATCAAGAATCCCGGTTTTCAGCACGTTGCCGACGTATTCGTCGTCCCATCTGCTGGCCGGTGTATCATCCATCCATCCCTTCTTCCTCATGTAGCCGTCTATGGCATGGATGACCTCTTCAACCCTGACATCCTTAGGGCATCGCTCCACGCACTTGTTGCAGGCAAGACAGCGCCAGATGACATCCTTGTATTTCTTCAGCTCTTCTTCGTCGCCTATTTTTGCCAGATAGATGAAATATCTGGGATTGAACTCTCTCAGGCCGAAATCCGTGTGCATGCAGCAGCCTGAAGTGCACGTTCCACACTGCCAGCATCTGTTTATTGTTCTGCCATCTGGTGTAGAAGCTATTTCGTCCGCCATTGATGGATGATATTGCGACAGGATTCTCTGTTGAATGAATATGTTCCACTGCCCTGAAACGTCTCTTCCTTCCAGCTCCGCGCTGTCCTTCTGTATTATCTTCTGCTTCTCGATCAGGTGTTTTTCATGGATTGGCATGATGTATCCCCCTGATGCCGAGTATCATCATGGAAATCACGCCGTGGTTGGGAAACAGCGCCTCCATTCCTCCCGCGTTCATTGAATTGTCCCTGGCTCCAATCACGTCCTGCGAATAGTACAGCGCACTTATCAGGTCAATGGGCAGAAAATCACTGAATCTGTAGCCGTGCACTGCAAGAGATGATGAGATGCTTTTCATTAACTTCTGAAGCTGCTCGAAGCCGATGGCCCGTTTTTCGGCTACGATGGTCTCTCTGAGCGCACCTGTGCCGGTCAGCGGATTCCATACCCATCTTGTTGCAAGACCGTATCTGCCCGGATACGAAAAATGCATCATTTCATAGGCAAGATCCAGGAGCACCTCCTGAGGAGCTCCCCTGAGCGCCGTGAACATTGCTATGCTGCACTCAGGGTCTGATTCGCATGACGACAGGGAGTTTATGGCACTGTCTATCTCCTCCTCCGTGTTGTTAGAAAGAATTGAATCACTGTACCTTTTTGCCGTAAAACACAGTCTGATGAAATTCCTCCTCCCCTGTCTGTTTCTCTCACGCTCTGATGCAAATTCTGAAACGATATTCGATTTCAGTCTGAGCCTGTTGACGTAACCGGAGAGCTCGGTTTCCCAGTTCTGACCAATTGTCGCATCCGCTATCTCGCGTATGCGATAACTATTCAGCATAAGCTCTGGCATCCTTCTTCATCGACCTGCCTGTCGCTTTCTTTCCCCTGCTTCGCCGGACGTAGTTGAACGCCTTTATTGCCGCGGCCGATCCCTCCGTGATTGCGTCCGGTATGGCCTTCGGGCCGGTTGCCGTACCGGCCACGAATACATTTTCGACGGTGGTGTGGACAGGAAGGCTGTCTGCCTCGAGCGGCCTGACGAAACCATGCTCCTCCATTTCAAGCCCCAGGAGTTTCGCCATTTCGACGGTCCCCTGGCTTGCCTCCATTCCCGTGGTCAGCACGAGCATATCAAACGGAACCTCGCTCGGTCTCTGCAGGATGGTGTCTTCGGCCATCGCCACCAGACTCCCCTCGTCGCCCTTGCTGATTGCTCCTATCCTTCCGCGAATGAATTTGACATTAAGATCTTCCATCGCCTTCCAGTAGAGCTGATCTTCCCAGAAGCCGTATGTCCTTATGTCCATGTAATAGATGTAAGTGTCAATCTCCGGGTGCTTTTTCTTCACTTCCATCGCCTGCTTTATGGAAACAGCGCATCCAACCCTGCAGCAGTAGAACTTTCCCACCTGTCTGTCACGCGAACCTACGCACAGCAACCAGCCTATCCGGGCAGGCATCTTGCCGTTTGAGGGTCTTGCAAGATTGTCATCGGACAGCATTTTTTCAAAATCTTTGAAATCTATCACGTCCGGATAGACTCCATATCCGTACTCGTATTTCTTGTGAGGATCCCAGTGGGTGAAACCAGTCGCAAGAATCACCGCATCAAAAACAGCCTCTTCCTTCCCGCCGTTTGAAGTGAACGTGACGTTCACGTGTCCGTTGCCGTTCTCAATTGCAGACACGACAGTGCCGAGTTTCTTTGTAACGGCCGATGATTCCACCTGTCTTATCAGAGGGTCAAGCACTTCCTCCACAGGTTTGAGATCCGGTGCGATCAGGCTGTAATGAAGTTTCTTGGGAGTTCCCCCAAGAACATCCTCCTTTTCAACAAGAACGACATCTGCGCCGGCTTCGAAAAGATCAATGGAAGCGCTGAGGCCCGCGGGTCCCCCTCCTATGACGAGTATGCGTGGTGATGCCAGGCAAATCACCTAACCTGTCCTGCTTTTCATTCCTTCAGGCAGTACCTGCCCCTTGTTTACGGCAAAATACTTCTCCATCTCTCTGTGCGGCGTGTACAGATACTCAATCTCACCCCCGTTCTTTATCTGTTCCAGATACTTCATGAAATCATTCTTGTATGCCGTGTAGTCGATGCCCATTTTCTCCATCAGTTTCTCAGTCGGCGATGCATGCCAGTGCAGCTGCACGATCTTGTAAGGGTGCGCTCCGGCTGCCAGCGCCGCAATCTGGACATCCGCCAGCACGGGAACCATAAACTCCATTCCGTGAACCTTTCCAATCCACTGACTCTTGTCAAGCGTCGTTACGCAACCGGTGTCTGTGGTAATTGCAACGTCGGAATGCGCCTCCTCCACCATCGGTTTTATCTTGCGCAGCGTCGCAAACGATCTGGTAAATTCTCTTTCGGTCAGTATGTGCCTGAAACCGAATCCGCAGCAGTCGTACCAGGTGCTGTAGTCGGCAACCTTGGCGCCCAGCGAAATCATGAGTGCTGTCGGCGGCGCCGGTCTCTGTCCTCCGTGGACGCTCTCGTCATAAATGGCATCTTCCGGGACCATTTTGTAGTAATGGCACGGCTCATGCACGGTGGCGGTAACATTTGACAAATCGTATTTCGACATCGCCGCCATTCTGTCCCGCATAACATGGACCCATTCGCTGTAATGGACTATCTCCTCGGGTATTGTCAGCTCCTTTCCCATGTGGTGCATTATGTCCCTAACCTTGTCCCTGACTTCCTTGTTTTCAACAATGAGTTTGCGCATCTCCTTGTAATCGCCGTAGCTCGTTCCGCAATGTATCAGCGGGAAAGTGCCTGTCTCGTACGCCCTGTGCCAGTTCCTTACTGCAACGGCAGCGAGTGCCACCGGATTGGATGTGCCGGTGCCGTGATAATTCCACGCCGTGCATGAAGTCTGGTGAGGTTCGTTGAGATATTCCGTTCCAAACTGATTCATGAACCATAACAGCGATGCCGGGTAACCCGGTATGTTGCCGCACTGCCCGCACGACTTGTGATGCCACAGATGGTCCGTGGGAACCTTCTTCTCCCAGCCGAACAGCGTTCTGACGGTGACTGGTTTGTTCTTCTTCTCTATGGGTATGACTATGATTTCCCCTTTGTCATGGAGATTCCACATCTCTTCCCTGATGTCCATGACTTTCTTGTCCGAAACTGCTCTCTTCTCTGATCTGGCTTTTACAACTTCTCTGATCTGGTCAGCGCTTAGCATCTTCAAATTATCAATTCTCCCTGTGACGGTCATCCTATATGCCGAATTTCTCCTTCATCTCTTCGAATTCATCCTTCCAGTCTGAAATAATATCCACAATCATCTCAACAAGATCCGGATCTAGCGATCTGAGCATATCGAGCACCCCGGACTCTTCGTAAATCTGCGCAAGTTCCAAAGCCGTCTGCATGGATACTTCCCAGGATGAGTCAGTTACCTGCAGCACATCTATTGGTATCGCCTTCCTGAGTGCTATCAGGTCACCTGTCTTGGAGACCGCTTTGGGATCCCAGTCGATGAAGAAATCCGGCTGTATCATGTCAGGCGACACCTGTGTGCCGTGCGTCATAACCTTGAGAAGACTCCGGCTGGCAGGCTTGAGCACTTCCTTTGCGCTTTCGAGTCCGTTTCTGACTGCAAGTTCCCTCATCACGCTTATTATCCCCGCTATATCGTTTCCGAATCTGCATCGCATGTTGCACGTGTAGCACTGACAGCAGGCCCAGATTTTCTCCTGCATTGCGTCCAGGAGGACATCGGGATCATCGGACATGGCGACCTGCAGCATCTCCCTCGGGCTGAAATCATAGAATCTGGCAGCCGGGCAGCCGGTCGTGCATTCGCCGCAATTAAGACAGCCTAAAACAAATTCCTTGTACCGGAAGTCTCCGCGCATCTCTGAAAAAATCTTATTCGCAAGTTCATGGGGTTGTTCCCCGTGCTCTCTCGCGCCCGCTATGATCATCGATGGATACTGCTCATCTTTTCTCTGAGGAAGGTTCTTCAATATGGACATTCAGCGCCTCCGATCCGGCCAAACGGCGGATCGCCCGTTACCTGACAATGTTAAGTATTTAGGCTATCGTTATGGACATTTTATTAGTTATAGTTTTCCTGACACGCCATAGTGGGACATAAGTCACTTTTCTCTTTCCTTCTCGCATATCACAAGATAGACCCTTTTCCCCAGGAACTTCCTGGGGCAGTCGACCTTTGCCCCTGTACCGAATTTTGTCACTTCCTTCTCTATGACTGCAATCACCTCATCTGACAGCCGCAGATTGCCGTCAACGACCTCAACTGTTCTCATAGTTACCGGCATGTTAATATATGTACAGATATATTACTGTTTGTGCCGACGAACGAGCAGTTCGAACGGTTTCACAATGAGTTCGATTTCCTTGTAAAGAAGTACAAGGGAGCATTACTCCAGGCACACCGGAAGAGACTGGAGTACATATGAACGGTCATACGAACAGAGAATCAGGCATGCGGCAGCGGAACTGTACTCTGTAGTTAAGAGTGTGTCGTCGCTCATATTCTCTCATGACGACCATATGGGCAGGCCGCCGAAGGTAACACCGGAACAGAAGGCTGTCATACTGCTGCTGAAGGAGATATTCAGTTTGAGCAACAGGAAGATGTCCGGACTGCTGTCGCTGTCCGGTCCGCTGACAGACATAGACATATGCTACAAAACAGTGGAAAGGGCATACTCGAGCATGCCAGTCAGGCTCATACTCCATAACATGTTCATTCTCCTTGCCTCCGGTGCAGGAGGCAACCTGACCGGCGACGGCACCGGCTACTCGCTGTCGATACACGGCACTACCGAACCATGTGCGAGAACGGCTGCATAAAGACAAATCCCGACCACAGACTCTTCGTATATGCGTTTGCAATACTCGACCTGGACACAAAACTCTATGTTGCCTACGGCGTGAGCATGAAATCAGAGAAGGATGCATACCGTGAAGCGCTCAGGATGCTCGACATCACAGTGAGGGATGTCGAGAGCATCCGCCTCGACCAGTATTACGGCTCGCAGTCCACGCTGGACGATTTCTCTGAAGGAACAAAGGTGTTCGTAATACCCAGAAGCAACACAACCATCAGGGGACCGCCGGCATGGAAGGAACTCATCGGCAGACTCATGGATGCGCCGATGGAGTTCCTTTCCGAATACTACAGAAGGGAGAATTAGGAGTCTGGACCCTCAGCCGACAAGAGGGCTACGGGATTACGGATACATCGGAGAAGGGAGGACAGGATCCGTACTGCGGCCATGTGCAAGAGCACATGGCATAATCTGTTCAACATGACCGTCGGATAGGGGACATATGTCCCACTCCCGTTTGACCGCTGTGGGACACTATTGCTGAGGTCTTCCCATATTGAACAGATTATGCCACACGCCTGTACAGCATAACGCATTGTCTATCCTGTCACTTCTCTTCTGCGCTATGTTCCATCCGAGCATCTTCTTGTCGGCAGAGAAGCCCGATTCCGAGTTGCTTCTCTAATGATACTCTCCGAGATACTCCATGGTGTTTTCGACAAAGTCCTTCATGGTGTGTTTCCACTTCAGCGAACCGTTCAGTGTCGCGTTGCTCTTCGGTATGATGTACACCTTTACACTGCCGAACCTGTCCACATATGACGGTGGTGAATAGTACCTGTCGAGCCTGACGGAAGACACCTCAATGTCCAGGGATGAAAGCATGGTCATGGCCCTGTCGAATGCCTCCCTCTCTGATTTCATGCTCGAACCGAATGCAATGTACATTCTTGTTTTCAGATCCATCAGTGCGAATGAATATGCAAAGAGACGCCTCTTATGCTCCTTCGGCGCAGCAGCTGCGCCGTTCTCTGCATCCTTCGCCGGATTCTCCTTTGCAAGATCCTTGAGCTTCTGTGCATGTGACTCGTAGTTCTTCTTGACACTCAGCGAGTAACCTGTTCCATCACCGGTCGCATCCGAGGTCTGTATGCCCTTCCTGCCGAGTATGAGCACATGCAGGTTGTGTATTGCCAGCTGCACCTCCTCATCCGAATACAGCCGTTCGACTGTTTTGTACGACACTTCGATGCCTGAGAGCATTGAGTACATGACGAGCATGTTGGCGAACATGCGGTTGCTCTCGCCAGCGGGCTGCTTGATCAGCAGCTTCACCCTCTGTTCCAGTGTCAGGGAGTGGGGATGTCCCGGTCCCTGCAGAATATGAATTGCAGACACCGCCTGGTGTATGAGCGGATCGAGCTCATTCATCGCCATCCTGATTCTCATAGTGAACTGCTGCTCGTATGTGCGCCAGTCACGTTTCTTCGGCGGATGCTCAAGAACATATTTCCTGCCAAGGTAGTCGTCTATCTCACGCAGTTTTCGCTGTATGTCCTCGCTTGTGATCATCATGACCGCATGGGCAACAGCATATTAATAGATAACTATAGATAGCTCTATTGACATGTGCGCATCGACACAGGAGCTATGTTTATTGCCTTCAAACGAATTGGAGTACACCATGCCGAGGAAGATTGAAATCAAGAAGGGAGCGCTCACACTGAGGGATGAGGAGATTGACGGGTTCCTTGAAAGGACCGTCACTCCCATCGGCACGTCTGGAAAGGCTGACGTGCCGAAGAGATACCTTGGCAGAAGGGTTTATGTGATCATAACGAAAAACATCGTTGAGGATAAAGACGTAAAACAATAGTGTCCCACAGCCCCGTTTGACACGAAAGGTATATAGAAGGGGAACATCTTCGACGGTAAGCCCTCAGTCAGGCTGAAGGGGAGTAATCCCCGGATTTACCGATGTATTTGGCCAGAATCTAAGGATTCTTCCGAAACGTTGGTAAAATTTAATAGCATGGTCCGACGTAGTCTAAGGGCGCGTGCACTCGACGAGTAATTTCATCGAGGAAGTGGAGAGACCCGGGATCTGTGGAAGGCAGATGTCGTGGTCAGTGATGCCAGTCAATTGCAGTCTGGACGTGTGCAGAGCCGATAGCCAGTGGTTAGCTACGCCGTTTGGTGGATGGCTAGGCTCGGGAGCCGAAGAAGGCCGTGCCAAGCAGCGATATGTACCGGGT
>JAKABN010000181.1 GCA_021796895.1 Thermoplasmata archaeon | reverse complement strand
CCTGTAGTTCATTCTCAAAGCGAGGAGGGCAGCGATCTCGAAATCATCTTTCTCCCTCCCTCCGCGCCGCAACAGCTCGAACGTTTCCTCGAACGCATCCTGATACTCTCCCGCGAGCAAGTTCACCGCAATCCTCTTCTTCATCATCCCCAGACCATCATGCTCATCGGTGTGATCTTGCTTTGCCTCTGCCGGTGTCTCTGTCTTCGGCGCATCTTCGGAAGTCACGCCTTTTCCGCCATCCGTTCCGGCGCCCAGTCCCTGCATTTTCTCCTCTATCTGCTGTATCTTTCCCCTGAGTTCGGATATCCTGTCCGCCGCTGTCGCGCTGATGGCATCTGTCTGCTGTTCAATCACGGCCGCAGCCGGGACTATTCTTCTGAGTCCGGCAATTTGTTCCTCAATTGATTTGATCCTTGATCTGAGCACTTCTGTATCAGTCTCAGTCGTGACTGGCTGTGCCGCTGCGTCAGCATACTCATGCTCAGGCAGGTCGGCCGTTTTGAGCATGGATGCGCCGCCATCGCTCCCGCCTGTGTCATTGCTCCCCCGGCGCCGCCAGTAATCCGACTTTTCCTGCAGCGCTCTCCTTCTTTCGTCGACAAAATCCGCAGGAGCAAGAGGGAGCATGAAGTTTTTCAGCGCTTTGCTGTACAGCTCTGCAAGTACATTGCAGAATTGCACGTCACGCTCGTCCGGGAACAGCTCGTCGTATCTTTCAAGTCTGGCGAGAGAACGCGCTATGAGTGAGTAACGGGGCATCTCAGCATTCCCGCCGGCGCTGTATTCCTCAATTATTTCCTGCATGAGACGTCTCGCTGTTCTGTATCCCTCCGCCGTCTCAGGAAGATCGGATATACGTTCGTCCGGGCTCTCGCCGCCAAGTGTCATGCGGAACTGCTCGTCATCGAGTACGGAGACGAGCTCTGCCCTCCTCCTCAACCTGAAATATCCTTCCCTGTCTGAAAACCACTCGTCCCTTATGTGTGACCGGGCACATGGCGTGCATATGGCTTCTCCATCAGCCAGCTCCGCTCCGCATACAACGCATCTCATCGACAATCCTCACCGTACTGTCAGTTCACGCCGGGGCAGACGAATCCGGCACACAGGGAATGATAAGTCGCAATCCCTTTAATAATGATTCGAGACGGCTGCGCGCCGCACAACAGACCAGAACACACACTCTCAGAGCTTTCGCGCAAGATAGCTGCCGTCACTGCTGTAACCAAGCTTCCTGTAATATTCCCTCACGCCCACCCCGCTTGTAACCCTCATCACGCTGTACCCGGCAGCTCTGGCCATCTCCTCGGCCTCGTTAACCAGATCGGCGCCGTACCCGCGGTGCTGCCAGTCGTTCCCCGACTCCTCTCCGACCGGCACAACCCTGCCGAATACCTTCAGTTCCCTTATGTATGCCGGACCGTCAGAAGGCAGGCGCAGTCTCAGGTAGCCGACTATGGCGTCGCCGCACTCGAACGAGATAAACCTCTCCAGGCCGCCGCTTGCGGCATAATCGAGCACCTTCAGTTCCACATCCCCCGTCCGTATTTCGGATTCGCCGATGCCGAGGTGTCCGACTTCCCTGCACCTTATGCAGCCGCACCTCCAGCCGTTTCTCTCCATCTCGTCCTTCACAAGTTCCCTCAGGTTGCTCTTCTTGACGCCGAAACTTATCATCGGTGCCGGTATGTCTCTCTGTATTCGCTGTATGCGCACGTAGCGCGGTATGTCTCTCTTGACCTCTGCAAGGAGTCTGACCGCCTTGTCGAGCGTGTACTCCTGATACAACCCTTTCCTGTGCATTTCAAAGAGCGGTGTTCCCTCTATTATCAGCGTGGGATATATCTTGAGCATGTCCGGTCTGAAACGCTCCTCCTCGAACAGTCGTCTGAAATTCTGCAGTTCCATCGCGTCTGTCATGCCCGGCAGTCCGGGCATCATGTGATATCCGACCTTGAGGCCCCTGTCCTTTGCCCGCCTGGTCGCGTCGGAGACACTCTGCACGTCGTGTGCTCTGTTCGCTCTTTTAAGTATATCATCAAAGAGGCACTGGACACCGAGCTCGACTCTTGTCGCGCCCAGCATCATCGAGAAATCTATCTGCCTGCTGCTGAGCTGATCAGGACGTGTCTCTATTGTCATGCCTACACATCTGTTCGTCCCGGTCTCATTGAATCGGTGTGCCTCTCCGATGTCTGCCGCATCCGAGCCGTTCATTGCATCGAACGCCCTGCGGACGAACCATTCCTGGTAATCTTCCGTCCTGGCGGTGAATGTGCCACCCATTATGATGAGGTCAATCTTGTTTGTCGAATGTCCGATCGCATTCAGTTGCTCAATCCTGGAAGCAGCCTGCCTGTAAGGGTCGAAATCGTTCATTGCAGCTCTGCGGGCAGCAGGTTCCTTGCCTGTATATGCCTGAGAGGAGTTGTTGCTGACGCCTCCTGGACAGTAGACACATGTGCCATGGGGACAGTTGTACGGAGAAGTCATTATCGCTACCGGGGCTATGCCGCTTATAGTCCTTGACGGCTTGAGTCTGACAATCGGAAGGACTTTTGCGATGGCTTCCTGAGGCGTCCTGCTCAGGATCTCCGAGTTTGCCGGAATATCGGTCAGGCCATATTTTCTGCACAGCTGAACTTTTCTTCTCTCGAACTGCGAAGCATCCGCAATCCTGTCTGTGCATATTTCCTCTATCAGCTCGGCGTAGTAATCCACGCCGTCCAATCATACGGCGGGGTATTTTAATGATGTTGTGGCGGTTAACGCGTCATTATAAGGCTCAATGACCTTGTAATCTGTTACTTCCCTGTCTGAGAAATGTGGTGGAAGCGGCATAGATCAGTATCGAGCTTACAACTCCAAGAAACGGTATGATGTAGAATATTGCTGCTATTTTGTACAAACTGTCGTTGTATCTCGTTCCAATTCTCCACAGACCGATGAGCAACCCTATTACCCCAAGGACAAGCAGTACCAGCCCGACAATCATCATGAATCCCACGACTATCAGCATGCCCGTAGACAGCGCCGCCGGAGCAGCAGTTCCGGCTGCAATTATGATTATCAGTGCGGGGAAGATGACAACGAAACCTATAATCAGCACTGTCACCAGACTGGCAGGTGTATGGAACATTCTGTCAATCCTGGAAAGGATCCTGAAGGCAGACCTGAGTACGAATATTGAATAAGCACCGATGGCCAGCTCTCCGATAAGGACTGCAATATCGATGAACAGTACGTTGCCTGTCGCGTGTGTACCTCCTGCGCCTGCAGCAAGCAGTACCGTCAGGTCACCGAATAACAGTACGAAGATACCGAGGATTGCTTCCGCGATGCCCAGGATACCGAACAGCCTGAGTTTGCCAAACACCTGCATATCGTGCTGCGCAGTTGCTGCCGGTTGAGTGGTTGAGGTACCGCGTTCCGAACCGGCATATCGCGGCTGCGCGTTGTCCTGCATAACAGGTTCCGTACCATTTCGCGTCTGCTGCACAGCTACTGGATTCAGCAATCCACCGCATGAAGGACACATTGCAAACGAGTAATGCGGATAAACAGTCGCACCGCATGAGCCGCACATTTTTTGTGGTTCAACGAGCTTCTGCCCGCAGTTCTTGCAGTATACAGCTCCATTCTCGTTGTCCGTGCCGCACTCCACGCATTTCGCCGATTCCCGGGCAGGCATGTGCCATTCATTACACTCTGCTTCTATAAATCACTGACATTCTCTACT
>JAKABN010000180.1 GCA_021796895.1 Thermoplasmata archaeon | reverse complement strand
CATGGTTTTCATCAGGGCCCGTCATATGTGCATGGAAATGAGGGGTGCAAGATCATTGAACTCAGAGACAGTGTCAAACGCGATTCGCGGAAGCTTCGAAAAGAATCCGGAAACCAAGGAGGAAGCGCTCAGACTCCTCACTCAGCCCTGAAGGAATCGCTAGCGCATTCCCCGGTCTTCAGGCAGGAGAGAATGTCACTTCCGCTTCTCAACTGCCAGGCCTGATTTCGAAACGGTTTATAACGTGCTCCCAATTCACTATCCATGGCATGGCAAAGCGTCGCTAAGCTGAGCGAGATTCCCGCATCCGGACTCTTCAAATGTGAAACAGGCAGCACAGAGATTCTCATAATAAGGAGTGGAGAAAAACTCTTCGCAACATCCCTGAGATGTACTCATGAGAACGACGATCTGTCCAACGGCACACTGGAAGATGGAAAGCTCGTATGCAGCTTTCATTACGCCTCGTTCAACCCTTCCACGGGAGATGTCCTCTCCGCTCCGGACGATGGTGGCGACGTGAAGCCGCTGAAAACATACTCAATTAAGGTGGACAACGGCGAAGTAATGGTGGATATCTGATGAATGTGCTTGTTTTTGTCAAGCAGATTCCAGATGTCAACCGTATTGAGTTTGACGCTTCTACGATGAGGGTGAGGAGAGAGGGAGTCGCGCTCCTTATGAATTCGTTCGACCGAAAGGCCATCGAAGAAGCGGTGAGAATCCATGAAAAGAGAGGTGCTGAGACTGTCGCGGTTTCCATGGGCCCCCCCTCCGCAAGAGACGTACTCATCGAGTCACTCAGGCTGGGCATTGACCGTGCGATGCTGGTCACCGACAGGGATCTGGCCGGTGCCGACACTTTAGTGACCTCCGAAGTGCTGGCCAAAGTGGCCGAAAAAGTGTCTCCGGATCTTATTCTGATGGGAAAGTATTCCCTCGACGGCGAGACTTCACAGGTACCGCCGGAAGTAGCGGAATTTCTCAACTTTCCGTTCAAGTCGTCCGTCTCGAAGATAGATTTTGACGAAGGTGAGCGCATAATCGTTGAACAGGAGCGGGAGGACGGCACTGCAGAATACTCCCTTCCTCTTCCCGCCGTTGTTTCAGTGAGTGAGAAGATCAACAGGGCGAGAATGCCTGCTCCGGCGTTGCCTGATTTTGAACAGCGCATAAACACTCTTGGCCTCAGAGATTTGAGTGTGCGGGTGACTGGACGCGACTCTCCAACTTCCGTCACGGGAACTGAAAGAGTCGAGAGTTTCAGGAAGACTTCGTTCATCGAACCCGGAGACGACGCTTTCAGTCTGATATGGAATCTTGCGCAGGGAGGCAAAAGGACCGCCGCCGGCAGATTGGATCTTTCCGATGGCGGCGGGCGTGACGGAGAACTGTGGGGCATCGCTATAAACGATCCTGACACTTCAATGGAAATTGCATCCAAGCTGGCCGAACTGTCCCTGTCCGAACGAGCGCGTGTAAAAATAATAGGCAACATAAGCCCGGAAGCGCTCAAAGGCATGCTCTGCCATGAATATCTTTATGTCGAGGGAGACGACAACGATCGTTTCAAGGAAACGCTCGCGGAAATCATCGTTTCTTCCAGGCCACGATGCGTGGTTTTTCCCTCTTCCGTCGATGGTCGCGAAGTCGCGGCAGGCATCGCAGCCAAACTCAGACTCGGTCTGACCGCCGATTGCATAGATTTGAAGTTTGAGAACGGCAGACTCGTGCAGTTCAAACCCGCATTCGGAGGTGGAATTGTTGCACGCATTATCTCCAGGACTGTGCCTGAAATGGCTACCATCAGGCCCGGAATATTTCCCAGACGCGTCGGTGTGTCCCCCATGCACGTCAGTGCACTTCCACTGTCAGGCAGAACCGTCGCGACAAGGCTGTCGTTCAGGGAACGGCCGGCTGAATATCTGAAGCTCAGCAGTTCAGACATTGTCCTTGGTGTCGGCAGGGGTTTGAAGAGCAGAGAGAATATCGCCGCAGTGCTTTCTATGGCTGACAGGATGCACGCATCGGTGGGCGCAACAAGACCGGTCGTGGACATGGGCTGGGTTCCGAGACAGCAGCAGATAGGACTGACAGGAACATCTATTTCGCCATCGCTCTATATTGCACTGGGTATTTCCGGGCAGGACAATCATGTCGTAGGTATCAGATACGCGGGGACAGTGGTAGCTGTTAACAGTAACCGTGACGCGCCTATTTTCAGGTATGCTGACTATGGCATTGTATGCGATATGATGGATTTTCTGATGAAATTTTCAGATTTCATGGACCGGCGGGCAGAGCGGCTTGACGCAGCCGGAATGTAGCGGCTCACGAGGAATGTACCATGTTTGCACATCAAACCGTGTATATGACAGAGTATTTTCAGTAAATGTCAAGGCCGGTTAAACTGCAAAGTAGCAGAATCTGGAAGTAGATGCGACGACTGCAATACAGATCACATTTTATATTCAGAGGCAAGACTCACCGTGCCATGCGCCGTAATCTGAAGTGTATAATAACCGACATCGGCGGCGTTTGCATTTCGAATGCATATGCAACAATGTCAGAAACGCTAAAAAGGAGATTTGGGACAGATCAGTCTTTGGCTTTTGGCATTCTGATCGGGGAAGCAGTTGCATTCGATTCCGGTCATGTCACCGTCGATGAATTCAGCATAAGGGTTTTGAGCAGACTCGGATTGAAAATTGACGTTGGCGAGTTCATATCGATTATGGACTCAAGCGAAGTTCCGAACAGGGATGTGTGGAACCTGCTGCAGCGGGTAAGGGCAACGGGTTCCGCAAGAATCATTGCGCTGAGCAACATGCCGGAGCACACATGGAATATGCTGAATCGCACGTACGGTTTGGGCACGCTGTTTGACGGGGCAGTTCTTTCATATGCCGTGGGAGTCGTCAAGCCGGAGCGGCGAATATTCGAAATGGCCATAGAGGCTTCAGGCACTTCCGCCGGCAACTGCCTGTTTGTCGACGATGCGCCGGAAAACGTTGCTGCGGCAGAAAAACAGTGCATAGTTTCACATCTATTCCGGGATGCCGATTGCCTTGCAGAATTCCTGAAGGATAATGGAGTAATGTCGCGCGGATGACACTTCTGATCTGTTTTTACGGATGGCAAATGAGGGCCATGGTATGTTTGATGGCCGTATGGTTTAGATAGGTGTTATCCGTTGCTCAGACGATCCGAATGTCCAGCGTAATATTGGAAACAACAATGGGAAAAATTGTGATCGAACTCTTCGAGAAAGAAATGCCAGTCACTGCAGGCAACTTCAGGAAGCTGACAGAGAAGGGCTTTTTCAACGGCATCATCTTTCACAGAGTCATTCCCGGCTTCATGATCCAGGGTGGAGATCCCACGGGGACGGGAAGGGGCGGACCTGGTTACACCATCAAAGACGAGTTTTCCGCCAAGAACAGGAATTCAAAGGGCACGATTTCGATGGCAAACGCTGGACCAGACACCGGCGGGAGTCAGTTTTTCATCAACGTTGCCGATAATAATTTTCTCGATTCCAAGCATCCTGTGTTCGGGCGCATCACGGAGGGCATGGATGTTGCCGTAGCCATAAGCGGCGTGAAAAGGGACAGAAACGATCGACCCGTTACAAATGTCGTCATCAGCAGGGCCACTTTCAGCCCCGGATGAAAATTCAGACAGATGCGGGCATTCAGCGGCACAACACATGAGCTGCTGAATTCGCTGCGCAGTCGATGCCGGCCGTGTCGCACAACAT
>JAKABN010000179.1 GCA_021796895.1 Thermoplasmata archaeon | reverse complement strand
GTTCGGGACCTATAGATTCCGGTTCAAATCCGGGCGGACCCATTCGGCTTACGGTTTAAAGCTCTTGATATTTCCATGCTATTACGCACCGTAAAGAGGCACATTGACAAGAGGCAGAAACGAGTCCAAAAGAGTATACCCCATTTGAATGGTAGAGAGACAGTTATGCACACTTTCGAAGCAAAAACAGTCGCCTGGAGGCAGAGTGGCACCAGTTGCAGTTCCTGCTACAATCTTTTCACCATTGAGTTGAAGCAAATAACCCGTTGCATCATATGAGACGTCTTATGGGGTGTACACAGACGCGCCGCAGAGAGGTCCTAACTTGGATTTTCACAGGTAATAAAAGCGTTGATCTTTTTGTATGTTTCAGGAGATTTCGATTTTCAGTTTCCTGTTTCCCAGATGGGGTATTTCCATACACTTCCACCGCTGCTGCTTGAGGCGGCAGAGCGGTGGAACAGCATGAAAATACAATGGCTTCATAACCGTACTGTCAGGATCGAGATAGAGTGAAAATGCTGCGAAATGTCACATCTCATTCAGGCGCGAAAATTCAAGTTAGGGGGCAGACCAGTCGCGACAATAACATTCAATGGCAGAGAAGTTCAATGACTTCCCATCTCTTGAAATGACCCTGCAGTGGAAAACGTTGCACTGCATCTGTAGTTGCAAAAAAGTATTCAGCTCCCGGTAACATTCCAGTAGGACAACAATATGCCGGCTGTTCCGCTGTTCCATCCTGAAAGGTCGTACTGCTGAATTGATTGAAAGCTGTATCCAGCCACTGATATGTCGAAGTTCTGCCCATTTTGAAGACTGATGTCGGCACCAACTACGACAGTCTTTTCAAAACTAATTCCAGACAGTATGTCACTGACGTATGGTATTGCAATACCCACGATATCAGAATTTATCGTCTTTGCCCAGTTCATGAATGATGTCATCACACCACCCAGAGGCAGAAAACCAGATACGTAATTAGCCAGACTGGAGGTGCTAGACGTAAGGCGGAAGTATGAATACTGCTTACTTGTAAATGGCTTGATTGTGCTGCTGAAGTTTTGTTGCTTGCCAAAAGACGTATAGACCACCTTAGGAAACCCCTGCATCTGTTGTGGAAGTATCGAGGAGAGATCTCCTCCAGGCGGCGAGAATCTTGCCATCATCATAACATTGCTACCGCTCAACCCAACATTATTGACGTATATGTCAGCCTGATAGTCGTTATAGGAAGTTACCTGGCAATAATAATTGACATAGACGTATTGATATTCTGAATATGTTACTGATGCGTTAATGAAAATAACCGCCGATTTGTAATTTGTGAATGCTTCCGATGCGATGTTGCCATAAGCGGGCGTGCTAGTCGGCTGTGAACTGTTTACAGACCATGCGCCCTTAACAGTATTGTAAACACCAGCTTGGAAGACGGTATCCTCTCCGCTTATACCCAAGGTGTAACCAATTGATCCACCACCATATGTCGTCAGATTGTTCACCCACTCAACCGGTACCCAGATATTTGGGGTAATAGTCGAGCCCAGGGCCTTCCAGTAATACCCGGGCGTGCAATGAAGGCATCTTCCACCCACACAGTCAGGCGTAGCGATGGTATTGTGTGGATACGCCGACAGCTGCTGCTGTTTTGCGTTATCAATGAAAATGTTGAAAGTGACTTCATAGGCAAGATGAAACGCGCTGTCGTTGAGATACCGCAGCAGCAAACCTGGTGAAAACCGCAGATAGGTTATGGTCGACCAGGTTGTGTTGTTAGCAAGCTGTTCAACCGCAGTGACCGCGAAAGATGTCTCGAACGCGTCGGCATACAACTTCCCTCCCATCTGAGTAAGATTGCTTCGCCAGCCCATTGCAACACTTTCGATCAAGCCATTGAACGGAAAGGTAAACAATCCATATGAGTTGGAAAAAGAGCGTACGACAAGAAGTTTGCTGTTGTTGATATTTAGCGGCGCGCCGCCTGAATTCACAGGATGCATGTAGACACTGACCAGTGTTTTCGATGCATTCATGCCATTTGGATTCCTGAACTGTATGCTCGCACCGCTAGGGAAGAATGGCCCAGTTTCATTTACAAACAATTTGTTACTGTTGCGCGGACTAACATTGCGGTTATACGTGACGACTTCAGCAGCGCTTGCCGAAGCAACGATGACAATGAGAACAACAGCTGTGGTCACCAGCATCCTCGGCTCCCTTGAAATAGATCCCTTGTTAGATCCAGATCCCAATGACAAATAACCACTCGCCAAATGAATTACTTCTGATGTATTTATAATTATTTTGATGGCCTTTGTCGCTTATACGGTGAAAAAAGAAATGGTCAGTTTCCATTTTTATTCACGTATTCGAATAGACTCATGTCTCAGCTGTGAACAGTTTTGAGTGCCTGGAGGGCACTCCCGCCTCAAGATTTTGACACAAATACAGGAAATTTCACGTGCAACTGTTGCCGAATGTGATTGCGATCGTGCATCACGGCTGCTGAACGGTTGCAGCATGCTCACTGCAGGCCTGTTTCACGCAGTGATGTATGTCAGGCAGCCGAGATGCTGCTTGACAGAGTGTTGTGCCCTTGTGACGGCGGCGAACAGGTTGGCGATGAATGTGAAGTGACACGTGCGATCGAATACCCTCTTCCCCCGTTTCACCGGTCTAGAGTCGAGCAATGTGTGTGATTCGTTCACACCGAACTGTCCTCAGTTTTGCAGCCTCGCTATCCACACTCATGTCTAAAAGCTTCAGGATGGGTGAAAAAGTTGTTCAGCTGTCCACTCTGCTGCGCTTTCAAAGCCTTCTAACACTTGAAATGAAACCACCGATATCGGCGGAGTTCGAATCGTTCATAAGCGGCGATTTCAAAGCAATCCTGTCAAAAGCCTTAAAGCATTCGTAATACTATGGTATTACGAATGCTATGGACACGATTCCTGCCAAGTTAACCCACCGGCTAGTCAGCGAAATGGACGAACTGATAAAGGAGGGCTGGTATGCCAACAGATCTGAGCTTATCAGAGCTGCTGTAAGGGATGCGATAAGACGCGCCCGCTCTGAACGCATGGAAGCCGCAATCAAGGAGGACGTGGAGTGGGGACTCGGTGGCAAGGATTAAGAATGCTGTTCTGGACACCGGCCCGCTTACGCATCTGGGCCGGATATCTTCTTTGAAGGTGTTCCGCATTTTCCAGGGCATATTGTTGAGCGAGGATGTTGCCCGCGAGCTCGGAGACGCCTCACGCTTGCCGGCAAATTGTAAACTCGCAAAGTTGGAAGGTAGAGCAAAAGATATGTCTAAACTGATAATGGAGGAGTACGGACTGGGCGCCGGAGAATCCACTGCGATAGCGCTTGCCAAACGTTGGGTTCAGCTTTACCGAATGCGTGCCTGCCAGGTCATCCCAGTTACCTTTTTGTCTAACTGTCAGCAAATGGTTAAATAGTGTGTTGTGAAAGTATCGGGGCCATGGGTTCAAAAGTCAAAGCCGTTGCGGTCATTTTCGTTGCAGTTCTTATTGTCGCAGGAGCGGCAGTTTACCTCTACCCGCGCCTCGTCAAACATGGCCCGGCCATGTCTGCAGGTACTTCGTTTCTTTCCTCCGGTACTATTGGCAGGAGTGTAGGCGGAAGCTGGCATCGCGAGTATTATATAACCGCAGGCGCGCACAATCCGATTGCGTTCGTAAAGGCATATCTCGGCATGCTCATGCCAAATTATACTCAATCCGGCAGTCCTCTGCCTG
>JAKABN010000178.1 GCA_021796895.1 Thermoplasmata archaeon | reverse complement strand
CGATCTTTCAAGACCCTCAAGCGTACCATCGTTGAGACTCAGCTGAACCGGATTCAGCGGCGTTCCGTCAAGCGATTCGGGTGACACGGAAAAACCGTGGTTATGGGATGTGATGTAGACGCGTTCGCCGAGCCTCACCGGATGGTTTATTCCCCTGTGGCCGAACTTCAGTTTGAATGTCTTTGCGCCAAACGCGAGGGATACTATCTGGTGCCCGAGACAGACGCCGAGAACAGGCAGCTCCCCGGCCGCCTTCCTTACCACGGGCAGAGACTTGCGCATTATCTCAGGATGAGCAGGGTCCCCGGGCCCGCTTGAGATAACCAGTCCTTCGGGTTCGACAGCCATAATTTCATCGAGCGATGAGGAGTAAGGAAGAACATGCACAGTAAATCTCTCCGCAAGATCGCGCACCAGATTCCGCTTTATGCCGAAATCCAGCACTGCGACACTTTTTCCTTTGCCCAGCGGGCCGGTCATGCTGCGCGTACTCACTTCTGAAACAAGATTTTCTTCCCAGGTGTTGCGGAGGCGGGACAGTTCCGAAGCCCTGGAGTCGATGTCCACTTCTGAAGGTGGAAGGGGTATCACAATGCCTCTCATCGTTCCGTTCTGCCTCACCCGCCTGACGATGCTCCTTGTTTCGGCAATCTCCAGTCCGGGAAGTTCGGACTTAACGAGCAGTTTCTCCAGCGGGGAATCGGCTCCCTTCATGACGGAGGTGTTTTCTGATACAACGATGCCGCGGACCTGCGCGACCGGCGACTGCAGGTCGCCGTCTGTGAAACCGTAATTCCCGATCAGTGGATATGTGAATACAAGTATCTGCCCGCGGTAGGACGGATCAGTTATAGAGTCTTCATATCCAGTCATGGATGTCGTAAAAACAACTTCGCCGTATGACTCCTTTCGGAAACCAAACATCCTGCCTCCAAAAAAAGTTCCGTCCTCGAGCAGCAGAGTTGCGTCGGTTTTCAATTGGACTACCTCTGAAGCATCAGCATCCCGTACTTAATTCTTTTTGGCCGTTTTCGCGCATGAACAGCTCATGGAGTTCCGGTGCAGGTCTGAATAGAGATTATGCGAAGAAATGCCTGTCGTCTCTGACAGCAGATATGTGGATGACTTGCCTCTGAATCTCTGAGATCGAGCGCAAAATCACAATTCGAATCTTGTAAAACAACGATATTATATATGAAAGAAATTTGATTTCCAAGTGATTGCAATGAACAGGAATTCGAAGATTATTGCGGCAGTCATTGTCGCAGTGCTCGCCGTGGGCGGTATAGCCTACTACGCTTTCGGCAGCGGAGGCACTCTAAACGTCCAGATCAAGGATCCTTTGCCTTCAGGCTGGACTGCGCTCTACATTAACGTCAGCTCGGTGTCGATACACAACTCGACCGGCGGAAGCGGCGGCGGATATGCCAGTAGCTTTTCGACCCCCGTTACGGTCAATCTCGCCAGTGCGACCGGCAAATCCATATTCCTCACTAGCCTGAAACTGCCAGGCGGCCACTACCAGATGATCAGACTCACCATAACCGGAGCTTACGGTGTATACAACGGTCATACGTACAAGATATCGCTTGTCAGCTCGACGGTGGATGTAGCAGGACAGTTCACTGTATCGGCAGGTTCGACTACAACCGCCACACTGGACTTCAACAGCGCACAGGCTGTTCACGGAAACCCGACTGTCGGTTTCACGATGACACCTGTTGTATCTGAAATAATCAGCTGAAAAGATGCCGGGAGTCGGCACAAACCCTTTCAGCTGTCCCTTTTCCTTCTTCTTTGTGCTGAGTGGAAGAAAGGCCGTGCTCGAACACACTCACAGTTCATCGGTCAGAGCGAGACGAGCACTCTTTTTTCTCTTTTTGGAGGAGACCTTGAAAGATTTCATCTCCTTCACCATTCTCTCGAGTTTCGAGAGAAGATCCTGAATAGTGCGCGTGGGGTCCCATTGAAACGATTTTGCCACGAACAGCCTGTCTGCGGTCTGCAGTTTTCCGCTCAGTGAATACTTCACCTTGCTGAACTCGCTGCCGTATTCGTGGACATGAATGTACAGGGAAACAGGGCGTGAGATTTTCTCTATCCTCTTCATGCTCTTGCCTATCTCGCCGTACATAGTGTCCAGAATGTAGCTGTCCGATACGCCGGTTATCTGCACGTACACAGATTCACGGATCTGAAGGGACGTCACCAGCTGCGCGATGTCATATTTTGTGATTATGCCTACGGGCATCTTGTCTTCCAGCACGGGAACCGAGCCAGAGTCTTCTGACGACATCATTCTGAACACCTTGTCCATCCTGTCGTCGCGCGACAAGGAAGGGAAATCCTTTCTCGCTATGCTGCCCACGGTTATTTCAACAGGATTCGCGCGTCCGGCGATTTCGCCGACGGTCTCCCTGGATCTTCCGCTGACGACAAGCGATGCGAGGTCGGTTATCACGAGCATCGACGTTATCCTGCCAAAGTCGTCGACCACAGGCAGAGCGCGTATGCCGGTAGATCTCAGCGTTTCAAATGCGCTGTCGACGTAGTCCTTCTCGTGAAGGGTTATTGCGCCGGGGCTCATCACCTCGTCCACCCTGATGCCTCCCAGCTCCTTCACTCCGGACACGAGGCGCACGAGCGCTGTCCTGTCCGCTATGCCTGCGAGTTTTCCGTCCTCGACAACTGGTATCTGCCTGAAACCAGTGTTGACGATTGCGTGTGCGAGATCAAACACATTACTCCACGGATGCAGCTCTGGAGCCTTTGTTATCAGCGAGCGGACCTTGGTTGACGGTGGTATGTTCTTCCTCTTCACCACAGTCTTCAGAGATATAATGCCGAGAACTTCCTTCCTGTCGAGCACGGGTATCTCATCCAGATCGAGTTCCACCATCCTGGATATGACATTCCTGACTTCGTCCTCAGGCGAAGCAAAGATTATTGGCCATTTCGACTGGGGCTTGCCCACAGACAGTTTGCCGAGTTTTCCTGCGATTATACTGACGTTTGCCATAGATGCGAACAGATTTTCATTCATCGTTTTCACCATCCACTGTTTCCTCGTCGTTCATGACAACAGGTTCCCCGAGTTTCTCCATGTTCTCTCCGGCTATGAGGCGTGATATTACACTCTCGACTGATTTTTCAGGCACTCTTATCTGCTTCCTGGTATCCCTGTCTCTGACCGTGACTGTCCCGCCATCCTTCCATTCACTGTCTACCGTTATGCAGTAAGGTGTTCCAGCCTCATCCATGCGTGCATACCTTCTGCCGATCGAGGCGGTATCGTCATAATATGATTCCAGCCCTGCGCTGTTCAGTCTGGCACACAGGGCTCTTGCGGCCCTGTCGAGTCTGATGTCCGATATCAGCGGAAGAACGGCTGCCTTTATCGGGGCAACGGCCGGAGTGAGATGAAGAACTGTTCTTCCGTCCGAGTCGTCAAATGAGTGCTCGAGGAGCGCAAAGAAGAGCCTGTCGAGTCCGCTCGCGGGCTCGATGACGTGAGGTACCACTCTCTTCCCGGAGACTCGCTCCTCCCGTTCTTCGACGGAGTAACATGTGTTTGACACTTCGATGCTTCTGCCGTTGATCTCCACATTCACACTGTCGAGGCCCCGAACCGATGATGCGTCCATCGCCTCCAGTTTTTCTGCGACGGTGCCTGAGTCCTTCCTGAAAAGCGGACCGAGCTTTGCCCTGTCGGCCTTCACTCTGATGATCTTTTCGATGTGCACACTGCCTCCCTTTCTGAAATGACT
>JAKABN010000177.1 GCA_021796895.1 Thermoplasmata archaeon | reverse complement strand
CTTTTGTGCTCGGGATAATCCGATGATTCAAGCAGCCTGCCGAAGTATTCGTTGACCCTTTCCTTGTCTTCCCTCAGGGCACCCTTCACCGTTACAGGTTCATATACAGTCTGGAACAGTTCGTAAAGGAGGACAGTCACAGCGTGTGATAGATTCATCACCGGGTAACGTTCGGATGTGGGTATGCTGACAACCATATCACACATTTGAAGTTCATCGTTGGAAAGACCGAGGCCCTCCGGTCCGAAGAGCAGTGCATACTTCCTCTTAGACTTCGCCACGCGACGGGCAAACTCACCGGGTGTGTCGCAGACTCTGAGGAACCTGCCTTCCCCGGTATTACGGATGCCGGTTGTACCTACGGTTACATCGCAGCTCTGCAGAGCATCGGAGAGGTTTTCCACAATTTTGGAAGAATCGAGTATGAAGTTGCCGTGCTTTGCCCTCTTCCTGGCCTCGTCACCAATGGAGACCGGAGCGACCATGTACAGTTCGGCCATATCGAAATTGGCCATTGACCTGGCGACTGCACCGATGTTGCCCTCATTTTCCGGACGGACCAGCACTACTCTGAAGACCGGCATAACAACCTGATTGACCTTTTCATGACTTTAATCTTGGCGGCGGGTCGAAACCCTGCTGACAGGGAAAAATGCTCCTGAAGAAATTAACCGAAAACACCTGCATTCCGTCAGCTGCTTCCGTCAGGAAATTGGACGGGAGCGGAAATCGCAACTGCAGGATTCGGAGTCTGAATGACAGGAAGGACGCATGTTTCGTACATTGCGGATTGACCGTTTCATCCCGGATCGGTCTTATTGCATTTAGGTCGGAAGATTGCTAGTTCGTTTGTAGAAACATTAAAATGCCGCGATTCGATAAGGACTAAATACACGGACTTCTGCCCGTGTAAATGATGGGATGCGAGGTTGAATTCATGAAATCGTTGGTGAACGAGGCAATATCGAGAGCTTCTCAGGAAGATGTGCCACTGGAGCAGTCATATTCGGAATCCGCTTACAGCGCCGAGGACGACGAACTGATAAAAATTCTGTCCGGCCTGAGGACAAACATAAAGATTGTAGGCTGCGGCGGAGGCGGCACAAATACCATAGACAGACTCGTCGAGACGGGCATAACCGGGGCAGAAATGTACGCGGCAAACACTGACGCCCAGCATCTGCTGATAATCAGGTCGCCTCACAAGATTCTTCTGGGCCGGAGGAGCACACGCGGCCTGGGAGCCGGTGCGCTGCCTCAGGTAGGGGAGGAGGCGGCGAGGGAAGCGGAGGACGACATAAGGAAGTCTATCCAGGGTGCGGACATTGTATTCATAACAGCAGGGCTTGGAGGTGGCACCGGAACGGGTGCGGCGCCATTCATAGCGCAGCTTGCAAAGGAGATGGGCGCGCTGACAATCGCCATATGCACATCGCCGTTCAAAGCCGAAGGAGCCATAAGGGCGGAGAATGCGGAATGGGGACTCGAGCGTCTCAGGAACGTTGCGGACACAGTGATTGTGATACCGAACGACAAGCTTCTTGAGCTCGTGCCCAGGCTTTCATTGAATGCCGCTTTCAAGGTAGCCGATGAAGTGCTGGTCAGAAGCATAAAAGGCATAACTGAAGTCATAACAAAGCCGGGACTCGTCAATCTCGACTTCAATGATCTCAAGACAATAATGAAGGGCGGGGGTGTTGCGATGATCGGTCTCGGTGAAGGAGAAGGCGAGGAGAGATCCGGCGACGCAGTGAATGAGGCTGTGAATTCCCCTCTAATTGATGTCGATATATCCGCTGCGAACGGTGCGCTCGTGAATGTCGTTGGCGGAAACGATATGACTGTCACGGAAGCTGAAAAAGTGGCCGAAATGATACAGACAAAGATCAGCCCTTCGGCGAGAATCATATGGGGCGCGGCCGTAGACCCGACGCTCGAGAAGAGGATGCGCGTCATGGTCGTCCTAACCGGAGTCAAATCAAAACACATACTGGGACCGGCCGATAACGTCCAGACGAAGAGCATTGACATGGATTTCATAAGGTGATCCGGACTGGCCCGGGCGAACCGGGAGAGATGCCTGAAACTTCATAAGTCTGTGACTGGATAAGACACTTGTGTCGACTGACAGGAAGTTCTGTGCTTTCACGAGAGGCGGCAGATCGGGCCTTGGTATAGATGTGATACCTCCTGATGGTTTCTGCATCTCAGTGTTCCTCGTGATAAGAGGAGAAGGGAAGCACGATGGAGTGCTCATGGGCATGCTCAACCCCGATGGTCCATGGGACCACATAGGCGCTCTGGACAGGGACAGAGTGAAGGCGCATGCAGGGGGATGGATGCTCCCTTCCTGCCATCTGATGTACGGAGAAGCACCGGACGACTGTGCACGAAGAGTCGCCAGAGAGCAGCTCGGTCTGGAAGGAATCGGGTTTTCGGGTCCCTCAGTCCACTCGGAAGTGTACGCTCCGCGCAGATTCCCTGAAAGAAAAGAACACTGGGATCTTGAATTCATCTATACAGGATTCATGGATGCGGTGCATATACCGCGGATGCCTGAGGTGTGGAGAGATTTGAGATATATTGAACCGAATTCGCAAGTGCCGGGTAAAATTGCAAGATCACACGAAGACATTCTTTCACATCTGAAATGAGCTGACATGAAGAAACACAGAAAATATGCACTGGATGAACGGGTGTACAGCTCATCTC
Organism: Thermoplasmata archaeon; assembly: GCA_021796895.1. GTDB lineage: Archaea > Thermoplasmatota > Thermoplasmata > Sysuiplasmatales > Sysuiplasmataceae > Sysuiplasma. The sequence goes on along the minus strand of JAKABN010000177.1, from coordinate 1,059 downwards.
GACTCTGCCCTGGCATCACCGGCACCAGAATGGCCGGTTTCTGCATTCGGGCATCGTTGAAATCAACAACACACCAATCCGCAGCGTATAGTTATCTTATGCATCTGTGAATGGGATTCCAGATATGTTTGGGCGATAGGAAAAGAATATTAAGCAGGATGGTTGATGCTTTCAGATAACTATCGATATAACCGCATGTGCTGAAGGCAGGTGAACAAATTGAGCAACACGAACTCTTCGTTCGATTTCACTGAAACGACATACGAAGTGCAGCGAAAGCTGGAGGAGCGTTTCAGAAATGTCGGGAAGGGCAAGTACGGAAGGATATTCAAGATGGCCAAGAAGCCGACGCTGGAGGAGTATACCAGAGTCGTGCAGATGGTCTCAATAGGCATAGCTCTGATCGGCGGGCTGGGCTTTCTTCTGTACTTGCTGTTTACCTACTTCCATCAGTTCACGGCGGGGATTTTCGGCTGAGGGAGTGGAATCAGCATGTCTTTTGATATTTCAGCAGAAGCGGCCGGCAACCAGAACAGCAGGAGATTCGGCTTGAACGTCGATGGTCAGAAGGAGAGCGTTGTTCCGGTTTCGGGTGAAGCCGAGTTCATAACACACATAAATACCGAAGTGGAAGGCAGGTACAGTTTTTCTGTCAAATCAGAACTGTTTTCTGAGGCGGAAGGCGCCCCGGAATGGCAGGTTAAGTTTTATCTCGACGGCGTGCTCAAGTGGGACAGCCTGACGAACCTGCCAAGCGAGTTTGAAGCGAAGCTGCCTGCGGGAAAGCATTTTGCTACGGTACACGCCTCGGTTGCGTCCGGTGCATCCTTCGGTGAATATACACAGATATCCTTCACCGTATCCTCAGACGGCATTACGGACTCAGAATCGTTCAGGGTATCCGTACGTCCTTCAATACTTGCTGTCAAAACAGCGATCGGACAGGAGAGGGAAGTCGCCGATTCCATAGGAGCGAAGGCAAAGACGGGAAAACTCGGCATTTATTCTATACTCATTCCGTCGACGATAAGGGGATATGTGTTTCTGGAAGCAATGAAT
>JAKABN010000176.1 GCA_021796895.1 Thermoplasmata archaeon | reverse complement strand
GAGGCAGGCGTATCCATCCTTGCAGATCCTGAGAAATGGGCTCCGGCCAACCGCGAAACGGCAGACCACAGTCTTCCATTCATCGTCGCCGCGGCGCTGCATACCGGCAGATTCTGGCTCGACACATACTCGCTGATAGAGGATGCAGGCATCCGTGAGCTGATGGGCAAGATCGAGGTTACGGAGAGAAGGGATTTCACCGAGTCGTACCCGGGCCTTCTCCCGACACGCATCGTTGTGCACGCCTCGAACGGAATACATCAGGAGGAGCTCAGTGTGCCGCGCGGGCATTACAGGAATCCGATGACCGATTCCGAGGTGGATGAGAAGTTCCTGATGCTGACGAAAGACAGCAAGATGCTGGACAGGATGCATATGTCAGACAAAATGAGGGTTGATCAGCTTGTCTGACCTCCTGAAAAAACGATTCACGGTCGTTCCCGGCGTATACAGTGCATTCACGGCGCTTCAGGCGGAGAGAGCCGGGTTTGACGCGGTGTACCTGTCTGGAGGCGCACTGACATCCGCCATGGGCATCCCTGACATCGGCCTTGTGACGCTCGACGAACTGAGCTCCGCTGTCGCTCAGATCAGGGACGTCACGGACATACCCGTGATTGTGGATGCGGACACAGGCTTCGGCGGTCCGGTGAACGTGTGGAGGACGGTCCGGGCGCTCGAAAAAGCGGGGGCCGACGCAGTGCAGCTGGAAGATCAGAAATCACCGAAGCGGTGCGGCCATCTCGACGGCAAGGAGCTGGTCCCTGCGGAGGAAATGAATGAAAAGATAATGGCCGCGCTGGAAGCCAGACGGGACGCACTGATAATAGCAAGAACGGATGCAAGAGCAGTCGAGGGGATGCGGGGTGCAATCCGCAGGGCTCACTCTTATCTCGAAAACGGGGCGGATGTAATTTTCCCTGAGGCACTACTCAACACACGGGAATTTTCCCGTTTTTCAGGAGAGGTCCGCTCACCCCTCCTTGCGAATATGACCGAATTCGGCAAGACGCCGCTTATCCCCGCGTCGTTCTTCAGAAAGGCCGGATACAGATTTGTTATATTTCCGGTCACAACATTCAGGGCGGCGGCCAGGGCATCTGAGTCGGCGCTCATCGCTCTGAAAAGAGAGGGAACACAGAAAAACGTGATGAAGCAGCTGATGAGCAGGGAGGAGCAGTATTCGGTCATCCGGTACCGCAGCTATGAGAAAATGGACGCGTCGTTCGTCCCGAAACGGAGAGGGAACTCACTGACAAAAATGCGCAATAGTGTGAAAGTTAAAAAATAATGTGTCGGATTACGTCCACGCATCTGTCCGGATTTGGCACTTCATTTCGCATGTGCGATTCCTGCAGGAGGTATAAAAATGGAAATAAGCAACGGTCTAGAAGACGTCTGTATCAAGAATACTGCATTGACCTTCATCGACGGTGAGAAGGGTGTGCTGCGCTATCGCGGTTACGGCATAAAGGATCTTGTCGAAAAATGTTCCTATGAAGAAGTGAGTTTTCTGATGCTGTTCGGCGAGTTGCCCGACAGGAAAGAACTCGCACAGTTCACTTCGGATATACAGAAGGGATACGCACTCCCTGAATTCACCAGACGCGTCATATCTTCCCTCCCTGATGACTCCGACGCGCTGTCGGTGTTCGAAACAGCCTTCGCCTCTCTTTCCTGCGGCGAGGACGGGTTTGTATGGAGCAGGGAAAATATCGCCCGCAAGGCACCTGAGGCCCTGGGACGGGCCTCCGCTGTTGTCGCTGCCGCATTCAGACACATGGTAGACAAAGAAATGAAAATGCCTGTTCCGACGGATAGCTATGCGGGGAGTTTCCTCAACGCATGCTTTGACGGAGACGTGAGCAGGCAGTCTGTGACTGTTATGAACAGGGCGCTCGTGCTCTATGCTGATCACGAAGTGCCCGCCTCGACAACCGCCGCCATAGTTTCATGCTCAACGCTGTCTGACATGTATTCATCCATTGCGGCGGCCGTTGCCGCACTTAAGGGTCCTCTCCATGGAGGAGCCGCCGAGGCCGCATACGCGCAATTCGAAGATATCGGGAGTCCGGAAAACGTTGACAGCTGGTTCCAGAAGAATGTTGTCGAGGGCAGAAGGCGGCTCATGGGTTTCGGGCACAGGGTATACAGGACATACGATCCGCGAATGGCGATATTCAAGTCCATGGCGAGAGAACTCTCGACGAGTGCCGAGGAGAAGAGAACGCTTGAAATTGCGGAGAAGCTGGAAAAACTGGGCGTCGAGCGATTCTCGCCAAAGCAGATTTTTCCCAACACCGATTTCTATTCCGGCACAGCATTCAAGTGCATTGGTTTTCCCATTCACATGTTCACGGCCCTGTTCGCGCTTTCACGCACCGTGGGATGGATTGCCCACATGTCTGAATACATAGAGAACGGTGGCAGGATCATGCGTCCCAGAGCAAATTACACGGGACACGGCCCCCGCGTCCTGCAGAGCGCATCGCAGAAGTGAGGGCTGCAGGCGACTTCGACCTCATTACGCTCGTTCCCGGATTGAAGAGCGGAAACCTGTCAGACTGAGGACATATACAGGGCACGCTGAACGAACACTCCATAGCTGAGCCGGATCACCTGGCGCCAGCGCCTGCTCTCTTCTTCATCCTGCCCTTGTGACCCGGCTTGTGGTACTCAAAGCCCAGTATGAAATCGATGACGCCGAACGAAAAGAGCGCATACGCGACGTATGGCAGCAGGTTGACGGAATCGGCATAGAATATAGCAGAGAGTGAAAATATCAGTGCCGTTCCAATCAGCGAGATTATGAAAGCCTCGTATTCCTTCTCTCTGAAGTAGTGTTCCTCCAGGAAGGCAATGAATATGGATACAGCCCCAAGCATCCACAGCGGCTCCTGTGTCATCAGAGATGTTCCAGACAGTCCGGCGTGCACCGAGAGCGCCCCGAGAATTGCGGCAATTGCAAACGGGAAAAGGACTATCGATCCCCTCACGATGTAAAGGAGTCCGCCGAATATCATCGATAACTTCATTCGAAGAGGGTTGATGTCGGTAGCGCAAATAACACTTTCGCACCACAGGTGACGCGCGCGGGGCACGAAGTGCACTGTGCGGCGCCCGGAGCTTCAGCGCGAGTGTGGCTGTTGAATGAATTATGCGACTGTTCATCGTCAGGCACGGGAACTATGCGGATGACGGCTCCCGTGATCCTCCGCTTTCGTCATCGGGAAGGAAACAGGCATCGAATGCTGGAACAGTCATCGGCATGCACTCCCGTGTGCACAATGTGTTCTCTTCCCCGCTCAGGAGAGCGGTCATGACGGCAGAAATCATTTCGGATGCTGTCGGTGCTGAGCACATCATAATGGACTGTCTTGAGCCTGAGGCTGACGCCGACGGGTTCATCGATGTCCTGCACAAAGACACCGGGCATGATATTGCGGCAGTGGGACATCTTCCCAATCTCAGACTGATTTATTCTCGCCTCTCTCCCCGGAATGGTCCGGAAAGGCTGAATATCGGGATTGGAGGAATTACCTGCCTGAATCTGTGTCTGTCCGCGGAGGAATTGGTCTCCGCGCACGAATGGACGCTGACATCCGATCAGTTGAATGAGCTTTCGGCGCACGATTCCAGATAGCGCAATCATGAACAAAAAGCGAGCGCAATTCCACGAATTTATTCGTGGGTAAGCGAGCGGCGGAACTGAATAGGTGAGATATCATGCAGCAGATGCGACCTCAGATGTATGTTCCCTTCAAGTACCGCCTGTATCCGTTCCGCGAGCAGGAGCGCGAGCTTCTCCGCCAGTTCGATGAGCTGAAGTTCC
>JAKABN010000015.1 GCA_021796895.1 Thermoplasmata archaeon | reverse complement strand
AACGGGCCTATCGCCGCTCCAAAAATGGCGGCGGCACTGATCAGTTCAATACCTGAAACGACGGCGGTCTTCCCGCTGAGCTGGAAGGAGAATACCGAATGAGGTATAGCGAATGGTGTGTAAAACGCGAACATTGCAGCCAGTATGCCAATGACAAAAAGGTCATAGGCATCTGTGAAAAACCCCATTCCTGCGATCAGTATCGTTTTCAGATGATAGCCTTTTACAGCGGAATCATCGAGCGGTTTGAAAGGGCTCCCTTCGGCGGTTGTTGCCGCGGAACCGTTTCCTGTTCCCGAGCCTGAATTTACTTTTGTACCCATATTCATCTCGTTGTAAAACTATTCAGACAGAGTAGAATAGATGTTCCGATGTAGACTAAATAAGTCTAAATTGGCTATATTTACTATATAGATGCACCACCGCTTCATGGAAGCGTTGCGCCAGTCACTCTGAAACAGAAATTCTGATCTTGCCAAATCTTCCGCGTTCCGAGTGCCTCTGAACAGCGGCAGGAACGTTTTCAAATCCGTAACTTGAGTCGACAGGCATTGTCAGTCTGCCGGAGGATGCCGCTTCGAGGGCATCGGCCAGATCGCGTTTTGAACCGGTGGTGCTGCCGATGAGTTCGATCTGCCTTGAATAGAGCCTCAATATACTCAGCTCGGCTGAAGCCCCCGTGAGAGAGCCGCATGTAACGTACCTTCCGCCGGGCGAAAGGGACATGAAACTTCGCTGAAAAGTCGACTGCCCGAGAGGGTCGATGGCAATATCCACTCCGGTCTTTCCGGCGAATTCCAGCAATTCCCTGTCCAGTTCCTCCTGCGCCGGAAGAGAGACGGCATCCGCTCCAAGCCGCTTAAGTTCAGCCATATGCGCAAGAGTGGAAGATACTGCAAGAACACTGACGCCGTGAATCTTCAGTATCTGCAGAGCAGACAGACCGATAGCCCCGCCGGAGCCCATGACAATAGCCTTTTCGCCGGGCACAGTTCTGGCACGTCTTATCATGTGCCAGGCCGTCATGCCGCTGAGCGGTATGCCGAAAGCATCGTCAAAGGAGAGGTTTTCGGGAAGACGGACGGCATTCCTGGCAGGTATGACAGCAGTCTCAGACCACCCTCCGTTCATTGAGACCGGCAGCATGTTGGTCGAAAGGTCCATGGGTGCCCTGGACGGTTCCCAGCCGCCAAGACATGTGCTCTCCTGACCGGAGGCGCAGTAACGGCATATGCCGCAGAACATCTTCGGGAAGACAGCCACTCTGTCGCCCGGAAAAACGTCAACGGCATCAGGTGATACTTCCTCCACCGTTCCCACATATTCCGATCCGGGGGTCCTCGGCAAGGTCACCCAGCCAAAACGTCCTCCGATTGTCAGCCTGTCTATATGATTGACCGAAGTCCGTGCGACGCGAATGCGGACAAAACCGCTGCCCAGAGGAGGTTCGGGAATCTCGTTCAGACTGATACCCGCGCCAGCGCCAAAATCCGTTATCTGCCAGGATTTCATTAGTGACCCGTCACGTCAGAATCACCGCGCATAGTAAAAGCAGCCGATTAACGGCTTAACCTTACTCCCGGAGCGGTCGCTTCCTGAGAAAGGCACGGAGCAGTGCTATTACCTCGATTACACCGCACCTGAACTGGTCAGGGGGATTGGCGTTTGAATTTTTTGCCAAAGCGTCCTGAAAAGCAGCATTCATCCACTGTAAATCGTAATTCCACATGACAAATGCGGCCTGCAGACAATATCAGTTTCACTTCGTTACTGTCAGCACCGACCCGAACAGGGGATGAGGGGAAGCAATGAAAGACTGGTCAGAGAAGAACCGGGAGAGTGCTGAAATGAAATTCATTGAGCTTCTTGAGAATGGCATGAAGATGAAGAAATGGAAATTCAACAGAGAAGAGCTGCATGATCGATGATGTGTTTTTCGACTCCAGCATCATATGCTATGCATTTGACCTGAGGGAACCGGAAAAAAGAGCGATCTGTCTCGATCTGATAAGACAGGTTCTGAACAGTGAAATCAGGGGTGTGGTGTCCAACCAGATTCTTGGGGAAGTATTCTATGCAACCGTCAGGAAATTCGGTCTGCCTGCCGATCAGGCATTTACAATAGTCGATGGCATAGTCAAATCAGACAAATGGAGAAAGATCGACTATACCTGCGGGACAATAGATGCAGCAGCCAGAAAGTCAAGCCAGTCAGGGATGCATTTCTGGGGCGCAGTGATAATGGAAACCATGAAAGAGAATGGTATCAGGAAAGTATTCACGGAGAATCTGCGGGATTTCGCTGGCACCAGTGGCATCGATGTTGTGGACCCGTTTCTTTGAGCATCGGTCTCTTTGAGCATCGGTCTGTCTGCAAATCCCGGCTGCGATTCAGATTTGATTCGACTGAGAAAATTGAGATTGCATGGGACGGAAGCAGTCTTCTCGAAACCTTTTGCTGAAGGCGGGAATCGAAGCTGCGGACTTACTGCGGGTGTGGTTGCATGCACCGGAATAACTATGTGATACCTATTTCAGACATATCTCAATGCAGAGGGCATATGGCGGGCGAGGCGTTCAGGGAGATGAAGGGGAGGAACGCCATGGCACCGATATGCTACAGGCGGTGGAACAGTGTTGGCACATATCTTACGGTTCTCAATCATCTCACATACCTGCTCACTGCTGCCGAAAGATGGCGGCTGCTGTCTGCAGGCAGAAAGTCAGGCGGTGGGGACCGCTGACATCGGGGAGCGGGAAACCGATGAATGATCCAGCCTCGAGGAGCTAATCCGTTCCCATTAATTTCCCGAGACTAAGGTATAAGTATTGAGTATGTGTCACTGAGCGCCAGCAGAAAGGTGTTGGTGACGTTATGTACAGTTTTATTCAGCGGTTTTTGTCTTCCGGGCAGCAGTACGCTCCAGCAGGAAAAGCATATCAGGCAAGAAGTACGGTGTTTGTCATCGCAACGGCCGCGTTGATTTTGTTGAGTGCCTTTTCCGGATTCAACTCGACTGCTGGACCGAAAACTGTCCCGAACCGGCCGGTCTCCGCGGGATTTGACCCTCACCCCGCTGCTGTGCCTGGTGCGGTCCTCTCAGGTGACTCTGCCTCCAGTACTCCAGTCATGAAATCTGCATCCGGTCCTCAACCTCAGGTTTCTTCCGAACCTGGCAGGATAATCGAGACGCTCAGCTACGGCCAGATCCAGTCATCCTACAATGTGCCTTACCAGGGAGCATATGATCCGGCGAATGGTCTGATATATTCAGGCGAAGTGAATCTCACCTTTGGACAAACGCTAATCCCGGGCCTCATCAGTGCGAATGTGTCTTCAGGCACACTCTCTTCGGGCGTTATTTCAACGAAGTACCCGGTCTACAGTGACGCATACGACAGCTCCAGCGGGAGATTGACCCTGGGGGAGTTCAATGCTTCCAACTACTCCCTCTATATCCAGCAATTCAATCCCGCAACCGGGGCAATTTCTGCCAACCTTTCCTTTCCCAGATTTGGTGCAAATGAGGCTTCCTACGCGGCCACCACTTTGTTCGACCCCGTAAATAATCTTGTATACATACTTACCGCGGCTCCAGTTGCCAGCGCGGTTTCGAGCAATCTCACTGTTTACAATCCATCTACAAATCTTGCCAATGCGAATCCGCCGTCCCTGGCAGGATTTTACGCAACCAGCATGGCTTTCAATTCCGAATATTCGCAACTGTATATCGCTGGCATAATTTCAGTGTCCAACGGGCAGCAGATTGGCGTAATGGTGATCAACATGAGCAACTATTCGGAACATCTGGTCAAAATGCCGGGAGTATTCTCATATTTTTCACAGGCTGCAGGGGGAATTGCTTATGACCCGTCCGACGGTATGGTTTATTTCTCATATTCCGCCTACACCAGTAACTCACTCTATTTTTCCGAGGGGATCGGCGTAATCAACGCATCCTCTCAATCATACGTTCTCAATTTCTCAATGCCTGTTGTAAAGGTTTTGTTTATTCAAAGTCCCACCGGATATGGTCCGAACATAGCAGGTTCATTGACCTATGATCCTAACAATCATGATATGTATCTCGGACAAAACGGCCTGTCGTGGGAAATGTACAGCCCCAGCGTTTTCAATGAAACAGTAGCTGTTATCAACGGCACATCGCCAACCGCCGCAAATCCGGTCGCGCTCCTGAACTCGCAATCATTTCCGACCGGCGTCAACTTCATACCTGCCCAGTCCACCGCCGAGGGGGGCACGCTGTGGTTTTCATCGATTGGACTGGTCAATGGCACTCTGCCTGGAAACTATACAGTCATCGGCATTCCGCCTGTCATCAACAGCCTGTCGGTCACGCCGAACATCATCGATGAGGGTTCCAGCGTAACCGTGGCATCCGCCGCTTCGTTCGGCGTTGGCGAGCTGAGCTATTCTTACTCGGGATTGCCTGCCGGGCTTGTTTCCGTTAACACGACGTCTATCAGCGGCACACCTTCAGCCAACGGGACATTCAGCATAAAGCTCACAGTCACGGACGCTGCCGGCGAGAAGGTCAACGCTTCGGTCCAACTCACGGTCAATACCGCGCCGACCGCAACGTTGTCTTATTCCCCCGGAACAGTGGATGCAGGGCAGCTTGTGCAGTTCACCGTCACACCGAAGGGTGGAGAATCGCCATACACCGAATACTGGGTCTTCGGCGACGGTTCCACAGGCACAGGCCTCTCGCCAACCCATGTCTACAATGCTTCTGGCAGCTTCAGAGTGGCCGTGGCGGTTACGGACGCCTTCGGCAACAGCTACACTGCAGGTGCCACAGTCAATGTGTCACTGCCCCCATCCAATGTGACCATACTTGCAAGCCGCAACATTGTCGATGCAGGCCTGCCCTTAAATCTGACTGCGGAAGCCCAGTTCGGAAGCGCTCCGTTGTCTTACTCATGGAAGCTGGGGGATGGCAGCACATCCTTCTCTCGGTCGCTCACGCACTCATACAGTGCCGCAGGCACTTATGTCGTCAGGCTCACGGTGACTGACGCAGCCGGTCAGATGTCGTCGACTTCATACACAGTCCTGGTCCTTCCGGATCCGCAGGCTGCAATCAACAACGTCTCGGCACTCACCGCAGACACTCCAGCCACATTCAGCGCGTCGGTAAACGGCGGACTCGCGCCTTACTCATACCAGTGGACCTTTGGCGACGGCTCGCATTCAACCGATGCGACACCGAGCCATACCTACACTTCAAAGGGGACATACCAGGTAGAGCTTAAGGTCACGGATTCTGAGGGCTATACGGCGGCAAGTTATCTCAATGTCACAGTGGCAGGCAGCAGTTCGACGTCAGGCACATCTCCCTTCGGGACGCCAGGTCAGAACTCAGGCGCCGGATATCTGCTGCTGGGCGGCGGACTCATCGGAGGATTTGTGGTGGGTTCTGTCATTGTTGCGCTGCTGGTCTCGAGGAAGAGGAAACCGCCGGCAGCGCAATGATCGGGTTAATGCGGGTAAACATCAGGCACAGCAAATAGCGCCAAGTTCGGTGAGTCCCGTACATTCTGATAAGCTTACGTAAGTGGCTTTGTTTGCGACTGAAGAGGACGGGCCGCAGAAACAAAATCAGTCTGTTTCAATTCCCAGATCCGCATCCTTCGTCGTGAACAACAGGTTGCTGCTCTGATTGTCTGAGCTTGATTCTGGACAGGTTTGTGACTATTCTGACCTCTCATAAGGCTTAATGGGATATGTTTCAATTGCGTAATTGTAATGCCTGCAGAAATAGTTCAGGTGAGGATTGAGAAGGACGAACTCGAATTTGCCGACTTTCTGGTTAAGGCTGGAATCTGCAAGACTAGAAGCGAGGCTCTGAGATTCCTTATTTCCAGAGGGATAGCGAATTCAGACAGCCTCCGTCTCATAAAGGATAGGGCCGAGGATCTAAAGAGAACGGAACGGAGGAAGGGGAAAATCCCAATCGACCTCGCTGGTGCAACCAAGAGACTGATTGAGGAGAGAGATGGGTCCTGATTCTTTACCAATGTGGGCTTTGGGACAAAATTATGAACCAATCCTTTTGACCATTTCAGGCTCAGTGTAACTGAGGTAGCAGCACTGCCTCACATACACCGCCCCTGAAATGGTCACGGAAATAGGTGTTTGAATTTTGTCACAAAGCCGTTGCATGTTTATCACAACCGGAGCTGTTCCTGCTGAGCCGGCAATTTCACAGAAATCTGCTGTTTAAGTGTCTTTCATCCGGTATTGTAAATCTTCTGTTCAGTGCGGGCGGCGTGGAAGCGCCCGAATACCTGGCAGCTGCCCCCTGCGCTGACCTGACGCCGCGTGCCCCGTGCCTTATATTTCATAATTTATACTTTATGCTCCATTCTCACGCAGAGCAACATGACAACTGTCTAACGATGCAGCAGACGGAATGCGCGAGCGGATTGGCATCCTCATGATCGGGCGATATAGCTTTTGGAAAGTTCACCATTTATCCAGCTTACGATGTTGTTCATATCCACTTGAATTTCTGCTTCAGGTTTCCACTTCAGCTGTTTGACAGTCCTGGTTATGTCTGTTATATCCATATGCCTGAATTACATGGGACAAATGTGAAAGTGGTCACAGCCCGTGAAGCAGTCAGGCTCAGTCAACGATCTTTCATCATCCTTAACAATGCATCCGTCTTGTAAACAATGAGACCTCGTCCCTCAGAGAAATAGGTATCGTTTGTCCAGATTCCATCACATTTGAGGGCCAGGAAGCATGCAACATAAGGCACGTCTTCAGGGTCAGACTTGATTATTGTGCCGGCTTCCTCCCACTTATCTTTATAAGAGATTTCGGGGACCGTTTTGATCCTTCGCAGTAACAGGTTGAACAGCAAAGAAACTTCATCAGGTGTCAGTCCGGATTTCCTGGCAATGTAATCCGGGTGCCTGTATATCTCATCCCCAGGTATTCAGGGCAAACCAATTCAAAGACATCACTCAGTATGATCTCTCTTGACTTCTCTTGACTTCCCGTCCCTTATTAGTGCAGAAATGAGAACGTTGGCATCGACCACGAGTCTCATTTGAATCTGTGTCTCTTTGCCAGACTCGCGTTAATCTTCCGGCCGATTTCTATCGCTTCCCTGTCTGTCAACCTGCTCTTTGCAGCAATCTGGTCCATCAGCCTGAGCTCTTCCGCCTTTTCCAGCAGCGCCTGCCTTGCCACTTCACTCCACTTGATTTCTTTGTGTTTCTTCATCACCTCTACAAGATCTTGAGGTATGGCAAGTGTCATGTTGGTCATTATATCTCCATGTAAATTAAGTAAAATATGGTATTTATGTCTTTCACCGGCGATCGGCTGAAAACCTGGCTACGCCAATGAAATGTCATTATCCGGTGTGTGCCTTTCCGGCAGCCGGCTCTGACCCTGGTGCAGTGTGCCTCGTGCCTGATTTCCGGGCAGAAATTATTCCCGGCCGGAAACCACCTTGAACTGATCCGGGTAGTTCCCGGTCGCATGAATTTGATTATTACACTTTTTATTACTATTTGGAAGAAGTGAATGCAGCCTTACCTTTGTTTCATGCTTGTTTCAGCACCACCATCTGGCGCTGGACATAACTTGCACTTTCGGACATCTCCCCCTGTGTGTTTATCTATGCGAGAACTTTATAACAGGTTCCATGGGCGAAGGAAGCAGGCACTCCAGTGAATCGGGCAGACGGGCTATGCTTGATGTGGGTGGTAGCAAACTGGCATATGAGTCTTCGGGCTACGGAACTCCGTTGCTTTTCATACATGCCGGGATAGCGGACGGCAGGATGTGGAATCGCGAAGTGGAAGTTTTTTCCGCGGACCATCATGTGGTAAGTTTTGACCTCAGGGGATATGGTGGCTCAACACCGGCCATCGGCACGTTCTCATGCGTGAGGGACATCAGGGCACTGGTTTCACACCTGCATCTCGGCAGGCCATTCATTGTGGGATGCAGCATGGGCGGATCTTTTGCAGTTGAGTATGCACTTGCCCATCCTGATGAAGTCAGTGGATTGCTTCTTGCGGCACCAGGACTCGGTGGAACCCCATACGAGGCTTTCAGCAGGGATGAGATGCCTGCGTTCGAGTATGACGACAGGAAATCATCAGAGATTGCAGCGGCGTGGTCGAACGGTAAATCGTCTGAAGCAATGGAGCTCCTGCGTCAGCTCTGGTGTTCGACGTTGACAGGAAGCAGTCGGGAGCTTTTCATGGATATGGTAAAGACGAATACGGAGGAAGTCTTCAACGATCGGAGTTTTCGGCAATTGGAATCCAGACCACCGGTCTACAATAGACTTTCGTCAATACGTGTCCCCACAACGGTTCTTGTTGGCGACCGCGACAACCCTTCATCCGTTCCCTTTGCAAACCTTGCCACCAGGGGAATAGCAGGTGCCCGTCTGGTTACAATTCAAGGAGCCGATCACCTGATCAACATGTCCAGACCCAATGACTTCGAAACCGAGCTAAGGCTCGCGCTTGACATAGCCAAGTAGCCTGTTGACAAATAAATCGTAAGCGCGAGCCCGTGATTTCAATCGTGGGTGGACATCAGATCCGCATGGTCGGTGCAGCCACATGCCCTACACGGGAATTCATCTCCCTCCCGGTGAGGCAGCAGTGGCCAATCGTAATATAATTAGAATTGAATCAGCAACCGATGAGCTACGGAGTCCAGATTGTGTTCGATTGCGCTGATCCTGGCAGATTGTCCAAGTTCTATGCCCATGCTCTGGGATATAAGATGCAGGACCCGCCCGACGGGTACAGTTCATGGGAAGAGTGGCTTAAGAAACACGATACTCCTGAAGAGGAGTGGAATTGGGCCTCTGCCATTGTTGATCCGGAAGGCAAGGGTCCCAGGCTTTACTTCCAGCAGATGGACACTCCGAAACCTGAGAAGAACCGCTTGCATATTGACATCAACGCCAGCGGTGGTTTGAAAGTGTCCCTGACGAAGCGCAAGGAACAGGTCGACAAATGGGTAGATCACCTGCAATCAATCGGTGCTACAAGGGTCCACGAGCTTGAAGAGTTCGGTGAGTATTGTGTTATCATGTTCGATCCTGAAGGCAACGAATTCTGTGTCCAGTGACTGATTCCTGTTTTTAGTGATTTCACCTTGCAGAAGAGCATCCCGGTAACTGGGTGGAGGAACCAGAAGACCCGCCCTGTTTTGGTTTTCCATGAACGCTGTCACCGGAGGAGCTAATGCGAGGTGCAGGACAACATCAAAAGAATGAGCCTAGTGTGGACCCCTCAGAAGTTGAATCACTATCAAAGATAAATTACAGAACAGAAGGAATAAAGATGAAAGCTGATGTGAACGATGGCGAAGAAACGATCAGGCAAAGACATGGAGGGTTGTCCCGACGATCCGTTGCATGCCCTGTGCCTGCTCCACCTTGTCCTCAACTCATTTTGCCTGTAATTGTACATTCTCTGAAAACCATCCTGTCGGCAGACCGGTGAAATTCTGTTGAGTCCGGACACTCGACTCCCGCTGTTTTAGGGGATCGGCATATCGATTCCCTGCTTCTCTATCAGTGTTCTGGACTGCCTGGGCATTTCAGACAGTATCTGCCTGTCGCTTATCTTCATCTATCTCTTTATCGCCGGATCGTATTTGCTTGTTACATGGTAAAGATAGATTTCCGGATCCAGCATATTCGAACTCTATCTGACCTGTCTCACAGTCTCCTGAAAAACAGTATTCATATACTGTAAAGCGCAATTCCACATGGCAAAGACTGCCCGCGGACAATGTCTGTCTGACATACTCCCCGCCGTAAACAGCGGGGGTTCTCGGGCGCATGGCGCTCATCCGACCACCGACCAGCGATGCTCGTTCCAACGCCACACCTTTGGGCCTGCCAGTGGCCCACTACTCCCCCCAGAGAGCAATCCGCCCTCCTGGTGGAGATACCTGGCTATCTGATTCCTTGCGCCGTTCTCATCGGCATTCTGGTAGGAACTGCAATTCTCGCAGTGGAAGTAGCCTCTCCGGACACGGTGCAGCTTGCTTCGGTCTGTGCATCCGCACAGGCTGCACCGCCCCCTGGAGGTCCCCCTCTCGTCCTGCTCGATTAACTGTATACCATGCCGGGCCAACTTGTAGCCCAACTGAGCGACGAGTGTTCGTACTGGGAACTGCTGCCAGTTCTGACTCGGCTTGTCCGTCCATCTCTTTCCTTTTCCGTCCTTCTCTTTCTTGATGCCTCCCAAGTCGCCAATTATCACCTTTGCGGTTCCGTCCTTCGCGCATATCTCGGTGACAGTACTCGTGAGGGCATGAACCGCCTGCCCGGCCTGTCTCGCGCCTTTAGTGGACATGCGCGAGAGGGCTTTGCTCCAGTGCTTCCTGCCGCCACTGCGCCCCATTACCTCCGACTCAACACGGCCCTTCTCCTTATTCCAGTAATGCAGGGTGGAAAGAATTTCGCCTCCTTTGAAAAGCTCAGTGGCTCCTGACTCGTCTGACATCACCACGGGGTTGCGCATCCCGAGGTCTATTGCCTTGACCTGTCCCTCCGTGCGCCACACAGGTTCGGGCAGAAGTATCCTGGCGTGTGCCTCAAAGTAGCCATCTCTCGGCACAATGTCCATCTGCACTACCTTTCCGTCCTGTGGAAAAGGGGTATTCCACTTGAGCTTAAGCAGAAGGTGTTTGCCCGGATATGAGAGTTCCTTCCGCAGTGCCGGGCCAAGAGTGATGTGGAATCCATCACTGCCGGCCATCCTGAACGCATCCACCATAAATGTGGAGAGCGACCCTTTGGGCCTGAACCCCGGAGGTCGCGCAGTCGGGTCTTTCTTGCGCAGCTTGTACCACGACCTGAATGCCCATCCTGCCTGATGGGCGGGGTGCTGATATGTATGTGCCGGCACGTATGCATGGAGGCTGCTGGCAAACACCACTTCCTGCAGCTTTCTGCCGGTTGGAATTTTGCCTGTCTCTTCCCATTGCTTACGTGCGTGCCACATTGCTGTGTTGTAGAGTTTGGTAGCCACCCACGCCATCCGGCTGAGAAGCCAGTGACTTGTGATGTCACCCTCTATTCTTGCGATTCTGCACTCGTATCTCGGCGTTTCGTCTGCTCTTCTATGTATCGCTGAATCACCGCCTTGCTCACTGTGCCTGCCGTTCCAGCGTAATACGAGTTCGTCCAGCGCAATCTTACATCCTTGAACCGATGATTGTAGAGTCTGGCACTTATGCCCTTGAACCAATTGACCAGCAGGGCGGGGCTGTTCTGAGGAGGGCTTGATACAAAGAGATGGATGTGATTGGGCATCACTTCTATGCCGGAAATTTCCAATCCTTTCTCCGCAGCAATCTCCTGGAGAATCTCCTTGACACGCCCCGCCACTTCGCCACTCATGACGCTTCGACGGTACTTGGGTATCCATACCAGATGATAGAATATGTGATACCTACTATGACGTGTAGATTTTGTTTCCATTGTAGTAGTGCCATAGCATACACACTACATATAGAAAGCGCTGGCTCGCTTACCCCGGCCTGAAGACCGGGGAATGCGCTCGCGATTCTTTCAACCTCATCCCTCCGTTATTGCTGACAGGAATTTGAGTCAGCTGAATGGAAACACCGAGATATATTGATCCTTCGCTCCTTTGGCCAAATCCGTCAATTACAGGTCATCTGGTCAGCCATATGTCTCCCATAGAGGAGATAATTTCGCAGACATCCTCGATTACAGTCAGTCGTTGGGGTTTCGGCTTTATGAGAAGCCCGCCCAGCTCATTCTTCCATGCAGCGTCTGTCACTGTTTCTTCGATTCTTGTTATTATTTCTCCCATTATGTACGCTGAAGCCTCCGCCTTCTTCCTGGATGGTGCAGCAAGATAACTTCGTTCCAGCTTCTTCCTGAGAAGCACCTCTTTCAGCTTAAGACCCTTTTTCTTAATCAGAAACCAGACGTCGAACACATCCCTCGGCTTTCGCCTTTGTAGCAATGCTCGCGTTTTCTCAGCCAGTATTTCATCTATTCCAAGTGTGGGAATTTCCGAACTCATTTGCAAGTATGGTTCGCAGTTAACACTTCTACTTTGAATACTCTCCATTGGTCCTGATGTGCCGATGTTGAACGATATGTGATCTTTTTGTTGCAGTACGGATGTATAGTAAAGCATGAAATCGAGTCCACGTTCATTCCGATACAGCACTTCTGTTCCTTCAAAACTTGTCAATCCAAGTTCCATTCTCGCCAACCCCTTCACTGCCTGCAGGAAGGAGTTTGCGTCATCGATCGTGAGTCCCATAAAATCGAGGTCCTCACTGAACCTTGTTTCATCTGGATAGAAGACCTTCTTGATACAGGTCCCACCTCTGAAAACAAGATTCCCGGAGTAGCTGTGAAACTCAGGTGAATTGGCGATAATTGCCAGAATAATCGTGATGACAATATCTTTCTCGACCGCTCCTCTTCCGCATCCCAGACGCATTGACTCTTGGTATAGCGTCCTTCGATCGAAACTCATGCCACGTATCATTTCAACAGCATCATCATTCATAACCGGTAGCCTCCTTCAGCTGGTCCATGTAGTTTCTGCCAACGTGGATACGCCATTTCCTGAAGTATTCTGTCCCGCTTTCCTGCGGGCCCCAGCTGTAAGTTGCCTGCGAAGCTGATACAAGCTTTCCGATCTTTGTCAGGAATCTTTCCGACTCTGGCTTGGCATCAATCTCTTCAATTGCCGAGCTCATCAGGAACCCGAGCCTTGCGACCACCGATCGATAATGAGGGTAAACGTGGTCCAGAACTCGACTCAAGTCTACATAGCTGATTCCCTTGTTCATGCCTGTCTTTAGCCAGAGCAATGCCTCCCCGGCGCCACCCATAGTTTCCGTATAAATCAACGAATCGACTATAGTCCGTTCAGCTGCCGATAATTTTATTTGGACTCCGTCCACTGTCGCAACGGACGTCCCAATATCCGGGTTTGAGGGAATTACTGAAATTACCGGCATAATCTCGCCTCCGATATTATCCTCCAACTTCTTCAGCATCCCGGACCACCTTTGGATTCTCTTCATTTGTGCCTGATTCATTGGCGGGTAAAGGATATGATACACGTGTGGAATCTGGGGAGAAAGACCCCAATGATTGGCGGCTGCATTCAAGCCGAGATAATATCTTAACACCTTGAAAACGTCAGGAATGATGTCAATAACCCTCGGCAGGTAACCTGTGCCCTGGTTGATGTAGACACCTTTGCCGATTCTTTTCACGATGCCCTTGGAGTTAAGCAGTGACAGGGTATGAGTCATACTGTTGGGGTCTGTTGATACACCCGACTCATTCATTACATCCTTCAAGGTGAACAGACTTGGCCCCTTGAGCGAAACCAGCCACCTGTAGATGGTTGCTTCGTTGTATCCCAGCTCCTGTTTCATTTTGTTTTGTGCCATATGTGATTTAGTGCCAAAAAGACATATAAGTATTTAATACTTCATTATTTGTCCATCAAAGACTACCAGTCGAGTATGTAGTGATAAGTTTGAAAGGGCAAAATGGAGCTGCCGGGGAAAAAGCAGTTGCGACTGCACTCTTATAATATGGGTTGCCAATACTCACCACCGTCCTTATTACGGAAAGTTACCGGACGGTTCTACGTTACTGTCAGCACCGACCCGAACAGGGGATGAGGGGAAGCAGTAACGGTTCAGCTGTTGCTAACTTTCTGCCTTCTGCTGCGCCAGCGGTGCGCCTCAAAATCCGTTTGTTCTAACCAATGCTCGTTTGCGGAAAAGCAAACGATCTATACCCTTTGTTCTTGGCTCTTAACCGATATCGCATTCGCCGGGTCTTTCCTGAGTCCTATCACTGATGGCCTGATAGAGTGGCACATAATCAATAATATATATCAGTGATAACTTATCAGGTTATCAATGAATGATGATACAATCCTGAATGAGGCTGACGCACGATCTGAACTCATCCACTATGTTATCCAACAACTCGCACTCTCAGATAAAGCATCCATAAAATCTCCAAATCTGCTGCCTTCTGCGGTGAGGCCTGACATTCTGATCGATACAAGTAATGGGATTTATATCGTGGAAGTGAAGAGGAGATCCGCCGGACTCGATGAAATATCGCGGTTGCTCCTTTACAAGGAATATTATTCACGAACACAGAACAGGAGAGTGATTGGACTCGTCCTAGTTTGTCCTAAGCTCTCTCCGACCGTGGCAGAAATAACAAAAATCCTGGACATTTCAGTCATCTCGCCGCCGATTCAGCTGCTCACGGAGCTGGAAAGATATGACTTTGTCAAAACAGGCAAAATTTCAACCCAGTCAGCAGCGCAAAGGCTTACTACGCCAAAAGCCTGGAGCGTTGTTGTAACACTTCTCACATTGCATGCTGCCAGCATTTTGGAGTTATCGAGAAAATCTGGCGTATCATATGGGTTGACCTACAAAACGATTGGCGCACTCGAACGGCGTCAAATAGTGAAGAGGAGCAAGTTCTTAGTTGCGCTTTCGAATGAGGAAAAGTTGCTAGATGGAATAGCATGGGAAAGACCGCTGGAAAGCCTGAAAATACTATCGATTCAGACTGAGTACAACGACTGGTACGAAGCGGCAACTCAAATGAGTGCAACGCTGAGCAAGATGCATATTCCATTCGCTTTTACTGCGAGAACCGCCGGGAGTCTCTACACCAAATACGGCAGCCATTTCAACATCATGGACATGTATTTGCCAGAACCTGATGCCTATCAGTTCATTCCTCGCGGGAATGGATCCGTAACGGTAAATGTTTTCGGTGACAAACATGCATTAAGGGAAACCCAAACTATTGATTCTATTGTGGTCGTCGGAAAGGCTCAAGCTTTACTCGATTTGATTGGTCTCGGGCTCAGTACTCGGGATTTGACACTTTCGATGCTGAGGAATTATGTCGCTGTCCACTGAACCCATAATTCGAGAAAGCTTGAATGATTTGAAGTTTATATTGGCCGGAGTGGATGAGTACAACAGAAAACATCATCGGGCACATCCTGCGGTTCTAATTGGTGGATGGGCTGTTTTTGCCTTTAATGCTTACTACGGCAGTGTGGATATTGATTTGGTTACCAGCAGTAACTCTAAGAAATTCATTTATAATATGCTGACGAAAAGACTGAATTACCACAAGCAATCCTCTGAATTCGGGTTTCATTCAATATATAGACCATCACCAGCAGGAAGAATAGTCGTGGAGTTCGCTTCCAGAGAAGAGGATTTCTGGTTTGAAGGGAGGAGAGAGAAACTCGACTTCAATATTCTAAATGGGAATTGCATCGTGCGCGAGTTTCAGGATCTCCGGGCGACAATACCCAATAGAGAGGTATTATTTCTCATGAAACTCAAAGCAGCCTACGATAGATCTGCGAGGCTGGAGAACGGAACCTCTCCAGACCCGCCTTGGGAGCGCGGTAAAGTCGAGAAAGACAGAAGCGACATTATTGCACTTGTCGATACGAATGACGCCCTAAATTTGAAATTCTTAAAAGAATACCTCGATAAATTCCCGTTTCTATTGAAGACACTTGAGTCTGTAGTAAATGAAGCATAGGCCAGCAAATATGGCAAACCAATTCAATATTGCAGCGAGATTCACAAAAGACTGCTTTCTCTGCTGAATGTATAGGACTTTCCACAGTTGGCTCCCGGATTTAGATTAAGAGGGCGACCACTTTTGAACGCTTATCTCCGACCGCCCGGATAGCCATAGTTCTGTCATCTCCCTGTGAGTTCAACCAACGATTCCCAGCAAAATGGCATTCTTGTGCTGCGAGTCGTAATTCTGCACAGCAAAGGCGCCTTTTTGGCACATTCTGTAACATTTCATTGCTGCCAGCACCGACCCGAACAGGGGATGAGGGGAAGCAGTGATGGCTTAGGGCATCCTTTGTTATGCGTGAAGTCCACTCTTCACTTGTTGGTAAGGAACTGATCGATTTCCTTTACCGTTTCAGCAACTTTAATTCCTTTTTCAGTCAGTGTGCTCATCTTCTAACAAGTCAATCCGCCTCCGGTTGCTCCAGGCCGGCTTTGATTATTCAGGGATAGATATCTCTGGGTCCATTGAGCCTGTCTTGGTGTACCGTTCCAAGCTCCAGCAAGAGCACCATAACCCTCAAGATACCGCTCTGGCTCTCCAGCAATTCCGCTCCCGTTCGAATCCCTTCCCTCAAGGGCCGGGCTCTGTATTAACACAACGTTGTCTGATTTTCTATATGTGCTGGATGAAGGATGACATCTCATCTCACAAGATTTGGGAATATCTTGTGATGCCACAGACTTGCCGCACATGTTTGCAGAGCATCCGGTTCTCACTATTTCCTGGTGTAAATGCTGCTCCTGTGGCCAATGGATCTTATGAAGATAATCTTCCGTCTTTCATCAATATCCAGTATCGCTCTGTAATCCCCGACACGCAGTTTGAATTCAGGTCGGCCCGAAAGTCGCCCAATGTAGCGCGGAGGATTGTCAAGTGTGCTGTCGATTTTTCTTATAATCCCAGATGATGACCTGTCCAGTCCTTCAAGCATCCTGACAGCTTCCGCCGAATACTCGACTCGGTATTTCGCCACTACAATCCCAGACGCTTCCTGACCTCTGAAGAGGAATATGTTCTTCCTGCTCTGATGTCGAGCAGCCCGCGTAGAAGGGAGGTCCTGAATTCCTCGGTGTAATTGCCTTCCTCATCGCCTTCGGGTATCAGTGATATCAGCGCTTCTATAGTCTCATCGTAGGTGGCCCTCCTGTAGGGCTTGAGGCGGCTGAGTTTCTCCCTGGTGGCCTTTGAAATCTGTATCGTTGTATAATTCATGTATAACGAACGTATAATACTTATTTAACACCTATAAAAGGATTATCTTTCGTGTAGGCTTTGGGACAAAATTACTAATATAAGAGGATTGATGGATTGATCAGCGACCGGGAGGGTTGTCTCGACGATCCGTTGTGGGCTTTGTGCCTACTCCAGGTTGTCCTTCATTCATTTTGCTCGTACTTGTACATTCAGTATCGAATGCCAATCTGACAGGCGTGATAGGGAGATGTATATTCTTTACATAGATGAGTCGGGTGATCCGTACTCTTGGGATGAACAGAATCATCTCGTTCTGGCCGGAGTAGCAGTTCATGAGGGTCAAGTTCGAAGCATCACTTCGAAACTGGATGAGATTCAGAATACATTCTTCCCCGATATCAATATTAATCTGCATTTGCACACGCACATCCACTGAGGCAAGGCAAGGGCCATTTCAGGAAACTGGATCTCGCAAAACGTGAGCAACTATTGGATTCCATTTACAACTTAATGGCCAGTATGGATTTCCCAAAAATGATACTCTTTTCCACCGCGATGCATATAAATAGAGTTAAAAGCCCAGATAAAGTGCTTGACGAAGTGTTCATGGATCTGGTCCTGAGGTTCGATGCCTTCTTGCGGAGACAGCATGCTCGTAATATCCCCAACAAAGGACTCCTGATAATAGACAAAGCGCATGAGGAGAAGTATAGAACATTGCTAGCCAGCTTTCAGCAAGGTGGTACGAAGTATGGCCAGATTAGGAACGTTATAGATGTTCCATATTTTGGCCAGGGCGAACACACTCGTATGCTACAGCTGGCTGATTTTTGTGCACATGCTGTGTTCAGGTACTATAATAATGAAGATTTCACTTTGCTCAAGAAGATACTGCCAAACTTTGATAGACAAACCCGCACATCTCCTCCGGATGGCCTAAAGCACTTCATAAACTCCTTTTATGACTGCCAGGCATGCAGTTGGTGCAACGAGAGACGAACGTAGCCGCATCCCAGCAACAACCTCCAAGTCGAGTCCATGTGTAAGCAGATTTAGATCAGATATGCTCAGAATGTGAGTCGGATTTGTCGACTTGGGCAACTGAAACAAGTTGTGCATTTCACCTTCCGATTTCAACTACGACTCTATATGGTTCATTGAGGGGAAACGACTATCGTCGTTTGCTCCATGATCAAATTGCGTAAGATTCGCCCTTTCCTCTCCACTTCCCTCTTTGACAGCGTTGTCTTCAAAAAACTTTCAGGATTGGTTTTTCAGCTATGCCCTTCCAGCAGCCTCTCGATCTCCATCATCCTGTCCGCGACCTCTTTCCCCTTGCTTGTAAGTGCAATCATCCTCTTCGGCGGGTATGTGGTGCTGTCGACCCGGCTCTTTACAAGTCCCATGTCTTCCAGTATACGCAGGCTCTTCATCAGCACGCGGAAATAGATGTCCGTCTCCTGCATCACGGAGCCCGCACTCACCTCCTTTCCTGCTGAGCAGAGATGCATAAGCGGCAGCCAGAGCAGAAGCATCCTGGTTTCTTATGGAAGATTCGCATGTAGTAACGGAATAACCATGAGTGGCCAATCTTTACCTCCCGATACTTGCTAATTACCCAGGTCATTCATGTTTTTAATATCCCGATATCCTTATCCTCAGCAGATGCAGAGGAAAGTAGCATTTGATTCTAAGAACTTCAACAGGACGAAGACTAAACTTGTTCCAGATACTAATGATTCGAGCAAAAAAATCAGTTATACAACCGGTTTTTTCAGTCCGCTAGCCTGTGGCGTTTCCATCAAGTATCCAGACGTTTTTGAATCGGTGTATAAGGGAGAATTTGAAAGACTTCGGCATTCTTTCGGTTTTCAATGTGACATGCCGTTTTTGAGTTCCAGAGGAATGAGGGAACACTTAGACGAGGATATCGGGAGAGCTATTGCGTTTTGCGATCAGTTAGTAAAGTCCGTTCAAGATTCAATAGAACACGTGTTTTTTTCTTATATTGTTTTGCCGCCCAATACGATAGCTTCCGTGACTGTGGGAGGTGAAAATTGTCCCACTGAAGATATCGGGACTCATAATTTTCTCAGATCTACCAGTCCTGCCTTTTCGGCTATTGCTGCATCACAGTATGTGTATAGACACAATATAAATGATTCCGAAATTTTAGTGGACGGATTTCGTTACAAGAAAATGAGCGCATGGAACCAACTCCTGAGCAAGTGCAATCCTCAAGTCTATTCGCACGGGGACGAATGCAACCCATTCATATCCCTTTCCGATATTATTGCCTTCTTAACAGATCAGAAGTTACTAATAAATGGCAGAAGAGACACCACTCTCGGGAAATTGAAGCCTGAGAACATCAAGCTTGCCTGGAACGGCTATTCGTTCGAAACGGATGTCAGATTTCTGGACGAAAAGTCTCTTGGTTACTATACATGGAAATCCAGGGAGCTTATCGATCTTTCCGCCCACTATAAGAGGCCAATGGTTTTCTTTCTCATTGATCGAATAGACAGCCAGCAGTTGCTTGCTCCTCCCGATGACCAATTAGAAGGATTGAACCGAGTGTTGCCGTCAGGTAAGAGTGAAACATTCAACAAACAACTCAGGCGGACGCCGATCTTCCGGTTAGCCACCAAATATGCTTACCTCAGAGGTGGCTGTGTCCAATTCTTTGATCCGCAAACAGATGCAAGGATGATTCGCGACGGTGATATACTTGTTTACATGGGTTCTCATTCAAAGAAAACCGCACTTACATTATCTGACGGCCTCGACATAACAGTCTTCCGTGCAAAAGATCTCAGAGACAATATAAACAAAATAGAAAAAGAACGAAGAGATTGATATTTGCCCCGTATTACTAAGCCACTTTAATATGCAACTAGGCAAGTAATGCCGATGTGGGACTACCTGCAATAGTTGCAGCAATGAAGTTGTATATAAATTTTCAGCTTTGATCTATGCCGGACATGAACCGTTAGGTAGCATGGTGGGAATTACGGCGACTATCTGCGGTTAATGGTCCGTGCATCTGTTGATGAGACGGGCTGAAAACAGCGATGATCCGGATGGTGCCTGTGTTCT